>JAYKHL010000301.1:0-1145 GCA_035284865.1 Candidatus Sericytochromatia bacterium | reverse complement strand
AACGGATCGATGCATTCTATGGCACCCTTTCCTGTTACAAACGGGTCACAAGACAAACTTTTAGGCATAAAGCATGATAATAACACCGGTATTTATTATGCGCTGATTTGGTCTCAACAATTATCTTCTGTTTCGCTTGTAAGTGTGGACATCACTACAGGGAGTACGACAACAATAAACTCGTTTTCAGGATTTCAAACTGTGTCAACATCACCGGAGTACTTCACGTATGATGAAATCAATGGTCGATATTTTTTTAGAGGTGGGCTCTCCGCGGACATGCGACTATATTCAATCGACGTAAACTCAGGTTCGATCATCTCTGATCCTGTTTTTCCAATATTAGATGATCCAACGGATAATGTATTGGAGCCGCAATTTGATAATGGGAATGGTGTTTTGTATGCACTTCATTGGGATGCCCATCCAAGAGAAAAGGATAAATGCAATTACGTGTTGATCATGGATTCTGAAGATGGCATGGATTGGTTGTTCGGCTGGTTAAATGTGAGCATTAATGGAGCTTCAATAGGAACTTATAACGGATTCAATGTTGTGCCGACTCCCACTGCCGAATACTTCGCAATTGACGATAGTGAAGTTCTGGGTATAACCTTTGAAGCGTACGAATTTGTTTACACTGGCGAACCCTATACTTTCCAACTTTGGAAAGAAGGGGTACTGGTCTATAGCGACGGTCCATACCCACAAGTAGATGTGTTGTATGAAAACTCATGCGCTATACAAGCAGGAATTAATGAGAACGAGACATCTTCTTTTTCCGTCTTTCCGAACCCGGCGAAGGATAAAATTTACATAGAATGCCACGAACAGATCAGTGAAATCAGAATCATCGATTTTGTCGGCAGAACGCTCGAAGTAAAAAGAGAAGGCTTTGAAGCCGGAATGGATCTTTCAGAACTTTCACCGGGTGAATACATCTTGAATGTTATCACTACGAGTGGTTCCCTATCGAAAAGAATGATCATTTCAAACTAACAAAAAACCCCCTGACGTTTCCATCAGAGGGTTAACCCACAAATTCTTCTGAATTACACCTTGGGCTTCAGATAGGCCCACAGCCATTTGAGCGACATACTCACCGTGAAGCTGGCCATTGCTCCTACCACGGCAAGGATCACAGT
>JAYKHL010000300.1:0-1027 GCA_035284865.1 Candidatus Sericytochromatia bacterium | reverse complement strand
GTCGTTGATCCGCTTGAAGTGATCGACGTCCGCCACGACCACCGAGAAAGGCAGGCCGGCATCACAGCATCGGGCGTAGGCCTCGTCGGCCGGTACCCGTACGCCCGAGTGATTGTAGAGACCGGTCAGACCGTCAATTCGCGACAGGTTCCGATAGTGCGCGCGCTCGCGACGCACCCGCTGCAACCAACGCAACGTCAGCAGGAACACCAGGCCACCGGCCACCACGGCCAGCGCCAGGATCCAGACCCGCTGGCGCTCGGTCTCAGCCAGTAGCCGGGTCCGGGCCTGCTCGGCCGTCAGCATCGCGATCTGGTGTTCCTTCTCCGCGGTGTCGAACCGGACCTGCATCTGCGCCAACAGCACCGCCCGCCGGTCCGACAATATCCGCTCCCGGGTCTCCTGCTCCTTGCGGGAAAACGCCAATGCATGTCGACGACCTTCACCAACGTGTACAGACTTTTCCAGGCTGGCGGTCAGCTGTTTTTCGTAGCAGGTGAGGTGGCCGCTGACGATGCCGGCGCGGAATTGTGGCGAACCGATGGGACCGCTGCCGGCACCCAGATGGTCAAGGACATCTGGACCGGAGACCCCGGTTCCGATCCGTGGCTGACGGGTGATCTGGGGGGACTCCTGCTGTTCACCGCAAGAAAACCGGATGAAGGGGAGGAACCCTGGTTGAGTGACGGCACGGCCTCGGGCACGTATCTGCTGGCGGATATCTTCCCTGACTACCCAGGCTCCAACCTGTCCGATGTCACCGTCGTCGCCGGTATCGCCTTCTTCGGTGCAAACGACGGGCTGACGGGACAGGAACCCTGGGCCATCCAACCGACCTGTCCGGCGCAGTTGGATTTGCATGGACGGCGGGTGATCGGGGATTACGATTTCGAGGCCGCCGGGCAGATCGCGACCCTGGACTTCCGAGCGAGCAATGGCGCGATCCTGTCCATGACCGCCGCCGACAGCATCACCCTCGGGGCAAACACGGCGTTCGCAGCAGGTGTCTCGGTCACCTTTGCCATCG
>JAYKHL010000299.1:0-1376 GCA_035284865.1 Candidatus Sericytochromatia bacterium | reverse complement strand
AGAGGTTGTGTTAACAATAATCACAGGTCTTCCTGCATTATACATTTCATCTACAAGCATAGTTTGTGCATCTGAAAAGTCTAACATATTGATATCTGCAGGCCCCTCAGTAGCTGGGTCTTCTGCCAAGCAAACAATAATTACATCAGACTTATATGCTTCCTGAATTGCATCATTAATATTTGTCAGTTTATCTAAAGATGAGCCTTCAACATAAGTAACATTAGATGCCAAATCTTTTAACGCTTCAATAATAGTTTTTTTACCTACAGTATTAAACTTTGTTTCATCTCCCTGCCAAGTATGTGTCCAACCGCCATTCATGTAGTTTAATGAATTTGCCCCCGGACCAGTAACCAATATTTTTGCATTTTTATTAAGCGGTAAAGTGTTGCCTTCGTTTTTTACCATGGTAATACATTCGCGAGCCGCATTTAAACTTGCTAGTGCATGTTCTTCTGAACCAAATTTCGAGAATGAATCTAAATCATGATAAGGCTTTTCAAATAAACCTAATTGTTTTTTTACCCATAAAATTCTTCTTACTGATTCATCTAAACGAGACTCAGGGATAGTTCCCTCTTTTACTAATTCAATTAGAGCATCATTAAAAGTATAGTCATTTGGTGTCATGCTCATATCTATCCCCGCCATTACAGCTATACGAACAGCGTCTTTCATGTCGGTTGCTACATGATGGTCTTTGTATAATTTTGCAACATCTTCCCAATCTGTTACAGCTATTCCTTTAAAACCTAATTCTTCTCGTAAAAGTTTTGTTAGAATATTGTAATCGGCATGGACTGGAATACCATTCACTTCACCAGAGTTTATCATTAGTGTCAATGCTCCTTCTTTTATTGCTGCCTCAAAAGTTGGCAGAAAGTATTCCCTTAATTGACGCTCTGGAATCCATGCTGGAGTTCTATCTTTTCCTGATAAGGGCATGGAATAGCCTAAAAAGTGTTTCAAACAGGCCGCTACTTTTCCTGGTTGAGATGGGTCCTCCCCCTGGTACCCTCTTACACAAGCAACGCCCATTGTTTTAGCTAAGTAAACATCTTCACCATACGTTTCAAAAAAACGTCCCCAAAGCGGCTGTCTACCTAAATCAAGTACGGGAGAAAAATTCCATGAAATTCCTGATGCTGAAACATCATAAGCAGTAATTGAAGCCCCCTGTTCTACAAGTTCAGGATTCCAAGTGGCAGCTTGCGCTATTTCTTGTGGAAACAATGTAGCACCTACAGTATAGTTAGCCCCATGAATGGCATCGATACCGTAAATAATTGGAATTTTATTTCCTTGTGTAGTTGCTTTATGCTGAATAGCGGTAATAATTTCTTTCCAGTGTTCACGAGTATAGGTGTGCCCTC
>JAYKHL010000298.1:0-1678 GCA_035284865.1 Candidatus Sericytochromatia bacterium | reverse complement strand
CCCCTGCGGCCGCACCACCCCCGTCTTCGAGCTGCTCGGGCGGGCCGATGACGCCGTGCGGCTGGGCTACGCGACGGTGCTGCGGGCCGAGGTGCTGGCCGCGTTTGCCGGGGAGCCTGCCGTCGGGCACGCCGTCCAGCTGGTCAAGCAGCGGCACGACGGCCGCGAGGGCCTGCTGATCCGCGTGGAGGTGCCGGATTCGGCGCGCGAGCCAGGCCTGCAGGCCCGGCTGGAGGCCGCCGTGCTGCGGGCCAAGCCCGACGTCGCCAGGCTCATCGCGGCGGGCAGCCTGGGGCCGCTGGTCGTGGCGCTGCTCCCGCCGGGGGGCATCCCCCGCGTGCCCGTCACGGGGAAGTTCAAGGGCACGCTCGACGAGACGCTCTGAGGGCGTGGGGGACGGGGCCAGGGGCCCGTGATTCCCTCCTCCCCCTCCCGGCCATGGCCGCGTTCCGGCGGCGGGCCCGCTCGCGCAGGGCCAAGGCCGTCGCACGCGGCAACCCCGGCGGTCCGGCTTAGCGGAACTTTCATCTCCCATAACATCCTCTTAACTAAACTGCGCCCCCTTACCGACCACGCCCCCACCGCCCGCGTGGACCTCCATCTTGTCGCCGGGAGCCGGTGCAGGAGAGCGGAGGGAAGCGCAATGTTCGGCAAGACCAAGTTCTGAACTCACCCGGGCGAGCACGGGGTTTCCCGGGCCCCGAGCGCCGAGCGGCCGGGTATGATGGGGCAGGAGCACCTGTCATGCCAGCGCCTGCCGCCACCGCCGCCCTCGAAGCCCTCATGTCGGCCCCCGAGCCGTACGTGCTCGATGCGGCCAAGGACCAGACCTTCCGCGAGGCGATGCGCGACGCCGTCGCCTGGCACCGGCAGGCCAGCCCCTTCTACCGCGCCCTGTGCGAGCGCCACGGCTTCCAAGAGGACGAGCTCCACGCCGACGCGGACCTGGCGCGCGTGCCGTGGATCTTCGTGAACACGCTCAAGCACCACGAGCTGCTCTCGGTGCCGCGCGAGGACGTGGCGCTGACGCTCACGAGCAGCGGCACCACGGGGCAGAAGAGCCAGATCTTCTTCGATGCCGGCTCGCTGGCACGCGGGCTCGCCACCGTGGACGCCTGCTTCGGCGCCAACGGCGTGATCGACCCCAGGCTGGTGGCGAACCACCTCGTGTTCGCCCACGACCCGGGCCAGGCGGCCACGCGGGGCACGACCTACACCGACAACTACATGACGCGCTTCACGGCCCGCGCCGAGGTCTGGTACGCCCTGCGGTGGGACGAGGCCGCCGGCGACTGGGCGTTCGACCCCGCGGTCACCAACGCCAAGCTGGAGGCCTTTGCCGCCTCCGGGCTGCCCGTGCGCATCATCGGCTTTCCGGCCTTCCTGCACCGGGTCCTCGGGCACCGGCGGGAGCGGGGGCTTCCGCCCCTGCGGTTCCCGGCCGGCTCGTGGGTGCTGACCGGGGGGGGCTGGAAGAAGAACGAGGACGAGGCCATCCCGAAGCCGGCCTTCCGGCGCGAGGTCGCGGAGGCCCTCGGGATCCCGGAGGCCTGCCAGCGGGACGGCTACGGCCTCGTGGAACATGGGGTGCCGTACCTGGAGTGCGAGGCGCACCGCTTCCACGTCTCGCACTTCGCCCGGGCGAAGTGCGAGACGTGGAAGCGGTGCGCCTCGCACT
>JAYKHL010000297.1:0-1401 GCA_035284865.1 Candidatus Sericytochromatia bacterium | reverse complement strand
AATATGATGCCAATAAACTTACTTCTCATGATATGTTTACACATCCTGATATTTATTTCCATACGGATTCATTGACTAAACCTACCTCATGGCAAAACAGAAATGATCCAAAATTATCGGCTGTAGTTGATGCATACCAGAATGTCCACAAATTTCGCCAGTTGCAACAGTCGGAGATATTCAATAACAAATTAAAACGTGTTACTACGCAAGATCCATACAGACCTGTGTACATTGGGGATGATCAGACAATGGTAAAAAAGGGCGGCAACCCACCATTGGCGGTAGATGATGGTAATTATTATGCTACTCCAAATAAGAACAACAACGACATGGTATTGTACCCACCTGGCACTGGAGGTCTCGACCCGGCACAACGTGGTAGTGGCCGGCAAATGCCTAGCGCATCTCATTTTCCTACTGACACTGCTCATCATAAAGGTGGTGAGGATGCCAGTTTCGTGTCACCAAGTAAATTGACTGTTGGACATCAGTATCATTCTGACATGGCTGCTGCTGCTGTGCCTTTGGGTACCAGACAACGTGACCACCCCATTGCTGTCAATATGACTGAAGCTCCTGCAAGGAATGGCACTTTGTATGATTTCGATGCACGTAATCCTTTCCATGCTATTGGTGAAAATATCAATGAGATTGGTCCACAAAATTCTGGACAAGTCGTCCCGCAAGACAAGGATGTTGAGCTTAAACATGATTTAGCGGGAGATTCTGGACCTGTTTTGGATTCTTTGCAAGATTTGCAGCGAGCCGAGGCGACGAAAGGGGATCATACTGATTTGGTCCGGGCGGCCAATCAAAATTATATGCAGAGTGAAACGAGGAAAGAAGAGTATCGTACCAGTCGATAACAATGGCAGTTATCACATCGGACACGGCTAGACTTCCACTATACAACCAGACCCCAATCAATACTATTGCAGATTATGAAATGGGATTTCAAAACTTTTGGGTGAAAGAAGGATCTAATTTCAAAGACAGGGAACAAGCTGAATTATTTTATATGTTGCCATTGACTGTATCTCAGCGAGAAAGTGTCATGAAAACGGTAAGAGAGGAAGCTAATTTCACGAACGAACTTAAATGGTGTACAGGAGATAGGTACGATCAACAATCTAAGGAGCATCGTAAATTTTGCCTACATTGTGTGAACAAAGAAAAATATGCAAAAATAAAGTAAAGATATTCATCTACAACCATGAGTAATCCGTTAATGACGCCTCCCCCGAAAAAAGGTGGTCCGGTGACGACCCCTGTGACAACCCCTGCATCTCCACTTAAATTGACATCAGATGAATTGAAACATCTAGAAACCTTCTCGGAAAAATTTTTAAAAGATGTTTTTCCAAAAATTTTCGGACATAGTGTGGATTTGAGCAACAT
>JAYKHL010000296.1:0-1023 GCA_035284865.1 Candidatus Sericytochromatia bacterium | reverse complement strand
TGTTGTCAGCGACATCCAATACTGTTTGCATCTGAATCATCGGTCACTCCGACTTGCTAATCCTGGGTTACTGAGCTCACTCAGCATAGCCAGGCATTATAACACTCACTTAGTTTGATTTGTAGTTTTAAGTGAAAATATGTTTTAATCTCAGTTAAGAAACTGATTTTTCAACGATATCAACAACTTTCCACCGTTTAGTCCGTGACAAAGGACGAACTTGGATAATTTTGACCAAATCACCTTCACCACAAGCATTCTCTTCATCATGCGCATGAAATGTACTCCAACGGCGCATGTATTTTCCATAGACACTATGGGGAACTCTACGCTCTAAACGTACAGTCACTGTTTTATCAGCTTTATTGCTGACAACGCGTCCTACGATTGTTCGCGCTACTTTAGCTTCAGTTTCCATCATCTTGACCTTTAAGTTCTGTTAATGCGGTATTGATTCGCGCGATGTCTTTGCGCGCAGCACGCATCAAGTGTGGTTGTCCTAGCTGACCACTGCCACGTTGCATCCGCAAGTTAAACTGAAGTTTCAACAGCTTTTCACGCTCTGCAATCAGCTGATTTTTATCCATTTTTTTAATTTCTTCGGCCTTCATCACATCACCGTTCTTTCTTCAAATACTGTTTTGACTGGAAGTTTTGCAGCAGCCAACTCAAATGCACGACGTGCAACGTCCTCATTCACGCCATCCATTTCGTAAAGCATTTTTCCGGGACGGATTTCAGCCACCCAGTATTCTACATTACCCTTACCTTTACCTTGACGAACCTCAAGCGGTTTCTTAGTGATTGGTTTGTCCGGGAAAATACGAATCCAGACTTTACCACCACGCTTGATAAAACGAGTCATGGCACGCCTGGCGGCTTCAATTTGCCGCGCAGTAATTCGACCACGCTCAACAGCTTTAAGGCCATATTCACCAAAGCTGACCTTGTTACCCGTATTAGCAAGACCGCGGTTACGGCCCTTCATCTGCTTACGGAATTTTGTACGTTTTGGCTGCAGCA
>JAYKHL010000295.1:0-1178 GCA_035284865.1 Candidatus Sericytochromatia bacterium | reverse complement strand
GGTCTTGCAAACGCTGGTTCATCTGTTGCTGCTGTCAGTTCATCTTGTTCTTTTTCATACCAAATCTTAAGTCCAGCTGTTACATTTGAACTAGGTATCGGATAAATCATCAGTGAGTCATCCATCAGGTCTACATAGGGTTCGTTTGTGTTAAACTCATTAGCTATATCTGTAGTGCTAGTTGAGCCAGTTTTTTCATTAATGTCAAAGAAATTAGCTTTCGCCCAGTTAGTTCCATCATAGGTGACCTCGACCCTTTTAATCTTAAGGATGTCAGCTGGAAGAACATATTCCTGCTGTGAAGCTACTAGGTTTGTAGTTGCTGTTTCAGCCTTAAAGTCCCACCCATCAATGGCTGAGAGAATTTCGGTTGTCATTATCTGCAACCAATTATTTAAATTTGCGTCTAGGTCAGCGTCCGTATAGGTAGTGCTGTCGGTTCTGGTTAAGAACCTAGTTTTGTTCCTCAACCCCAGACTGGTTGAAGCGTTTGAAAGTATCATATTTTGATTTCTCTTTATTTATTAAAGCTTCTCTTCTTTTTATATCAGCTGACTGCTTCTCAAGCTGAACATAGCTGTAAATCTTATCTAACCTGCTCATGTTCCCAGGATTACCAAGCTGTAGGTCTACCATTTCTATATCTTTTCCTGATGTTTTTAGGTAGTCAGATATGTCATTTACTTTTGGCATAGTATCTGGATGAAACATTACATCCTTAAGTCCCAGGTGGTCTATAATTTGCATATTATCCAAATTCAAACCAATATCTAAAAGCTCTTGAGGTAGGTCACCCTCGTATCGGGTGGTTGTTTCCTCTGAGGTCTGCTGTTGGGGTTTTATGATATGAGTTCCGTCGTTCTCCAAGGTGAGTTTATGTGTGGATTGAACCCCCACTTAGACATAAAGTATTCTAAGTTGTGTGATTCAACCGACTTACATTCAAGATTAAAATTATTTATGTATCCGTTTTTTTCCGTATTCCATCTGGTAGCACCTTCTTTGTGCCAATACCAAGCTCTTTCGCTCATTATTATTCTCATTCCAAAGGTGTCTCTCATTCTGAGGAATAGGTCAACATCTTCATACCCCCCTCTGATGAATTTCTCATCAAATAAACCTACTTTTTCTAAAATGGATTTCTTACTCATCCAAAGTCCTCCGTCCTGCATTACTGC
>JAYKHL010000294.1:0-1455 GCA_035284865.1 Candidatus Sericytochromatia bacterium | reverse complement strand
CCGATAACTGCTGATGCTGTTGTCAGAACAATCTGCGGAACAAAGTCTAAAGTTGCTCCTACAACCGAAACAGAGTTCTTTGCTATGTTCAAAATCTGAAATGGAGCTTTCATGATTGATAAAATCCCCTTAAAGCCGTAATAAGCAAAATCTCCAAGCTTCGCTTCCTCTACGGAAGTTGAAAAGTTCTCCAAAGTATTTTGAACGCCTTGCAAATCTCTTTCATCATCCAATAATTTCTGATATGTTTGATTATATCTGTCATCAACCTGGACATCAGCTTCCTGTGCGTTTTCAGTAATGAATAAAACTGACAAGCCAAAGAACAGAACTCCGATTAAAATGACAATAAAAGCATCTTTCACACTTGCGCCTTTCTTATTCCTGATTATCATGTTCTCACCTTCCAGGCTATCACAAGAGCGATTGTGATAAATCCAATCAGAACATAAGTTGAAGTAATCGTAATCAATCCAAGAGCCGAGCCAAGCAACCATCCAGCTATACCGCCAACGACTGCCATTACAGGAGAGAATACAAACAGCAAAACTATTCCAGCGAACAGAATAATCATATAAGCAGTTGCATCAATCTGCAATAAATTCTCGTAAATTGTTTCTCTTACCTGCCGAAATACTTCAACTCTGCTTAGTTCAGCAACTGAACCATTAACATAAAATATTGCGTGAAATGTTCCATTCATGTAAGAAGGCAGATTGTAAGACAATGTCCCAGATGCAGAGTTAATACAGGTATCGTAAAGAATGCTATAATTGAATATTGATGATTTTACAACTCTTAAACATCCGCCATTAATTGAAACGCCAGATGGAATCGTATAAGTCGCAATGAAGTTTCCTGTTGCATTATTATAATACAAAACATAACTAACCTGGTTAAACTTCCTGTAATCAAATGTGGTTTCAGAAGTTATCTTCAATGTTTGTGTAGCTGAACTTATTTTTGTTGGTGCAAAATTACCAAGTATTGTTTCTCCATCATCATCCAAAACTATAAACTTGTAAAGGCTGTCATACCAATTCAGATAAAGAGTATCCTCGCCATCATAATTTGTTTTTGCCATTGAAACAAGATTAAATGTTCCACCCCCAACATCATATAACTGAACCTGGACATATTTCCCGACTAAACCTGTCTGATATTCATTTATAACTTCAATAGTGGTTGTTGTTGCCTTTGTGCTATTCAATAAATAAAGTGATTGCTGTAAGCTGTTATTTGTAATCCGTGCATTTTTATAATAATGATGATTCTGCTTGTATCCGTCTTTTGTAAATGTGAAATCAGCATCAGTATAATAAGTCCTGTTTGTTGAAATGCAGAATGGGAAGTTAAATTCTGATTGTGAAACATTTTGATAACTATAATTTAGTTTGTGACTTCCTCCGCCAAGCCAGTAAGTCCATGTGCTTTTGAACTCGCTTTTCAATAAAT
>JAYKHL010000293.1:0-1670 GCA_035284865.1 Candidatus Sericytochromatia bacterium | reverse complement strand
GGCGGCGGCCGTCTGCACGGCGCGCGCGAGGACCTCGCCCCCGGCGCCGCCGCGCCCATGGACCTCGCACAGCGCCACCGTCGCGCCCAGCCCCTCCACGAAGTGCGTCAGCCAGGCCACCTCGGCCTCCGTGTCGCTCCCGAAGCGGTTCAGCGCGACCACACAAGGCAGGCCGAAGACCTCTCGCACGTTGCGCAGGTGGCGCGCCAGGTTGGCAGCCCCCACCGCCAGGGCCGCGAGATCCTCGGCCTGCAGCGCGGAGCGAGGCGCCCCGCCGTGCATCTTGAGGGACCGGATGGTGGCGACCAGCACGACGACGTCCGGGCGCAGCCCGGCGGCCCGGCACTTGATGTCGATGAACTTCTCCGCGCCCAGGTCCGCACCGAAGCCTGCCTCGGTGACGACCCAGTCACCCAGCTTCAACGCCATGCGTGTGGCCCGGACCGTGTTGCAGCCATGCGCGATGTTCGCGAAGGGGCCCCCGTGGACCAGCGCGGGGGTGTGCTCCGTGGTCTGCACGAGGTTGGGCTTGAGGGCCTCCCGCAGCAGCGCCGCCATGGCGCCGTCTGCCTCGAGGTCGCGGGCGCGGATGGGCTGCCCATCGAGGTCGTAGCCCGCGATGATGTCGCCGAGGCGCCGGCGGAGGTCCGTCGCGTCCGCAGCCAGGCACAGCACCGCCATGACCTCCGACGCCGGCGTGATCATGAAGCCCGCCTGCCTGGGCACCCCGCCGGCCGGGCCTCCCAGGCCGATCACGACCTCCCGCAGGGCCCGATCGTTCACGTCCAGCACCCGCGAGAAGGTGATGCGGCGGGGATCGAGGCGCAGCGCGTTGCCCTGCTGCAGGTGGTTGTCGATCATCGCGGCCAGCAGGTTGTTGGCCGCCGTGACGGCGTGGAAGTCCCCCGTGAAGTGCATGTTGATGTCAGCCATCGGCAGCACCTGGGCGTACCCTCCGCCCGTGGCCCCGCCCTTGACGCCGAAGACCGGGCCGAGCGAGGGCTCCCGAACGGCTGCGACGGCGCGCTCACCCAGGCGACAGAGCGCCTGCGAGAGGCCGATCGTGACCGTCGTCTTGCCCTCCCCCGCGGGCGTCGGCGAGATCGCCGTGACCAGCACCAGCTTGCCGTCAGGGCGATCCCGCAGGCGCGCCCAGGCCTCCTCCCCCAGCTTCGCTTTGTGGCGGCCGAAGAGCTCCAGGTCGTCCGGCTCCAAGCCGAAGCGGGCGGCCACGGCCGTGATCGGCTCGAGCGGGGTGGCCTCGGCAATCGTGAGATCGTCAGGGACAGCGGGGTTCGACGCAGGCAAGGGGGAGCCCTCCAGGCAGGGACGCGGCCAACGCCCCTCAGGATGGGCCATGGAAGCGCCCGGCGCCAGGGGCAGTGTTAAAAGCCTGTAAAACCTTTGTAGGGATCGTGTTTCAGCTCGCACAACGGGCGCTGGCCGCCGCGAAGAGCACCCCGTACAGCGCCCCCCCCGCGTGGAGGATGACCCCGATGACCCAGATCAACCAGGCCCCACTGCTCCTGCCCCAGGCCCAGCCGGTCCAGCCCGTCGCCCAGCCTGCCGCCCCCCAGCCCGCAGCGGCGGCCGCAGCCCCGACCCCGCCCGCCGCCCCCCAGGCGCCCCCCGCCGAGGCGCACCGCACGCGCCTGCCGGCCCCCGCGGTC
>JAYKHL010000292.1:0-1134 GCA_035284865.1 Candidatus Sericytochromatia bacterium | reverse complement strand
GCGCAGCCGCCGAAGTTGCGGCGCAGGCTCGGCACCAGGAACGCGACGTTCAGCAGGTGGATGCGGTCGGGCAGGATGTGGTCGCGGAAGCGGCCCTGGAACACCATGACCGTGTCGAAGGCGATCGAGCCGCAGATCAACGCGCTCATGCGGCCTGCCAGGCGACGTCGAGCTGCTTGGCTGCACGCACGTCGTCGAGGCGACGCACCGGCAGCGTGTACGGCGCGCCCTTGAGCTTCGCCGGGTCGGACTTCGCCTCCTCGCGGATCGCAACCATCGCCGCCACGAACCCGTCGAGCGCCTCCTTCGACTCGGTCTCGGTGGGCTCGATCAGCAGGCACTCGGGTACCAGCAGCGGGAAGTAGGTCGTCGGGGCGTGGAAGCCGTAGTCGAGCAGCCGCTTGGCGAAGTCCATTGCCGTCGTGCCGTACTCGCGCGCCTCGCGCCGCAGCGTGACGATGAACTCGTGGCCCGCGCGCCGCTCGGGATAGGCGAGTTCGAAGCCGGCTTCGCGCAGCCGTGCCATCAGGTAGTTGGCATTGAGCGTGGCGTACTCCGCCACGCGGCGCATGCCGTCGCGGCCGAGCATGCGCATGTAGACGTAGGCGCGCAGCAGCACGCCGGTGTTGCCCATGAACGCCGACAGGCGGCCGATGGTCTGCGGCAGGTCCGACTCGTCGAGCCAGCGGTAGCGCTCGCCGTCATAACCGACCACCGGCAGCGGCATGAACGGCAGCAGCCGCTCGCCGACGCCGACCGCGCCGGACCCCGGTCCGCCGCCGCCGTGCGGCGTGGAGAAGGTCTTGTGCAGGTTCATGTGGATGACGTCGAAGCCCATGTCGCCCGGGCGCACCTTGCCGAGGATGGCGTTCAGGTTGGCGCCGTCGTAATAGAGCAGACCGCCCGCGCCGTGCACGACCTCGGCGACCTCGCGGATGCGGCGCTCGAACACGCCGAGCGTCGACGGGTTGGTGAGCATGATGCCCGCGGTGTGCGGACCGACCACGGCGCGCAGCGCCTCGACGTCCACGTCGCCGTCGTCCTTGGTGGGGATCTCGCGCACCGTCATGCCGCACATGGTGGCGGTGGCCGGGTTGGTGCCGTGCGCGGCGTCCGGGCAGATGATCTCGGTGC
>JAYKHL010000291.1:0-1571 GCA_035284865.1 Candidatus Sericytochromatia bacterium | reverse complement strand
GGAGTGCGCCCCTGATCGCAACGCCGAGGTCTACTGGGCGACGCTCGGCGGCGCAGGCCTCACCGGCGTGGTGTTGCTGGCCGCCATCCAGCTCCGCCGCGTCGAGACGGCGTGGATGCGGGTGGATCACCGGCGCGCCCCGGACCTCGAGGCAGCGATGGCGGCCATGGTCGAGCTGGATGATCGCTACACCTATGCCGTGGCCTGGATCGACGTGCTGGCGCGGGGACGCGCGCTGGGGCGCTCGGTGCTCATGCACGGGGAGCACCTCTCGGCCGCCGAGGCGCCCGCTCGCACCTTGCCGGCCGGGGGACGGCCCCCCGCGCTGACCGTGCCGTGGGACGCCCCGGCTGGCCTGCTCAACCGCTGGACCGTGGCGGCCTTCAACCAGGCCTTCTGGCTGGGGCACCCGACGCGCGCAGGGCTGCACGTGCCGCTCGAGGCCTACTTCTACCCGCTCGATCGGGTGGGGGCCTGGAACCGCCTGTACGGCTCGCGGGGCTTCACCCAGTACCAGGTGTTGTTCCCGACCGCAACCGCGCAGGCCGGCCTCACGGCCCTGCTGGAGCGCCTCTCCCGGGAGGGGGTGCCCTCCTTCCTCGCCGTCCTCAAGCGGATGGGGCCGGGCAACCCTGGACCGCTCTCGGTCCCGGCCCCAGGCTTCACGCTGGCGCTCGACCTGCCCTGGCACGCCGGCACCCCTGGCCTGGTGGCGCAACTCGACGCCATCACGCTGCACCACGGGGGCCGGCTCTACCTGGCCAAGGACGCCACGGCGCATGCCGAGACGATCGCCGCGATGTACCCCCGCCTGGCAGCCTTTCGCGAGGTGCGGGCCCGGATCGATCCCCAAGGACGCCTCTCCTCGACGCTCGCGCGACGGGCGGGCCTGCTGTGAGCGCCCGCGTGGAGCCCGGCGCCGTGGTGATCGTCGGGGCGACCTCCGCCATCGCGCGGGCGGTGGCGCTGCGTCTGGCCCGGGCGGGCACTCCCTTGCGGCTCGGGGGGCGCGACGACGCCGAGGTCGCTGCGGTGGCCGCCGATATCCGGGTCCGGCACGGGGTGCCGGTCGGCACCTTTCGCTGGGAGGCCCGAGAGCCTGCCACGCTGGACAACCTGGTGCAGGCGCTCGAGGGGGACATCGCCGGGGTGCTCGTGGCTGTGGGCAGCTTGCCGGACCAGCGGCTGGCCGAGCAGGAGCCGGAGCGCTTGCGGGCGGCCTTCGAGGCCAACCTCACGGGGCCGGCGCTCGCCTGTGAGGTGGCGGCGGCAGCCCTGGAGGCCCAGGGGCGCGGCTGGCTGTGCGGGCTCGGGTCGGTGGCCGGCGACCGCGGGAGGCAGTCCAACTACCTGTACGGGGCCGCCAAGGGGGGCTTCGAGGTGTACATGCAGGGCCTGCGCCACCGGCTGGCCCCTCGGGGGATCTCCGTGACGCTGGTCAAGCCGGGCTTTGTGGACACGGCGATGACCCACGGGAGGCCCGGGCTGTTCCTGGTGGCCACGCCCGAGGCCGCGGCCCGTGGGATCCTGCGGGCGATCGCCCGGCGCAGCGCGGTGGCTTACGTGCCTGG
>JAYKHL010000290.1:0-1025 GCA_035284865.1 Candidatus Sericytochromatia bacterium | reverse complement strand
GATCCCTGAACATTTACAGAATCGTTCAAAACTTTGTTTAATTCATTCGCTTCATCGTTCTTTAAAGTCCATACTATCCATTGTTCGTTTGAGTTGTTTACAAGTTCAACAGTCTTTTCTATTCTTTTATCAAAAGATCTTTTTAAATCTTTATGTAAGTCAGTAGCAGAAACCGCAACATCACCGAATAAAGTACCTGTAATATTCTCAACTGGTATAATATGCTCAATGTATTCTATTTCGGGCAAGTCATATCCGCAATGGTCAAAGCCTAATGTTTTTGGATTATCCATTGAAATAGACCACGTGCAAACGTATTTCCAAAAGTCATCTTGAGCGTGTTTTCTTAATCTCCATTTTGAAGTTTCACCGCCATCGTGAACGAAGAACATTGCTAACATTTCAAGGTAACTCATAGCGCCTAAGAACTCAGAATGTTGACCTAACTCCATATGGTCATTTGGTGATGGTGTAGCAGTACAAGCTAATTTATATTTGTGACCTGCAAAAGTATCTATTATTAATCGAGATAGTTTACCATCTCTCCCTTTCAATATTGAACTTTCATCCAATACAACGCCTGAATACAATGAAGCATCAATATTCTTTAACTGATCGAAGTTTGTAATATCAAATGAATCAGTGTTGATTCCGAATTTAACAGCTTCATCTTTTGTCTGTTCTACAACTGCTAATGGTGCTAATATTAATACTTTTTTCTTTGTGTGATTATACACTTGATCTGCCCAGCTCAATTGCATAAGTGTCTTCCCAAGACCACAATCGGCAAATACGGCAAATCTACCCTTGTATAATGCTGTCTTTACAATGTACTTTTGAAAGTCAAATAGATTATTATTAAGGTCTGAATCACTTACTTCAAATCCACTTGTAATAAATTCAGATTCTTTACTTTTTAGAAATTCTTGGTAATTCATTTTTTCTGTTTTGTAGTGTTAAACTTATTTGATCGTACTTTGGTCTGTTTTCGTTTATCTGCTGTACGATACCTTGCAGACAAATTA
>JAYKHL010000289.1:0-1898 GCA_035284865.1 Candidatus Sericytochromatia bacterium | reverse complement strand
GCCCGTCGTGGAGCGGCACGAAGGCCGCCTCCTGCTCTCTGCCGTGGTCGTGGCCCCAGGTGGCCAACCCGAGGCGCTCTCCGTGTGCCCGGGCCCCGGCCGCCTGCTCGTCCTGCGCACGCAGGGCCACGGCAGCGAGCGCTGGGTGCGTGACCTTCGCGCCCAGATGCTCTCCACCCTTCGCCACCTTCCCCCCCGGTGAGCGCCTGCGCGCCACCTTGACCAGAGGAGCCCCGATGCAACTTCAAGACACGACGCTCGAACGCAACGCCGAGCTGGAGGCCACGGCTTACTACGTCTACCGCCTCGAGTCCCCCGCCCGCCGCTGGGGCATCGCCGTCGAGCACCTGATCGCAGACCAGTTCAACGTCTCCGTCACGTACTGCGAGGCTGGCTGGGACGTCCATGGCGTGGTGCGCTATTGGTCGTTCGACTCGCGGGATCTGGCGGAGGCCCGCTACCTGGAGCTGCAGCGGCTGCTGGGAGAGGCCGATGAGGCCAGTGACATGCAGGCGATGCTGGCGCTGCTGCCGCCCCCGGAGCGAGGTCAGGAGGCCTGAAGCCTGGCGTTACGTTGTGATCGTGGTCCCTGAACGGGACGCCGGGCCGGTGTAGCCTGGGGTGTCACCCGATGCCCCAGGAGGTCCGCCATGTTCGAAGATGCCCCCCCCAACCCGGGCGACGCAGCCCTGCCGGCGCCTGCCGCCGAGCCTGGCGCGGTGGAACCCGCGGTGATCTGGCTGGATGGCAGCCAGGCGCCGGCGCCCGTCGAGGAGCGGCGCGGTTGCGAGGCGGATCCGGAGCATGTCATCGCGTTCTTGCTACGCAAGATCGACGAGCAGCAGGGTCGCCTCAACGATCAGGATGCCTATGCCGAGTTGCTGCAGCAAGAGCTGGAGGAGGTCCGCGGGCAGTTGCAGGTCACGCGCGAGGAACTCGACCGTCAGCTGGCCGACTACGAGGTGCTGATGCAGAACTCCCTCGCCACCGAACGGGAGCTCGAGCAGCACAAGGCTGCCGCTGCCTCCAAGAAGACGATCCAGCTGCCCTTCTACGCCGAGGAGAAGCTGGCCAAGCTGGGCTACAGCGGGATGCATCCCGTCGCCGCGGGCTGACAGCGGCCCCGCCCCTCCAGGCGCTCCCGCTAACGGGAGCGCCCATATTTTTCTCCCTTCGGCTTGTTTGAAACTTTAAGCAAGCTTTAATACAATGGGACGACAAGGTCACCAATGGGGGTGACCGCCTCTTGTCGTTCGGGAGAAAGCCGTCAATGCCGACGAAGACGAACGTGCGCCCGCTGGCGCTGGTCACCGTGATGACATGCCAGGAGCCTGGTGTGCTGCTCGAGGTCCTCCGCGCCTCGGCAGGCGGCAGCCGCCGGCACATGCCCGCAGGCATCCAGGATGAGGCGGATCTTCGGGCCGCCATGGCCGGGGGGCTGGCATTCCTGGTTGCCTACAGGGGACGGGCGGACGGGCGGGCCCGACCGGAGGGGGCCGTGGCTTACCGCTGGGACCATGGCGCGCTCCGGGTGGTGCACGTCGCGGTGCGTGATGGCGCCCGCAACCTTGGGGTGGGGCGCCGGCTCGTGCAGGCCGTCGAGAACGTGGCGGCGGCGCTCGGGGCGCCTCGCGTGGCCGTCTCCCCGGGACGCGACCAGGGCAAGGCGGCCTTCTTGCGCCGGCTGGGCTACGAGACCTTCGGTGGCGACCGGTGGTGCCCGATGCAGAAGGTGCTCTCGGACGGCTGAACGTCCGCTCGGGCGGCCTCGGCCGGGTGGCTCGTGAGGCCGCAGCGGGTCAGGACCGGGTCAGCTGAGGCCTTGCGGCCCGCATCACCTTGCCGAGGCGCCGGATGCCATCCTCGATCTGGGCCTCGGAGGCGTTCGAGAAGTTCAG
>JAYKHL010000288.1:0-1811 GCA_035284865.1 Candidatus Sericytochromatia bacterium | reverse complement strand
AGCTCGCGCTGGATATGCTTCTGGATGATGATCCGTGAGTGGTATTCAACATTGGCTGAAGAAGCAACACGATTCGTTAGCTGGGTAATATAATAGGCTCCGCCGATGATGTCGAGCCTGCCGGTTAATTTGAGCTGGTTGACGACGGTCAGGATATCGACAGGCTCCGACTTGTTGAAAAGCTCGGTGATCGCTCTGAAGATCTCCTGGTGCGCCTCCTTGTAAAATACTTCGGGTTTCAGCACGTCGATGACAGCTGTAAGGGCATCCTTTTCAAGCATGATCGCTCCCAGCACCGCTTCTTCCAGGTCTACGGCCTGCGGAGGTACCCGCCCGTGGTCAAGAAGCGGCACCTGCTCGGGGCTTTTCCTGACCCGCTTGCGTATGTTCTCCTGCTGGTTGGTGAGTTTTTTGTCCATGAGCCAAAATTACGAATAATAAGGTCGGGTGGCAGACTCAGGAAGGCTTAGTTTTCCCCAAAATATTTGTTGATAATTTGTTAATAAAATGGGTGCAGGGTTCAAGGTAAAGGGGTCATATTAGCAGGGTATGGTCTTTCATGAGGTTGGCGGTGAGACATGAATGCACAGGCAATATGCCGAGGAGGTCTCCGTGTTTAAAATCAGCAAGGATATCCTCATGTGTCTTGATCAGGCCATGTTCCTGGCTGAGGGAACTGACATAGGTACCGGAAAGGGGAGTGGTCCAGCCGTCATCGCTGTAGCGCACCACTTCCCCGAAGATCTTGTGTTCACGGCAAAGATGTTCTTTCGACAGGTGCACGGCACCCCCGTAGACCATGATCTCGCTCCGCGAAGGATATATGCCGCTTACCGGGCAGGCCAGCGTAACTGCGATATCATCGTAGGTGCAGGCCCCCAGGTAATATTGCATCAGGTCGTAGTAAACGAAATTACCCGGGCGGATCTCATCGGCCCCCGAGAGGTCTTTCACCATGCTGCACGCGGGCGTGTCGCCGATTGAAATCATCGGAACATTCCCGGCCCTGGAGAATTGCGACTTTAGCCCGTTCATCTGGCGGATCGTGCCTTCGTATATCCCCACTACTTCTTCGACACTGCCAGCCTGGTATGTGTTGCCGGCATGGGTTATGAATCCTCTGAAATTAAGATGCCTGCTCTTTTCGATGAGTGCAGCTATTGCCCGGATCGTTTCATAATCCTCTGCGGGTACACCCGACCGGGGATATCCGCAGTCGACTTCGATGAAGATGCCCGTTTCACTGGATAACTCCCTGCTAAGGAATGCAGCGGCAATTTCACTGTCGACAATGAGATTTAGATCGATTCCTGAGGCGAGGTGCCGGTATTTTTCAATTTCGCGAAGGTTAACAGGAAAGGCTATGGTGATATTGTCCCATCCGTCGTATGCAAATTGCATGGCCATATCGGCCGAAGAAACCGTAATTGCATTTACTCCCTCGTCCCTGAACCATTTCCCGACTCCGAGCGACTGATGGGTTTTAAAATGGGGCCGGAACACCACACCTGCACTATCAGCCTTCTCAGCCATCCTCCGTATGTTATTGCGGCAAACAGCTTCCCTGATGATAAATGAAGGCCTCGTAATAGCTTCCATTCCCTGATATTATCTAAATTAATAACTTCCAACTCCCAGCGCAAAGGAGATCCCTCGTCGCTGCGCTCCCCGGCATTACTTCGACTAAGGGCTTTTGTATCGCTTCGCTCACCAAAACCCAGTCTCAGTAACTTCCAACTCCGAACTCCGGACTCCGAACTCCGAACTCCGAATGTCGAACTCCGAACTCCGAATTTCGAACTCCGAACTCC
>JAYKHL010000287.1:0-2114 GCA_035284865.1 Candidatus Sericytochromatia bacterium | reverse complement strand
GGGTAACGGTCCCGGCTGACGAGCTCGGCCAGGGTCACGGCCCCCAGCCGCTCGAGGAACACCTGCTGAGCCTCGGAGAATGCGGTCTTGAGGGAACACCCGAGCCGGAAGCAGCTGTAGTCCTGGCTTCCCGTGCACAGGTTGACGGAGAGTTCGCCCTCGATGACCTCGACGATCTGCCGGAGCGTGATCGCGGCCGGCTCACCCGCCAGCACCAGCCCGCCCTGCGGGCCCCGGCGGGAGCTGACCAGGCCGGCCTTGGCGAGCTGGTTGATCACCTTGGCGAGGAAGGACGGAGGGATGTGCTCGAACCGGGCGATGTCGGCCGTATTCACGGAGCTGCCAGGGGGCTGTTTCGCCAGGTAGAGCATCGCCAGGCAGGCGTATTCGGTCGCTCGCGTGATCATCGAATGGCGTCCTTGAGGCCCGTGCCGGCCGGCCTCAGGGGCCGCCGTGTTAAGATGGGGTGAACCGTGGGGAAATGCCCGGCGCTCCGTTGGTCGCTGCGACGCCTCGCCCCGACGTCATGATACCCGAGGCGGACCCCGCTGACAAACTTGACCTCTTTTATCCAAATTGGGTACACTGGGAGCCCGTTCCCGCCGCATTGCGCCGCAGAGCCACTGATATGAGCACGCAAGTCGAGAAGGTCATCAACCGCCCCTACGAGGCCGGCTTCGTCACGCCGATCGAGGCCGAGACCCTGCCGAAGGGGCTCAGTGAGGACGTGGTTCGCGCGATCTCCGCCAAGAAGCAGGAGCCCGACTGGCTGCTGGAGTTCAGGCTCAAGGCCTTCCGGCACTGGCAGACGATGGCGGAGCCACACTGGGCGCACGCCGACTACCCGGCCATCGACTACCAAGACATCGTGTATTACTCGGCCCCCAAGCAAAAGAAGCAGCTTGGCAGCATGGAGGAGGTGGATCCGGAGCTGGTCCGCACCTTCGAGAAGCTCGGCATCCCGCTGCACGAGCAGAAGATGCTCGCCAACGTGGCGGTGGACGTCGTGTTCGACAGCGTCTCCGTGACGACCACGTTCAAGGAGAAGCTCAGGGCTGCCGGGGTGATCTTCTGCTCGTTCTCGGAAGCGGTGCGCGAGCATCCCGAGCTGGTGCGGAAGTACCTGGGCTCGGTGGTGCCCTACACCGACAACTACTTCGCTGCCCTGAACGCCGCCGTGTTCTCGGACGGCTCCTTCTGCTTCATCCCGCGGGGGGTGGCCTGCCCGATGGAGCTCTCGACCTACTTCCGCATCAACACGGAGGAGTCCGGGCAGTTCGAGCGCACGCTGATCGTCGCCGAAGAGGGGGCCAGCGTGAGCTACCTGGAGGGGTGCACGGCCCCCAAGTTCGACACCAACCAGCTGCATGCGGCGGTGGTCGAGCTCGTGGCACTGGATGACGCCGACATCAAGTACTCGACCGTGCAGAACTGGTACGCCGGCGACGAGAACGGGGTGGGTGGCATCTACAACTTCGTGACCAAGCGCGGGTTGTGCAAGGGCAAGCGCTCCCGGATCTCCTGGACCCAGGTTGAAACCGGCTCCGCCATCACCTGGAAGTACCCCTCGTGCGTGCTGCTCGGGGAGGACTCCGTGGGCGAGTTCTACTCGGTGGCCCTGACCAACCACCGGCAGCAGGCCGACACCGGCACCAAGATGGTCCACCTGGGGCCCCGCACCCGCTCCACCATCATCAGCAAGGGCATCTCGGCGGGCCACTCTCGCAACACCTACCGCGGCCTGGTCCAGATTGGCCCCAAGGCCGAGGGTGCCCGCAACTACTCGCAGTGCGACTCGATGCTGATCGGGCGCCACTGCGCCGCGGACACGGTGCCCTACATCCGCGTGCAGCACCCCGGCGCGCGGGTGGAGCACGAGGCCACCACCTCCAAGATCGGCGAGGACCAGATGTTCTACTTCGCCCAGCGCGGCATCGGCGCGGAGGAGGCCATCGGGATGATCATCAACGGCTTCTGCAAGGACGTCTTCACCCAACTGCCGATGGAGTTCGCCGTCGAGGCGACCAAGCTGCTCGGCTTGAAACTGGAGAACAGCGTAGGCTGATCATGCGACGCGACAACGCCCCCATCCTCCTCGAAATTGAAGACCTCCA
>JAYKHL010000286.1:0-2421 GCA_035284865.1 Candidatus Sericytochromatia bacterium | reverse complement strand
TTGATCCCCGTGGTCACGACGGTCTCTCCGGGGGCCGCCAGGCTGCACCAGGCTCCGTACGTCGAGAACGTCGCCCAGCGATCCTGCTTGGTGGTCGCGGCCACGGCGATCAGGTGTGGCACCTCGTTGCCAGCAAAGGCAGCCGGGACGTTGCGGGACGCATCGCCGGTGTTGCCCAGCGAGCAGACCATCGGCACCCCCTTGCCCACCACGAGCGCTGCGGCTCGCTTCAGGGCCTCCTGCGCGACCGGGTACTCCGGCATCGTCGGCTTCACGCTGAGCGACATCGTGACGACCTCAGCGTTCGAGGCCGCCCACGTCAGGCCGTCGACCAGCGACGACACCGTGTCGCCGACCTTCACGGGCACGATGCGAGCGTTCGGGGCGGCGCCGTGGATGCCGTAGCCGTTCCCGCCGACCGCCGCGATCAGCCCCGCACACATCGTGCCGTGGCCGTTGGCATCTCCCGTGCCAGCGCCCGGCGCGATCGCGTTGTAGCCGGGCTCGACGACGCCCCTGAGGTCGACATGGGCCGCATCGACCCCGCTGTCCACCACCGCCACACGCACGGCGCGCGTCACCTTGCCGCTGGCCCAGACCCGCGGCAGCCCCAGCGTGCTCAGGTACCACTGCGCCCTGCGGTAGGGGTCGTCCCCCCCGACCGCCGCGCCGGGGCGCACCTCGGCGCGCGTTCCCTCCGGCCGCTCGCGTGGCGTCAGCCGATCGGGGCCGGCAAAGGCCACCCCCGGCAGCTCGGAGAGCAGCGCCGGGTTGAAGGCCCGGCCACCCGCGGCCTCAACCACCACCAGGCGCGCCTCCGGCAGCTCCCGGACCACCCGCACGCCCGCGCGCCCCATCACCGCAGCCCGCGCAGCGGGTGCAGGCCAGCCCTCCAGGCCCACCAGCCAGCGCTCGGACGTGGCGGCAGCGGCCAACCGGGCAGCCCCTCCGGCCGCCGCGCCCGTCAGCCGGGGCTGGGCGCTGCAACCGGCAGCAGCCAGCGTGACGGCCAGCAGAAGGGAGGCGGGAGGGAGGCAGGCGCGGGGCATGAATGGGCTCCTTCAGGACGCGGACAGCCTCTACGATAACGACCTCGCCGGCCGACATCAATCAAACACAACCTTTGCTTAAACACGCCTTAATAAAAAAACCCGCCCAGGGGGCGTCAGGGCTCCCGATCGCAACGGGAGAACCGTGGTATGCCCATGCTCCTTCCTCTCCGCCGCGTCGCCGCCCTCCCAGGCACCTCCCCCGGGCGCTCCGGGCCAGCCTCCCCAGGACCTTCCGGCCCTGCCCCCGCCGGCGGCAAGCCGGCTGGCAGCCCCCAGCCGCCGGACGCGATGGTCGTGATGCGACGCCGCCTCGGCGGGATGCTGCGGCCACTCGATGCCTGGGCGCCCACCCAGGCCCAGCGGGCGACGCTCGCCCCGGGCGTGACGCTCGACCGCACGCGCCGCACGGCCAACGGGGCGGTGGTGACGGTGGTCGCGATCGCCGCCGGGGCAGCCCGGCTCGAGGCGAGCTTCGACAACGGCGTGCGAACCCTCTCACCCGACCAGGTGCGGCGGGTCCCCGGGCTGCTGGCCGCCGTCAACGCCGCGTTCTTCGGGTTCGGAGCCACCAACGGCACGTATGGCGATCTCGCCGGCCTGGGGCGCACCTACCGCGATGAAACGCTGGGATCAGCCTACGACGGGATCTCCGATCGCCGCTGGCACCTGGCCGTCGGGACCGATGGACAGCCCCGGTTCAGGCGTGGCGGCCTGTCCGAGCTGGAGGCGCAGCAACCCGCCCCGCCCGGGTTCGTGGGGGGCCTCGGGCGCCTCTACGGCGAGGCCGAGGTCGCCACGCTGTCCCGCGATGTCGCCAACGGGGCCTTCCTGAGGCGGCTCCGGGCGGGGGTCTCGGACCGGAGCTTCCCCAACGTGGACCTCACCTCGCCCGTTGCGCGCACCCTCGTGGGGCGCAAGCCCGACGGCAGCCTCCTGCTCGTGACGGCCGGTCAGGGCTCCGAGCGCGGCAGGGGGGCTGGCTTCGCCGAGGCCGCCTTGTTGATGCGAAGCCTCGGCGCCGTGGAGGCCTACACCCTGGATGGTGGTGGGTCCACCCACGTGATCGCCCCGGGGGCCGTGGAGACGCGCAGCGACGGCCGGGCAGTCAAGAGCTACTGGGTGGTGCGGGAGCCAGCCCGGCAGCCTGGCTGAGGCCACAGGCAGTGGGCGATACTGGATTCGAACCAGTGGCCTCGATCTTGTAAGGATCGCCGTCTAACCGCTGACTTAATCGCCCCAGGCTTGCCAGTGTAGCGTGGGGGCCACCCGGGCCTCAAGTGGGCGGCGGGTCGAAGGGCAGCTCCACGCTCCCGACGGGCTCGCCGGCCGCTGGTGAGCCGACCGGCGGCTCCACCGGCTGGACGGCGGC
>JAYKHL010000285.1:0-1727 GCA_035284865.1 Candidatus Sericytochromatia bacterium | reverse complement strand
TGCGGAATCAGGGGGGAGTAAGGAAGTGAAAAACGTCCGCACCCTTTGGGTCCAGCGCGCCTTCGGTCCCGTCTCCCTCAGGGAGAGAGGGTGGTGCGGGCTCATCCTCAGCTGCTCGCCGGGAGAAGTCTCCCGAGAAGGCTTCGTACAAGGGTGGCTGCGGGCCGGGTGAGGGGCTATCGCGGCATCAGGGGTGGCTCCAGCGAGCCAGGGACCGACACCGGATGCGGGCGCCCGCGCGACCGTGCTAAGGTGCTACGGGGACCGGTCCGGCGGCCGGGCCCCGCTGGCAGAAAGGAGCTCGCCCCGTGGACCTCGTGGTTTTTGACACCCATCCCTACGACCAGCGCGCCTTCGAGGCCGCCAACGAGGGCCACGGCCACGCGTTGACGTTCCTGCCCGTGCGGCTGACCCGGGAGACGGCCGCCCTTGCCCGCGGGGCCCGGGCCGTGTGCTGCTTCGTGAACGACACGCTGAGCCGCCCGGTGCTGGAGGCCCTCGCAGCCGCCGGGACGCAGCTGGTCGCGCTGCGTTGCGCAGGCTTCGACAACGTCGATCTCGAGGCCGCCAGCGCGCTGGGGGTCACGGTCGTGAGGGTGCCCGCTTACTCCCCGCACGCCGTCGCCGAGCACGCCGTGGCGCTGCTGCTGGCCCTCAACCGTCGCACCCATCGCGCCTATGCCCGCGTGAGGGAGGGCAACTTCTCGCTGAACGGCCTCGTCGGGTTCGACCTGCACGGCAAGACCGTCGGCGTGATCGGCACCGGGCGGATCGGCCGATGTTTCATCGACATCATGCGCGGCTTCGGGTGCCACGTGCTGGCCCACGACCTCCGGCCGGACCCGGCCATCTCGCAGCTGGAAGGCGTGCGCTACGTCCCACTTGACGATCTGCTCGGCGCGGCGGATGTCATCAGCCTCCACGCCCCCCTCACGGCCAGCACGCGGCACCTGATCGATGAGGCCGCCTTCCGCCGCATGAAGCCGGGCGCGATCCTGCTAAACACCAGCCGCGGGCCGCTTGTCGACTCGTCCGCGCTGATCGAGGCCTTGAAGCAGCGGCGTCTGAGGGGGGTGGGGCTGGACGTCTTCGAGAGAGAGGCCGGCGTCTTCTTCGAGGATTGGTCGGAGGAGGGCCTGCAGGATGACGAGCTCGCCCGCCTGCTCTCCTTTCCGCAGGTGCTGGTGACGGGCCACCAGGCCTTCCTGACGGACACGGCCCTGGGCAACATCGCCGAAACGACGCTGCGCAACGTGGAGGCCTTCGAGCAAGGCCAGCCGCTGGAGAACCAGGTGGCTGCCGGGGCCGCGCGGCCCCCTCGCATCTGAGGCCGCAGCGCGGGCCGTCCGCGCTGGTGGGCGGCCTCGCGGGCCCCGCCAGCTAGAGCACCAGCTGGTCCACCACCGCACGCCCGGCGTCGATGCGCCCGGCGCCCGTGCGCGGATCGACGCCAGGCGCCTCGACGTCAGCGGCCGTCGCCGCCAACCGCCGCTTGAGCAGGGCCGGGTCGCGGGGGGCTCCTGCCCCCAGCATCAGGGCCACCGTCGCCGCGACGAGCGGCGTCGCAAACGAGGTGCCCCGGGCATAGATGTACTGGTTGTTGATCCCCGTGGTCACGACGGTCTCTCCGGGGGCCGCCAGGCTGCACCAGGCTCCGTACGTCGAGAACGTCGCCCAGCGATCCTGCTTGGTGGTCGCGGCCACGGCGATCAGGTGTGGCACCTCGT
>JAYKHL010000284.1:0-1946 GCA_035284865.1 Candidatus Sericytochromatia bacterium | reverse complement strand
GGGGGGGTGGGGTGAGCGGGCAGGGCTGCCGGCCCAGGTGGCAGGGGCCGCCGTGTTCACCTTCGTTCGAATAAGGACCGGCGACCGCAAGCCTTATTTTAAAAAACGAGGGTTTTTTAAAATAAGGACGTGGCGCGGGGTACCTTGTTCATGGATCCCCTAACATGGAGCCTCCGCATGCCGCCCATCCTGCGCTCGACCCGGGCCGGACGCTACGTCGCACACCCCCGTGGCTTCCATTCTTTCCAGCCCGCAGCCCTGCCGCCCGAGCCGGACCTCGACCTGAGCCGGCTGACGCGGCTGCTCTCCGAGGCCGACTCCGCGCTCGGCCGCCTCGAAGGCGCCGCATGGATCCTCCCGAACCCGGACCTGTTCGTCGCGATGTACGTCCGGCAGGAGGCCGTGCTCAGCTCCCAGATCGAGGGGACGCAGGCGTCGCTGACGGACCTGCTGCTGTTCGAGGCCGGGCAGGACGACGACGGCCACACGCCGGACGTCGAGGAGGTTTTCAACTACGTGCGGGCGATGAACCACGGGCTCCAGCGCCTCCGGGCCGACGAGTTTCCCCTCAGCCTCCGCCTTATCCGCGAGATCCACGCGGAGCTGATGCAAGGCGTGCGCGGGCAGGAGAAGGATCCAGGCGAGTTCCGACGCAGCCCGGTCTGGATCGGGCCGAGGAACTGCAGCCTGCAGAACGCGACCTTCGTGCCGCCGGCTGAGGGCCCGGAGCTGATGTCGGCGCTAGGGGAACTGGAGCACTACCTGTACGACCAGCGTTACCCGAACCTGATCCACGCCGGCCTCGTCCATGCCCAGTTCGAGACCATCCACCCCTTCCTCGACGGCAACGGCCGCATGGGGCGCCTGCTGATCACGTTCCTGCTTTGCCAACGCCAAGTTCTGTCCAAGCCACTGCTGTACCTCAGCTACTTCCTCAAGCAGCACCGCGCCGAGTACTACGACCGGCTGCAGGCCATACGCACCGACGGCCACTGGGAAGAGTGGCTCGCCTTCTTCCTTCGTGGGATTCGAGAGGTGGCCGACCAGGCGACCAGCACGGCCCGGCGGATCCTGGCCATGCGCGAGGAGCACCGACGGCTGCTGGAGCGCGAGGGCAAGGCCTCCGGCAACATGGTGCGCGCGCTCGACACGATGTTCCACCAGCCTTATCTCACCCCGAAGGCCCTGGCCGAGGCCTTGGACCTCAACTACCAGACCGCGAACACCTTGCTTGCCCGCCTGAGCGAACTGGGCCTCGTCACCGAGCAAACGGGCTACAAGCGCAACCGGAAGTACGCCTACCAGCCCTACCTGGCCCTCTTCGAAGAGCCTGGGGGCGACAGCGGGCCAGGCTCCACTCCCCCACGTGAGGTCAACACATGAGAAAACCCCGCCGCAAGAAGCCGACCACCCCGCCCGGCCCCCTGCCGCGCAAGGCCGTCATCTACGCCCGCGTCAGCTCCAAGGACCAGGAGGACTCCGGGTTCTCCATCCCGGCGCAGCTCAAGGCCGCCCACGCCTACGCCGTGGCCCAGGGCCTTAGCATCGAACACGAGTTCGTGGAGGCCCAGTCCGCCAAGGCCACCGGCCGCAAGCAGTTCAACGCAATGCTTGAGCACCTGAAGGCCAGCAAGCACCCCGTCGCCGTGATTGTCGAGAAGACCGACCGCCTGTACCGGAACTTCCGGGACCTGGTGACGCTCGACGACCTCGTCACGACCTACGACGTCGAGCTGCACCTCTTCAAGGAGTCGATGGTCGTCAGCCAGAAGTCCACCGGCCACGAGATGCTGGTCCACAACATCAAGATCGTGCTCGCGAAGGCCTACATCGACAACCTGCGCGAGGAGACCATCAAGGGGTCCCGGGAGAAGGCCGCGCAGGGCCACTACCCGAACAAGGCGCCCCTGGGCTACCTGAACAACCCGATCACCCGCCACATTGAC
>JAYKHL010000283.1:0-1053 GCA_035284865.1 Candidatus Sericytochromatia bacterium | reverse complement strand
AGCTTCTTCAGATGGGTCTAGAATATCTAGCTGACTCATGACGTCGGTAATAAAGGCTTCTGCAAAATTCTCAGAGAGAGCTGCATCATTAAGTATGTCGTCAAGACTTGTGTTCATACTGTTTCTTTCCAATTATCAAAGTAAAGTTTATTAGCAAGCCAGTTACCATTCCGCCTATAACTGCAGTTATAGATTTACTTATACCACTCAATAGTAGAAACGCCAATAGTGTAGCACCTATATCTGAAAATAGGGGAAATTTAAAGGTAAGTCTCTTAATAAGATTTGGTAAATGTCTCCAGCTTAGTACAAAGCTAAGCCATGTCATTGTTCCAAGTAGTATTCCATCTAGCATTTTGATTCTATCATTATTCCTTATAGTACTTTGTAAAAAAGTTTATGGCATTTAATCATGCTCCAGGTACTTCATTTGCGTCCCCAAGCTGATTGATGCTTGCTCGACACACTTTCTAGTCTCGATAAGCGAATCAAGTCTTGTGCGCCAAAAATGCTTTACAATGCCAGCAACTATTTTTGAGTTTTTAGTATCTTTCATATAGCTATCTGCAATCTTGTCTATGACTGCGCCGGCGGGGCGACGAGCCCCTCTTTTGTCATAGCTCTGAACGATAGCAGTTACGATGTCTGCCTTCTTCATGCCAGCTCCACCATCCATTGCGTTGGCAGCACCACTAGCAATTGCATAGTAGTGAGAAGCTTTTTGTATTTTCCTAGCAAGTTTTGTAAATAGCTTTTGAGCTTCTTCTGGCGTCAGTTCGTCTGGAACATGAACTAGCAAATCAGTACTATGGGCGTTCAGGCTTTTGCCTTGAAAGATAAATTGGCTAGCAAATACCTCTATTGCTGCAGAATATAGATGTGCGCCATCGATGATATCATTAATGACATCTTCAGTAGTGGCTGCTTGTACTGTGTCACTAGCTTCCGACTCTTCATTATTTGTTAGTTCTTCAGTTCCGTTCTCATCGTCAGACATATTGACCTCAGTAAAAAAATGGGGGCAGGCAAAGCCCACCCCCATTGATTGTTTTT
>JAYKHL010000282.1:0-1904 GCA_035284865.1 Candidatus Sericytochromatia bacterium | reverse complement strand
GCTGCGGTAGCGTGATGACAGGGTGCGAGCCGCGGAGAACATCTGGCCGATGGTCATGGCCCGGACCACGCCGGAACGGGACAGGGCTGCATCAAAGGCCTCGTCCGAACCGACCAGCGCCCCGGTGTGGGAGGTGGCGGCGCGGGAACCCGTCTCGTGGCGCCCGACCTTGAGCGCGATCACCGGTTTCAGGCGTGCCGCTGCGCGCAGGGCGCTCATGAAGCCCCGGGCGCTGTGCAGACCCTCGACGTACAGCAGGATGGCTTCGGTCTCGCCGTCACCGGCCAGGTAGTCCAGCACGTCGCCGAAGTCCACGTCCGCGGCTGCGCCCAGCGATACCACCGTGGAGAAACCCACCCGGTTGCTGGCGGCCCAGTCCAGAATGGCCGTGCAGATGGCACCCGACTGCGAGACCAGTGCCAGCTTGCCCGGGCGTGCCGGGGTCAGGCTGAAGGTGGCATTGATGCCGCTGCTGGGGCGGATCACGCCGAGGCAGTTGGGGCCGACCAGGTGAATACCGTGCTGACGGGCAATGTCCAGCATCTGCTGTTCCAGCCGGGCGCCGCGCTCTCCGCTCTCGCGGAAACCGGCACTGAGCACGATGGCGGCGCTGACCCCGTGCTCCCCGCACTGTTGCATAATGTCGGGGAGCGTGGCCGCGGGTGTTGCGATGACCGCCAGATCGACCGGCTTGCCCAGGCTGGCCAGATCCGGGTAACAGGTGACGCCGCCGACTTCGGTCCGCTGCGGGTTGACCGGATAGAGCGGGCCAGTGAATTCCCCGCGCTGCAGGTTCTGGAATACCATGGTGCCCACCGTATCGGGCCGATCGCTGGCACCGAACACCGCGATCGCTCGCGGGGCAAAGAGCCGACTGAGGTAGTGCTGTCCCATAGTGTGCGCCAGGGTTGAGCGGCGCCGGCCATGCGCGACCGGCTGGCATCACCCGTTGTGATTGCCTTCGGTAAAGGTATCATTGTTTATTGTGCGGTGCACTATAAATGAATCTGACAGCGCTGGTGAGCCATCCCGACATGTTCCTGCACGAGATGGGACCCCACCATCCCGAGGCGCCCGGGCGCCTCGCCGCGATCGAGGAGCGCCTGCGGGTGAGCGGGCTGATGGACTTCTTGCGTTGTTACGAGGCACCGCTCGCCAGCGACGAACAGCTCTGCCGCATCCATGATCCCGCGTATGTCGCGCGAATCCGGGCGGCAGCGCCGAACCGCGGTTATGTGCAGCTCGACCCGGATACCTCGATGAATCGGCACAGCCTGGCGGCGGCGCTGCGCGCTGCCGGCGCAGTGATCCGGGCAACGGATCTGGTGCTCTCGGGCGAGGTGCGCACGGCCTTCTGCAACGTACGCCCGCCCGGACACCACGCGGAGCGTAACCGTGCGATGGGGTTCTGCCTGTTCAACAACGTTGCGATCGGTGTCGCCCACGCGCTGAGCGCGCATGGCCTGGAACGGGTGGCCCTGGTCGATTTCGACGTGCATCACGGCAATGGCAGCGAGGACGCGCTGCAAGCCGATCCGCGGGTGTTGTTCGTTTCCACCTTCCAGCACCCGTTCTACCCGGGTACCCACTTCGCCACGGCCAATCCCCATGTCGTCGATCTGCCACTGCCGGCCGGTACCGACGGCACCCTCTACCGGGAGCGGTTCGCCCAGGTGTGCGTGCCCGCGCTGGAGAGATTCCGCCCGCAGCTGGTGTTCTGCAGTGCCGGGTTCGACGGACACCGTGACGACGACATGGCCGGCTGGAACCTCGCCGATGCCGACTATGCCTGGATCAGCGCGCAGATCATGAGCGTGGCCAGCCGCCATGCCGGGGGGCGGGTGGTTTCGGTCCTGGAGGGCGGTTACCAACTGGCCGCACTCGGCCGCAGCGCCGCTGCCCAC
>JAYKHL010000281.1:0-1514 GCA_035284865.1 Candidatus Sericytochromatia bacterium | reverse complement strand
TTCTACCTTTTCTTCATCGTTATATGCGGTCAGAACCGCCATAACCCTTCCAAGCTTATTTTGAATTTCCATAGAACTAGCTTACTTTCGCTCGAAGCTTCTTTGCATGACCGAAAAAAGTATCTCGCAGCGGGGCTGGTAAAGCAAGAATGGAGTGTCTTACTGCTGCCCACAGTCGTGGATACCGAAACTTAAGACTACCAAGCCCTACTGATTTAAGAACTTCGAACACAGCACCCTCCCCTGCCTGAGGCACGACAGCTTCGGTTTGAGAGGCATAAATAACTTTTGGCGTTTCGAAGAAGGAATAAGGGTGACGGTTTGTGCTAGCTGAAGTGTTAAATAGCTTCTTATACTCCTCCGCGATCATTTCATGGCTTGATGGTCGCCAAGCTATCAGTCTGTCGAGCACAGCAAAGAATTCATTTTTTTTCTTGCCTCGAATGTCAGCTAAAATCTGAATAATGCTCTCAGTTGAAAAGAGATCAACGAGCCAACCAAGATTGTGCTCTGCTATTCTATCTGCGAAGGCTCCAAGAGATCCTGAGACAGAGGGTAGACCCGCCCACGCAACCTCGTCGCCCACTAGCATATACGTTTCAGGTGAGACACTTAGACTGAGGAAAACATCTGCATCAGCTAGGAACCACATCAAAGCCTCAGGAGTAAACTCTTCTCTGATCACAATGTTTACGTTTGGATAGTCGCTTCTCTTAAAGTGTGAGCGACCACAAGCTATAAAACGGAACGAGTTGCAGAGTTTATTGTCATTATTAATGCGCTTCAGAATGGCTTTTATCAAGTCCCCACCTTTAGCGATTGATAAATCGCCAACGAGTGCAATAGATAAGGGCGCTGATGTGTTCAGCAGTCTTTCACGTCTTTGTTTTAATAACTTGAGCCTTTCTCCTGAGGATTGTTCCAAATATTTCTCAGAATAAATTCCGTGACTAATGATTTCAAATCGAGAGACAAGCTGCGGCCCAAATACTTTCTCAAAATAGGTTGAAACAATCTTTGATGGCACAACGATATGGCTTGCGTTGACTAAAACTTCATGAGCCGAGTCACGCCATTTCCGGAGCTGCTTAGCAGTTAATCCAAAGTTTGGAATGCAGGACGAACAGTTTGAGGGAATTCCACAATGCTGATTGCTCTTGTCAAGGAGATTGTGACTTGGGCAAAGCAAGTAATAGTCATGAAGCGAAACAGCATAAGGAATATTATTATCGACAGCTGCTTTGCAGGTGTCTAAAATTCCCCAGTGCATGAAATGATGAATGTGAACGGCTGTTATAGGGAGTGTTTTCAGCACATCGCTCACAATTGCTGATACTTCTTTCGACTCAAATACTCGATCAGTACCGAAGGTTGGAAAGTCGACTTCTTTTATCGCAAACTGAAACTTAAACCGTTTTTCAGCTAATTTAATTTGTAGCTCGAGACCCGTAAAAAAACCATGCTCACTCATAAACCACGTTGGGCTCAAGAAGAGCAATGAGCTATTCGGATCG
>JAYKHL010000280.1:0-1944 GCA_035284865.1 Candidatus Sericytochromatia bacterium | reverse complement strand
CCCTTGGTGTCCTTGGGCGGGTCGAAGCTCAGGGTGCGCGCCTTGATGTCGGTCTCGCTCCAGGCCTCCCCGGAGGTCTCGACCAGCGGCGAGATGCTGCTGACGCCCGAAGGCAGGACCTTGGTCTTCACCAGCGACCGGCTGGCAGGGAAGTAGGCCGCCTGCAGGCTCTGGGTGATGGCGTGGTACGGGAACCGCTGCACCACAGGCACCGCCAGGTCGCCGAAGAGGTTGGCGGCCGGGTCGATCACAAGGTCCTTGCGGATCTCGATGCCGAAGGTTTTGGTGAGCTCGTTGAGGTTGTCCTCGCTCTGCAGCGCGGCGCACACGATCGCGCGGCCGCCGTTGCGGATGTAGCCCTTGAGGGCCTCGAGCTCCTTCGGCGAGAAGGGCTTGGTCGGCCCAAGCACGACCACGACCGATGCATCCGAGGGAACCTTGCCCGTACGGAACAGGGCGAGCTGGTCGACCTTGTACATCTGCTTCTCGATGGCGTCCTTCAGCTGCGTGACGCCGTCCTTGTCGAACTTCTCGTAGGACGCTTCACCGTGGCCCACCGTGAAGTAGACCGTCTTCTGGCCGTCCCGCGTCACCTTGATGATGGCCGAGGTCAGGTCCTGCTCCTGCGCGCCGGTGATGGTCGTCGTCTGCGTGCCGCGGGAGATCACGGAGGAGCCGTACGCCGTGATCTTGTTTCGCTTCGCCCGCGTCGGGTTGCGATCGATGTCGATGACCTCGATCTTCACGTTGTCGCTGGCGTAGGCGTACTGGCTCCAGAGGGTCTCCAGGTTGGTGGATTGAGGATCGCCCTTGCGGACGAACAGCTCAACCGTGACCGGCTCCTTGAGGTCCTTCACCACCTTGATGCTCTGCTCGGAGAGCGAGTAGGCCTTGTTCTCCGTCAGATCAATCCGGAAGTGGTGGCGCGTGCCAAAGTAGTTCACGGCGGAGAGGATGCCGATCACGGCAGCCACCTGAACCGCGATGTTGAAGCCGGAGTGCGTGTTGCGGTTCTTGATGAACCAGGTGATCTCGCGCTCCTTGAGCAGCGCAAGGGTGATGACGTACAGCCCCATGGCCACCAGGCCCCCCATCCGAAGCCAGCCGGCCACGGAGGCGGCGCGCTCCGGCGTGATGAACGACAGGGTCTTGGGGGGCAGGGTCGTGAGGCCGAGGGCTCCCGCCAGCAGCACGATCGCCACGAGGCCGAAGGCCAGATTGAGCTTGTCTACGACCGAAAGACGGGCGTCTTCCGGGCTCATGTTCGGTGCGGACATCGGGGCTTACCTCCAGTGGTAGGTTTCAACCGACCGGATGGCCATGAAGAGCCACGCGGTGATGAAGCTGACGTAGAAGACGAGGTCGCTCGAGTCGAGCACGCCCTTCCCCATGTTTTCCTGGTGCTGCATGATCGACAGGTACTGCATGACGTCCGCGGCAGTGCCGCCGAACATCTGGCCGGCCGAGGGCAGCAGCCAGAGCACCAGCGAGATGGCGAAGGTGGTCATGGCGGCCACGATGACGTTGGCCGTCAGCGAGCTGGCGAAGATGCCCACTGCCATGAAGCTGCAGCCGAGCAGGAAGGCGCCGAGGTAGCTGGACCCCAGCGTGGCCCACTCCAGCTTCGTGTTCATCGCGAGGATCAGGGGGCACACGATCGTCAGCGCCAGCAAGAAGAACAGGTACAGCGCTGCCGCCAAAAACTTTCCAAGCACCAGATCCCGGTCCTGAATGGGCGAGGTCATCAGCAACTCGATGGTGCCGGAGCGCCGCTCCTCTGCGATGAGGCGCATCGTGAGCGCGGGAATCACGAGCAGCAGCACCACCGCCATGTTCGAGAACCAGGACCCGAAGTTGGCCTGGCGGGTGTGGTAGGCGATCAGCGCGAACAGGTCGCCGACGATCACCATGAAGACCGCGGCGACGATGAAGGCGAGCGGGGAT
>JAYKHL010000279.1:0-1099 GCA_035284865.1 Candidatus Sericytochromatia bacterium | reverse complement strand
GTAGTGGCTGTTTTCTTTGAGGTACTGTTCCAGATTGCGCACAGGATACACGTCATCCTTGAACCGGATATATTCAACGTGCCCATCCATGTACAGCACATTGCAGCCGCCCGGAAGGTGATTGAATACACCCGTGGCTTGTCCGCTGTCACCGAATTCATTCGATCCCAGTGTGTCCCACATCACGGCCAAATCGGCTTGTCCGGCTGAACTCACTTGCGCGTTGTTGATATCTGTGATCAGGAATCGCTCAATGCCGTCCCGTAAACGACGCACGATTCCGCTGCCACCCGTACCTGTGGAATACTCCTGGCGACCGATCTCTTCTTCAGATGGCGGTGCTTCGGGATCGAAAACTCCCGGGACCCATGGTGGCCAAGGCGCGAAATAGTTATCCGGATTGTCAATCACGATATCTTCTTCATAACTCTTGTATCGAATTGTTCCCAGATTCAGAATATCGATTTCACCCCAATACTCATTGATTGTCGTGGCGCCCCAGATTCCGTAATACTCCGGCGGATTGGTGGCCACGTAACCCTTGTACATATACGAACGGCCCAATTCCGCGGTCAGGTAATAATCAAACGAAATCTCGTCGTATAGTTCCAGCGCATCCTGCTTCCAGGAATCAAAATCTCCAGTTTCGGGAACACGAGCACCTACGCTGGCCCACTTGGGGTCAATTTGCGGATCGGAAGGGCATAGTGCAATCTGAATATCCTCAAGATACATCGGAAATATGGTCGCGGCGTGCGGTGCGGACCACAGATTCGAGGAGCGATTATCCGCGCGTAAACTACCGAACGGCGACAGCGGAGGATAAGCCGATCCGCGCGACTCGTTCGAATACATCTTGAACACCAATCCGAACTGCTTCAGATTGTTCTGGCAACTGGCCCGTCTCGCCGCTTCGCGCGCGCGCGACAATGCCGGTAACAGGATTGCTGCCAGTATGCCGATGATCGCAATGACCACCAGCAATTCGATAAGTGTGAATCCTTTACGATTGTGCATAACGAACCTCCGTTCCGACGTTGCCGGGAGGAATACTGCAAAAATCACAAAAATGAATAAAAAAAGTGTAACATGGGGCTCG
>JAYKHL010000278.1:0-1066 GCA_035284865.1 Candidatus Sericytochromatia bacterium | reverse complement strand
CGGCGCTTCGATGGCCGCACGCTGGCGGTGGTGGCGGGCCAGGTGCGCGGCGCCGGCGGCGACACGGGCGACGGCGGCCCCGCCACCGCCGCGCGGCTCGACGAGCCACGCGGCATCTGGTGGCAGGCTGGCTCGCTCTACGTCTTGGTCAGCCAGCGCATCCGCCGGGTCGGGCCGGATGGCGTCATCCAGGCCGAGGTGGCGGGCAAGGCCCTCCTGAACGACTGGGGCCTGACGCTGGGGCCCGATGGCAGGCCCTGGTGGACGCGCGCGATGAAAGGCACCGTGGCGCGCAAAACGCCTGAGGGCGGGACGGAGACCGCCGTGGGCGACCCGGCCGCCGGCAACCCGAAGATGGGTGACCTGCTGGTCGGGCTGGGCGAGGCCCTGAGCCCCGACCCTGCCAAGCTTCGGATGGGGCTGCCCACCGGCATCGTCCGGGACCCCGACGGCCACATCGTCTTTTGTGACGGCATCGGTGGGCGAATCTACCGCCTCCGCACGAGCGGCCCGCAGGCGGGCACCCTCGAACTGGTGGCCGGGATCCCCCTTCAAGAGATGCTGTTCCGCGCCGAGGCCATCAAGGCGGGCGGCCCGGAGCCTCCGCTGGAGGGCGTCGCTGCCCGCGACGTCTGGCTCTCCGTCCCCCTTGGCCTCGCCTACGACCAGGCGGGCAACCTCTACGTGGCAGAGGGGGGCGACCGCAACGTGGAGGCGATGGGCGCCCTCGTGGGGGATCTGCCCCTCACCCCGGACATGTTGCCGGGCCGGCCGCCGCGCGTCCGCCGGATCACGCCGGACGGCCTCATCCGCACCGTCGCAGGCCCGGGCGGCAGGTGGTTCCCCGACCCCGACGGCGAGGACGCCCTGTACATGCCGGCCTGCCTGGCCGTGATGTCGGACGGCCGGCTCGCCATCGGCGACATCGGCAGCAACCTCGTGCGCATCCTGCCAGCCGGGCGGTACTGAGCAAGCTCGGTCGGACAGCAAGCCGAGGGTTTCGGGATGCGGCGGCCGGGTTCCAGGGTACGAAGACCTCAACCATGCTTCTCTTCTCCGACCGACG
>JAYKHL010000277.1:0-1733 GCA_035284865.1 Candidatus Sericytochromatia bacterium | reverse complement strand
CGGGGGTAGGTCCTGTGATAACGGGGGTAGGTCCTGTGATAACGGGGGTAGGTCCTGTGATAAAGTCGCCGATTCTGGTTTGGCCTCAGCCAGCTCCGCCAGCAGCCCGGCCGGCCGGTAGTAGGTGCCAGGCCCCCGCCCGAAGGCTTCTAGCAGCCCGAGGCCCTTGAGGCGTCGCAACGCGGTGGAGGCCGCGCCAGGCTCGAACCCACCCACCTGGCGCAACGCGAGGTTGTTGATGGCGCCGATCTCGCGCACAATGATCAGGGCCGCGCGTTCGGGCATCGTGAGGTCCAGCGACTCGAAGGGCGCCAGCCACGCCAGGTCCTCGCGGTCCAGGAAGTGGTGGAACAGGAATGTCGCCGTGAAGCGATCATCCCGGCGGTCGGGAATCAGGGTCGGTTTTGCGAGCCCGGCCGCGTCCATCTGCTGCCGCATCACCCGGATCCCGCTGCCCTTGGTCTCTGCGAGGCCCGTGTCGTGGAAGATGGCAGCGATCGCCGGGTTGCGCGGCACCGACCCGGGCGTCCCGAACGTATCCTCGTGCTTCAGGGAGGTCCCCGCGTTGCGGATTTCCAGCCGGTTGAAGTAGCGGATGATCATGAGCGGATCCTGTCGCCGGTAGCTGCGATGCATCAACGCGTTCACCACGGCCTCTCGGATGACCTCCTCCGGTAGCAGCGGGATCTCCCGGCGCTCCAGCGCCCCAGCGCCGACCACCACACGCCGCAGCATCCCCTCCACGATGGTGTTGACGAGGGTTCGCACCAGCAAGATGCCGGGCAGGCGGAACTCCTGGGCCTCAAACCGGGCGTCCCCAGCCGCGACCCACTCCGTGCCGTACGTGCGGATGTAGTCCGCTCGCAGCATCGGGAACAGGCGGCGAAGCGCCGGGGGCCTGCCGAACACCACGAGGCCCGCGACGGTCGGCACCAGCTGCCCGCCCTCGCGCGTCAGGGCGCCGATGGCCTCCAGCAACTCGTCGTCATCCCAGCTCAGCTCGATCGCGTGGGGCGACAGGTTGCGACGCAGGCGCCGGTACTCGGCGATGGCGGCGGGGTCGAGGTCGTCCCGCCGGGCGCCGGGGACGACCGTCGTATCGAAGGCGCGGCCACCGCGCTCGGCGAACATGGCGGCCAGGTCCTCATCGACCATCCGCTGGTCGGAGGAGCCGACCCGCCGGAAGGCCCCTTGCGGCAGGCCCTGCTTGAGGAAGTACACCGGCTTGAGGCCGGTGGGAGCCTCCTCGACCTCCACCACCACCACCGCCTTGCCCGCGATCAAGCGGGTCTCCAACCTTGGCCGGAGGGTCGCGTTGAACGTCGTCGCGCAGGCGGACGCCACGTCCGCGCACACCTTGTCGGGCGCCGGCACCCCGACTGGAACATACCGCCCTTCGCCGTCCTGTTCCACGCCGAGCAACACGACCCCACCGCCCAGCCCGGGCTCGTTGGCGAAGGCACAGATCGTCTGGAGCAGCGAGGCTCCCAACTCCTGGCTGCTCTTGGCCTCCAGCCGCGTGTGCTCGTCGGCCTGGTTCAGTTCATCGATTAGTGCCTGGACGTCCAAGGCGTCACCTTGCGCGATGGTCGGGCTTGCGGGAGAGGTCGCTCATGCGGGCAGGGCCTCCACGTGGGCGCGCACGTCGATCTGGCCGGTGACGGCGGCGGAGATGAGGGCGGTGCGGCGTTCTTGGAGGAGGGTGATGGCGCGTTCGGCCGTATCTACCGCCT
>JAYKHL010000276.1:0-1349 GCA_035284865.1 Candidatus Sericytochromatia bacterium | reverse complement strand
GGGCGCCACCTTCTCCCCGTGGATGGCAGCCACCTTGCCCGGGATGCCGACGACGGTCGCCCCGGGAGGGACAGGCTTGGTCACCACCGAGCCCGAGCCCACAAAGGCGCCCTCGCCCACCGTGAAGGAGCCGAGCACCTTGGCCCCCGAGCCCAGCACCACGTTGCGGCCGACCGTCGGGTGGCGCTTGGCGTGGACCAGGCTGGTGCCGCCCAGCGTGACACCCTGATAGATCAGGCAGCCATCTCCAACCTCTGCGGTCTCGCCGATCACGACCCCCATGCCGTGGTCAATCACGACGCCCTTGCCGATGCGTGCCCCCGGGTGGATCTCGATGCCCGTGAGGAACCGATTGACGTGGGAGAGCAAGCGCGGGAGCCAGGGCACGCCGGCCCGGTGCAAGTCGTGGGCCACGCGGTGTGTCGCCAGGGCATGGAGCCCCGGGTAACACGTCAGCACCTCGGCCCAGCTGCGGGCCGCGGGATCCTTCTCGAAGATCGCGCGCGCGTCGGCCTCGAAGGCCTCCCACCAGCCCAGCGGCCCCATCTGCTACCCCCCGAGCGCCTTCTTGATGTTGTCGAGCAACCCCCCGTGGTGCTTGCGGTCGCTCTTGCCGGTGCGGATCTCTTCGAGACGCTCGAGGAGCGCCTGCTCCTCATCCGTGAGCTGGGTCGGCACCTGCACCACAACCTCCACGTGGAGGTCGCCCCGGCGCTGGGGGCTGACAAGGTGGGGCACGCCGAGCCCGCGAAGCGTGAAGGAGGTGCCCGTCTGGGTGCCGGCAGGGACGCGCAGGGCCTGAGGGGTGTCCAGCGTTTCCACCTCGAGGTCCGCGCCCAGCGCGGCCTGCCCGAAGGAGATCGGGACCGTCACGAACAGCTCGGTGTCCCGGCGATCGAACCGCTTGTCGGGCGCCACGTGCAGCACGATGTAGAGGTCGCCCGGCGGGCCATTGCGGGTTCCTGCGTCGCCCTCGGAGGACACGCGCAGCCGCGCGCCCGTGTCCACGCCTGGGGGAATTTTGACCTTGAGTTGCTTCTCCGCGTTGCGCTTGCCGAGCCCCTTGCACGTCGGGCAGGGGGTCTCGATGACCTGGCCCTCCCCGCGGCAGCGCTGGCAGATCGTGTTCTGCGCAAACTGGCCGAAGGGAGTCCGGTGGACCTGCTGGACCTGCCCTTGCCCCTTGCACGTCCCGCAGGTGGTGGCAGAGGTCCCCTTCTTGGCGCCTCCGCCACCACAAGGCTCACACGCCTCGAGGTGCCGGATGTCGACGGTCTTCTCCGCGCCGAAGACGGCATCCCGGAAGCTGATCTCAAGGTCGAGGCGCAGGTCAGCCCCCCGCTCTGGCC
>JAYKHL010000275.1:0-1021 GCA_035284865.1 Candidatus Sericytochromatia bacterium | reverse complement strand
CGGCGCGGTGGCGCAGCTCGACCCACCGGTGACGGAGAGCCAGTTCACGGACGCGACGGGCAGGTTCACGCTGGACCGCATCCTGCCCGGCCAGTACAACCTCACGGTGGCGGCCGGCGGCTACAAGCCCGTCATCGTGCCCGTGCTGGTCGACAACAAGCCGAACTTCGCGGTGACACTGCCGGACATCCTGAGGCTCGGGAGGGGCCCGGTCGGGGCCGACGCCCCGACGGTCGTGTTCGTGCCGCCGGCCCCATCTCCGGCCACGCCGGAGGCCCCCCAGGGGCTCCCGAGCCCGGCAGCCGAGCCCTCCGGGCTGCCCACGCCGACGCCTCCCCCGGCGGCCCGCGTCGTGGCCACCCTGGTCGGGAACGGGGAGGCGGGCCTGGCGGATGGGGTCGGTGGAGCCGCGCGCTTGAACGCACCACGCGGCCTGGAGCTGGGCCCCGCCGGAGAGGCCCTGTACGTGGCGGACGAAGGCAACGGGCGGCTCCGAAGGGTGACACTTGCGGGGGCTGTCAGCACCGTCGGTAACGCCATCCAGCGTCCCTTTGGCGTGGCCCTCGATGCCACGGGGGGGCTGTATGGGGTGGAGTTTTTTTCGGGCGTGATCAAGCAGCTATCGCCCACGGGAGCCTTCGAACGCTTCGCCGGTGGCTCCCCCAAGGGGAGCACGGATGGCCCTCGGCTCGAGGCTCGCTTCAGCACGCTGGGGGACGCGGTGGTGGCGGCGGATGGGACGATGTATGTCGCCGACACGGGCAACCACCGCATCCGCAGGATCACGCCGGGCGGCGTCGTCTCGACGCTGGCCGGGTCGCGGGCAGGCTTCCGGCAGGGCGTGGGCGCGGAGGCGCTGTTCGATAGCCCCGAGGGCCTGGTGCTCGGGCCCGAGGGGGTGCTGTACGTCGCGGACACCAGGAACCACAGCATCCGGCGGGTCACGCGCGATGGCCTTGTGTCGTTGGTGGCGGGTCGCACGACCACGCAAGGCAAGGGCTACGTCAACGGTCCTCTGGCG
>JAYKHL010000274.1:0-1336 GCA_035284865.1 Candidatus Sericytochromatia bacterium | reverse complement strand
AGAAGTAATACACAATAGGCAATATTGCCCATGGCAAACCCAACTCGAGTTGCCATGGTAATTGCATATCCGATATGTTTAATTAGATCTTTCACGGATAATTTCCTTTATTTTTTCAATATTCTTTTCGGAACAGTAATTATGTCCACGACACCAACGATTAACGCACTGCATAGTAACTCCTAGTGCGCGTCCCATTTCAGCTTGTGTCATACCAGCTTCTTGAATAAGATCCTCTACTTCTTTACCTTTTATGCTGCCTGGACCACCATGAGGACCATATGGACCACGTCTAGCATATACATGTTTAATCTTATAAATGGCATCTGGTAAGTATTCACCATTGTACACATAATTACGTAAAGTAGTGGACTGTACTCTAGCAAATCTTAGGAATTCATACCATTCATATTCCTTACCCATGTACTCAATAACTTTAGAAGTACTTGGGATTCTGTCAGACTTTTCTACAAAATAGCAATTATCTGGACTGTACGGTTTTGTATCATCATATTTGAAAATGATAGGTTGCTTCATATCTTTAGTAGCAATCACTGCCCATTCATAGTAAGGCACATAATCAAACCACCGATCAATAATCCCAGGTTCATTATCAATTTCATATCTAGGATGATTAGGATCACCTGTGCGATAGTGCATCATAATATACTGACGAAAAATTGCACAGTTACGATTTGCCTTTGCTGGCCAACGAAATCCTAGGATATCGTGAGTGAGATGGAATTCATCCGGATTAATGTTCATATTTATAGCTCCTTTTTTGAATAAATAGATATGGTTACATGCACATAAATAATTGAAAATGTGTATATAGTTATTTATCAACAAAGGAGATAAAAAATGAGAAAAAGTAGACTATTGTTAGTATTTTTATTACTGACATCATTTGGGTGTGATCATCTGCCCAAAAAAGCCGGTGGAACTGCTGGTGACATCAGAGAGATCGGTAAGTCACTTGGCGTTATTGCTGAGAACATTGAGAAGAAGGCAAAGGACAGCCAGGATCAAACTAAGGCAGTACGTAAAAAGACCAGTTCTGAACTACTTGCTGAGGTTGATGAATATCTGAACAAAATAGATCAGAATCAAACCGAGATCATTAGGGACAGTGGTGATATTAAAAAGCTCGAGCCTGAGATAGAACAAGCTGCGCAGGTAGTACATGCTGATATTGTTGAACTTGAAAAGCTCAAAGAAGAAAACAAAAAGTTAAAGGAAGCAGACCATCAAAAAGGACAGTCCATATGGTATATAGTAATGGGCTTCTGTGGTATCCTGATATGTGGAGGCGTGGCGATCGCGTTTTGGGTAAATC
>JAYKHL010000273.1:0-1510 GCA_035284865.1 Candidatus Sericytochromatia bacterium | reverse complement strand
GCGACATCGAGGCGGCCCTGCCGCTGCCGGCCGAGGCCGTCTCGCCGGCGGTGCAGGACGCGGGGCCCGAGGAGCCTCCGGAGGAGGCGCTGCCGCTGACGCCCGTGACGGCGCTGGAGGATCCGCGCGAGGCCACCGAGGCCGGCCGCAACCCGACGCGGGGCGAGGACTGAGCGGGCTCGGCCTGCCCCGATTGGGGCTGCGGCAGCGCCTCTGCATCGCCGTCGCTTCCCCTCGACGCTTGTCGCGGCCCCGGCCAACGGGGCGCCAACGGCGGCGCTGGGGGAGGTTAAGCGCGCAGGCCGGGGGGGGCTGCCCCGGCGACCGACACAAGGCCGCTCGGGCAGCAGCGACTGGCGTCGCCTCTGCCCGAGCAGGCTGTCTCTGGCCGGTGGTGGCTGATCAGGAGGCCTTGCGAGGGTCCATCAGCGCGCCCCCCGCGGCCCCCACCGCCGCGAACAGGGCCGTCACACCCACAATGATGGCCGCGCCCGGCACGTACCTGGCGTTGCGCGCGAAGGCCAGGAGGGTTCCCATCCCGGTGCCCAAAAGCCCCATCAGGGAGGCGTAGGCGATGGCGTTATCCCTCGGAGACGTCTCCGGGGCCTGGGCGCTGGCTGCGGGGGAGAGCTTGAGTTCGTCCGCGGGCGGGCTGGCCGTCGGCGGGGTCTTGGCAGGCGCGGCGTCGGCCTTGGGGGCACCGGGAACCGTGACGGGCTTGGGCTGGGGGATCGCCTGTGGCGGGGTCGTGACGGGCATGGGGGGACTCCTCTCTCTTCTTCCGACCTCCCGGCCGGACCATTCACGAGCGGGTTGTCCGGCGCGCGGGTTGCATCCGGGTTCCGGATGGTTGGAAAAATGTTAAATGATTGTTAATTTATTGGGTCCCCGAGTGGCCAGCCCCGAGCCCCCTGCTGGAGGTCGCGTTCCTGAAGTACCTGGCCCACCTGCCCTTCGAGCGCCAGGCGCAGCTGTTCCGCCACGAGGGGCTCAAGGTCACCACCGCCACCCTGTTCGACCAGGTCGACGCCCTCGCCACCACGCTCACGCCCACGTACCAGGCCATCTGGAAGGCCCTTCAGCAAGAGCCCTGCAGACGAGACGCCCTGGGCCGTGCTCTCCAACGGCCACACCGCCAACGAGCGCTTCTACGCCTGGTGCGCCGTCGGCAGCCAGTTCGTGGGCTACCGCCTGCTCGACACCCGCTCTGCCGAGGGGGCGGCCACCCTCCTGGGCTCCTTCTCAGGCACGCTCATGGTGGATGGCCTCACCTCCTATCCGGCGGCGGCCAAGGGCGCTGCCGGCGAGCCACCGAAGTGGCTCACGGTGAACTGCCACGCCCATGCCCGGCGCAAGTTCGTGGAGTGCGAGCAGCATGCCCCTGACGAGAGCCGCTTCGTCATCGACCTCTACCAGCAGCTCTACGCCATCGAGCGCGCCGGCCGCGAGCCGGGTGCCGACCTGGCCGCGCTGCGGGCCGCGCAAAGCAGGCCCCTCGTGGACCAGCTCT
>JAYKHL010000272.1:0-1066 GCA_035284865.1 Candidatus Sericytochromatia bacterium | reverse complement strand
CTGCGGCCCTGAAGCGAGGCGCTGGCGGCCAGATCAGGCCGCACTTTACAACCACGTACCAGGTGCGATTAACTGCCCCCGATGCCGACCACTTGCTCGCGTCTCGATGCCACCCCCGACCAGCTCGACCCCTCAGGGCGGTGGGCTGCTGGGGCGTTGCCTCCGGGCGGTTGGCGATCTGGCCTGTCGGCCCCGTTTCGAACTGTCACCCTTGGTGGGTGATCGCCCCGAACCTTTTGTGGTTCGGGGCTTTTTTTTGACCTCCGTGTGCCCCATTTCCCCAACCTCAGCGAAGAAGGAGCCACCGTGACCACCACCCTGACGCCCCCCCTCTCCGCCCCCGCCGCAGGGGAGCACCTCGCGTGCCCGCCGCGCCGGGCGGCCCTCATCCGCATCTGGGCCGCCATGTTCCGTGGCGCCCGCCGCTACGTCGAGTCGCAGGGCTTCATCGGCGTGCACAACGTGCCCGAGATCGTGGGCGTGACCGGCGCCTGCGAGAACGTTGACACCCTGTTCAAGGTCGATTTCTTCGGCAAGCAGGCCTACCTGGCCCAGAGCGACCAGCTTTACCTCGAGCTCATCACCCCCGTGCTCGGCAAGGTCTATGCCGAGATCCAGTCCTTCCGGATGGAGCCCGAGGCTGACGATCGGCACCTGTGTCAGTTCGCGCTCTTCGAGATCGAGCATCAGGGTGGCCTCGACGAGTTGATCGGCCACCTCTCCGGCATCGTCCAGGCCGCGGTCGCCGAGGTCCTCGCCACGTGCGAGGAAGACCTGAAGGCCCAGTTCGGCCGGGACACGGACGCGCTGCGCCAGCTGGCCTTCAAGCGCCTCACCTACACCGAGGCCGTGGAGCTGCTTCAGCCCGAGTTCCCCGGCCTGGCCTGGGGTGACGACCTCAAGGCCCACCACGAGCGGCGCCTGACGGAGCTGCTCGGGGCCTGCTTCCTGACGCACTACCCCCTGCCCATCAAGTTCTTCAACATGAAGCAGAACGCCGAGGACCCGCGCGTCGTCAACTCGACGGACATGCTGCTGCCGTACTCGGGCGAGTCCGCCGGCGCTG
>JAYKHL010000271.1:0-2137 GCA_035284865.1 Candidatus Sericytochromatia bacterium | reverse complement strand
GTGGCTTAAGAAAAGGCTAAGCTGAACCACATCAGGTCGCCCCGCTTTTCATTCCCCACCAGGAGCCCACGATGCCAGCCGCCACCCGCCTCCTCCCCACCCTGCTCGCCCTCACCACGCTCGCCGGCTGCGGCCGGGCCCCGCTGAGCGCAGCGGCCCCGGTGCGCGCCACCGCCCGCACCGTCGCCTCGGACTACCAGGGCGGGCCGTTCTCCAAGGTCGAGGTGCCGGCCCACGTGCTGGCCTACACCCGGGCGCACGTGGCGCGGGTGACGCGCGAGTTCGCCAGCCTGCCCGCCTCGCGCGAGCGCGGCACCACGCTGGACATCTTCGCGTCGCTGGAGGCGAGCCCGGACGGCTGGAAGACCCGGCTCCAGTGCCCCAACCCGCTGCGCCTCAAGGTGGATGACGCCTACACCTCGGGCCGGGCGTCGGCCTCCTTCGCGCTCAAGGCGCCCGTGGGGGTCAAGGTGGCCTACTTCCTCACGGTCCACAGCAGCTACAGCGGCGGCTACGGGACGTCGAACGGCCGCTTCGCGCCGGAGGTCATCAACGACTACGGCCGCAACTTCCGGGGCGTCACCTTCGACGTCTACCGGGACGTCCCCCGGCGCTAGGGCACCGTTCAAGGCGTGAGCTCGCGTGGCTGGCGACGGGCCAGCCGCCAGGCGAAGACCTGATGGGGGCTCCCGGCCCCCGGGTCGACCCGCCGGCCCCGATGCCCTACAATCCCTCCTGCCGGGCGGCAGGTGGGCGGGGCCGGCCCCGGGAGGATCCTTGACGGACGCGACATGGGAGCACGAGCTCAAGCACCAGCCGCTGCGTGAGGACATCCGCTGGCTCGGCCAGCTGCTCGGCCAGATCCTGCGCGAGCAGGCCGGGGAGGCCACCTTCGCCCTGGAGGAGGCGCTGCGACTCGGCTTCAAGCAGCTGCGGGCGACGCCTGACGACGGGGCCCTGCGGGACCAGCTCGAGGGCCTCGTGGCCGGCCTCGACACGGCCACGGCCGCCCGGGTGCTGCGGGCCTTCACGCTGTACTTCCAGCTCGCCAACCTCGCCGAGGAGCACCACCGGGTGCGGCGCATCCGGCAGTATGGCCAGGCGTCCGCCGCCCCGCCCGCGGCGGGCTCCCTCGAGGCCCTGGTGGCCAGGCTCGCGGCCGAGGAGGTGCCCCCTCAGGCCCTGCAGGCGGCGCTCGATCGCCTCAGCGTCGAGCCCGTGCTCACGGCCCACCCCACCGAGGCGCTGCGGCGCACCGTGCTCGAGAAGCTTCAGGGGCTCGAGGCGGCGCTCACGCAGCGCGACGCCGGGGTGCTCGAGCCGGGCGAGCGGCGGCGGCTCGAGGCGCGCATCGCGGCCGAGATCGAGGCGCTCTGGCAGACGGACGAGGTGCACCGGCGGGCGCCCACCGTGCTCGACGAGGTGCGGCATGGCCTCCACTTCCTCGACGGGGTGCTGTTCGAGGCTGCCCCGCAGGTGCTCGAGGGCCTGGAGGCGGCGCTCGCGCGGCACTACCCGGGCCACGCGTTCCGCGTGCCGGCCTTCTTGCGTTTTGGGGCCTGGATGGGGGGTGATCGCGACGGCAACCCGCACGTCACGGCCGAGACCACCTACCAGGCGTTGCTGACGGCCCACCGGCTGATGGCGCGGCGCCACCTGGCCGTGGCCGAGCGGCTCGCCGTGGACCTCAGCCAGAGCACGCACCGTGTGGGCGTCTCGGCGGCGCTCGTGGCCGGCCTGGAGGCGGACGCCGCCCGCTTCCCCGAGGTGGTGCGCGAGGCGCGCGAGCGCAACCCCTTCGAGCCCTACCGCCAGAAGCTCGCCGTGATCCAGCACCGGCTCGCACGGACGCTGGCGGCCTGGCCCGAGACGCTGCGCGAGGCCCTCGGCCACGAGCCGGCCGAGGCCCCGGTGGGCTACGCGGACGCGGCGGCGCTGGCCGAGGAGGTCGCCTGCCTGGCGCGCAGCCTGGAGGCCCACCAGGGCGCGCGGGTGGCGCGCGACGGGCTGGCCGCCTGGCAGCGGCAGCTCGCCACCTTCGGCTTCCACGGGGCGCGGCTCGACGTGCGCCAGCACGCGCGGGTGCATGCGGAGGCGCTGGCAGACCTGGTGGACACGCTGCGGCTGCTGCCCGCAC
>JAYKHL010000270.1:0-1352 GCA_035284865.1 Candidatus Sericytochromatia bacterium | reverse complement strand
CAACCAGGGCAAGCGCGAGCCGTCAACACCCCGGGGCTGTCACCGGGGCCCTGGGAGGGGTTATCGAGGCGGGGCCCCTGAACTTTCTTGAGAGTTCGATAAATCGGTGTTTCGTCATCGTCAAATGTATGTTTTCGTTCGGTTGCCATGGCTCCCCGCTATAATGGCCGTCAGCGGGCGCCGTGATGCCCGGCCCTTGGAGCCAAACCCGTGACCCACGCAGATCCTGCCATCCGCATCGCAGAGCTTCGTCAGGAGATCGAGGCCCACGACTACCGCTACTACGTGCTCGCTCAACCCATCGTGTCGGACACCGAGTACGACGCCCTGTTTCAGGAGTTGCTTCGGCTAGAGGCAGACCACCCGGAGCTGGTGAGCCCCGAGTCGCCCACGCAGCGGCCGGGTGGCATGGTCGAGACGTCCTTCGCCCCGGTTCGACATGAGGTGCCCATGCTCAGCCTGGCCAATGCCTTCGATCGGGCCGGAATCGAGGCCTGGGAGGCGCGGAATGCCAGGCTGGTCGAGGGGCGAGGCTTCACCTACGCCGTCGAGCCGAAGATCGATGGCCTCGCGATCTCCTTGCGTTACGAGCGCGGCCGCCTCAGGCTTGCGGCCACCCGGGGCGACGGGCTGACGGGCGAGGACGTGACGCTCAACGTCCGCACCATCAGCGAGATTCCCGAGGTGCTGCCGGAGCCGCTGGACCTGGAGGTGCGGGGCGAGGTCTACATGGCGACGGCCGAGTTCGCAGCGCTCAACCTCCGGCGGGCGGAAGCCGGGGAGCCCCTGTTCGCCAACCCACGGAATGCCGCAGCGGGGTCCTTGCGGCAGCAAGATCCGCGCGTGACGCGTGGCCGCCCGCTGCGTTTCTGGGCCTATGGGGCGGTGGGGCTGTCCGACGTGGCCTCCCACCACGAGGCGCTCGACCAATTGGCAGGGCTGGGGCTGCCTGTCTGGCCGGAGCGAGCCGTGGTGGCGGACCTCGCTGAGGCCTGGGCCTACTGCGAGCGCCTGGGGGAGCGGCGCCCGACGCTGCCCTTCGAGATCGACGGCGTGGTCATCAAGGTCGACGCCCTCCGGGACCAGGCAGAGCTGGGCGCGATCGGTCGAGAGCCACGCTGGGCCTTGGCCTTCAAGTACCCGCCGACCCAGGCGACGACCCGGTTGCTGGAGATTCAGGTCAGCGTGGGGCGTACGGGGACGCTCAACCCGGTGGCGGTGCTGGCGCCCGTCGTTGTGGGAGGCGTCACGGTGGCGCGGGCCACGCTCCACACCGAGGAGGAGATCGCGCGGAAGGACCTGCGGATCGGAGATGTGGTGGTCGTGCAGCGTGCCGGCGACGTCATTCCTCA
>JAYKHL010000269.1:0-2368 GCA_035284865.1 Candidatus Sericytochromatia bacterium | reverse complement strand
CGCATCCAGCTTCGTGAAGGCCGCGACCCGTGACAGGTCGCTCTCTGCCGCCACCACGAAGCTGGATGCGGCCTACCGGACGGCCATCGTTCGCGAGGCACACTCGGCCGACAACCCTGGCGCCACGGGGATGGTCCTGTACTTCCCCACGCCGAAGCAGTCGATCAACGGCGCGTATGGCGACCCTGCCAAGATCGCCTTCGCGGATACCGCCTGGGGCAGGTTCCTCAAGGCCTACCGCTGAGACCCCACGAGGGTCACACGGGCCCGGGAGCCACACGGCTCCCGGGCCTCCTGTGTTCGGGAGCAGCCTGACCGCACGTGCTACGATGGCCGAGATGAGCGTCGATTTCGAGCAGTTCTTTCATCGCATCGTCTCCCAGCTTCCTGGCTTCGAGGCCCGGCCGCAGCAGGTGGAGATGGCCGGTCGCATTCGCCACACGCTGGACGCAGGCGGGCAGCTGCTGATCGAGGCGGGCACTGGCAGTGGCAAGAGCTTCGGGTACCTGGTGCCCGCCCTCCACGCGGGAAAGACCCTCGTCATCTCGACGGGCACCATCCAGCTCCAGGAGCAGTTGCTCGAGAAGGACCTCCCCTTCTTGCTCGAGGCGTCCGGCCAGCCACGCAGCGTGGCACTGGCCAAGGGACGCGCCAACTACCTGTGCCGGCAGAAGCTGTGGGAGGCGGATCGGGCCATCCACACCGGTGATCCCCTCCGGGCCGAGGTGGATCGCCTGCTCGCGGTGGCCGACGCGTGGGATGGAGACCTCGCCACGCTGCCCTTCGCCCCGGGCAATGGCTTCTGGCAGGAGGTGGCGAGCACCTCCGACGACTGCCTCGGCAACCAGTGCGAGTTCTTCGAGCGCAACCCTTTCCGTCTCGCGCGGGTGAAGCTGGCGAGCGCCGACATCATCGTCGCGAACCACGCGCTGTACATGGTCGATCTGGCAACCGGGGGGGGGATCCTGCCGGATCACGACTTCGTCATTTTCGACGAGGCGCACCACCTTCCGCGCGTGGCGGTGCAGGCCTTCACCGCCAGCATCGGTCGGTATGCGCTGACCAAGCTGCTGCAAAAGATCCGGCGGCGCTGGCAGGCACCGCCGGATCGCATTGCCTTTGCCCTCGTCGAGGCTGAAAGTCGCCTCGTGGAGTGGATCTGGAGGCACGATCGGCCTCAGTTCCGCCTCTACCCGGATGCTGACTTCATCGCCATCGGCGACGCCTTCCTCGAGGCGCTGCGGGAGCTGCGGGCCTGGATGGAGCACGGCCGCGTGGACGAGATGCTCTTCCCGGACACGGAGGTGAAATCCAAGGCGTCGCTGCACCGGCCCAAGCTGCTGCAGCAGGTCTCGAACATGATCGCGCGGTGGGAGTTCTTCACCAGTCAGGTTGATGCCACGGGGGCCGAGCGGGTCAACTGGGTCGAGACGAAGCGGGAGACGGGGTGGTTCGAGCTCCTCTCTGCGCCACTGGACGTATCGGCGCCGCTCGCCAACGAGCTCTGGAAGCGTCGCACGGCCGTTTTGACGTCTGCCACGCTGTCGGTGGGTGGCGACTTCAGCTACTTCCGGGGGCAGGTGGGGCTGCCGGCCGCCACCGACCAGGTGGTGTTGCCGTCGCCCTTCGATTATGCCCGGCAGGCCAGGCTGTTCACGCCGGAACTGCCCGAGCCGACGGCACCCGCGTACGAGGGAGCCTCGCAGCAGGCCATCGCCTCGATCCTGGAGGCCTCGCGCGGCCGGGCCTTCGTGTTGTTCACCTCCCACAGGGCCATGCAGGCGGCCTTCAAGGCGCTGGCCCCCCGCCTGCCCTTCCCGACGCGCCAGCAAGGGGAGATGCCACGCTCTCGCCTGGTGGCGTGGTTCAAGGAGACGCCCAACGCGGTGCTGTTCGCCACGAGCTCCTTCTGGGAAGGGGTTGACGTGCCTGGCGCGGCCCTCTCGTGCGTGATCATCGATCGGCTGCCCTTCGCGGCCCCCGAGGATCCGGTCGTGCAGGCCTTTGTCGAGCGCCTGAAGATGCAGGGCCGGGATTGGTTCCGCGAGTACACCCTCCCGGAAGCCATCCTGCGGCTCAAGCAGGGCTTCGGGCGGTTGATCCGCACGGGCACCGACCAGGGGGTGGTTGCGATCCTCGATGCCCGCCTGTCCACCAAGGCCTACGGGCGCACGATAGTCCGGGCCCTGCCACCCTGCACGCGGCTGTATGCCCTGGCCGATCTGCAGGGCTTCTTCGACGGCCTCGCAGGGGGGCCCGACCCTCACGCCCCCGTCCTTTCCCGCCCGACGCCGGGCCCTTCCTAGAGCACCCGGCCGCGCGTGCTGAGGCCTCGGGACTTCGTGACGCCTCGGTCCCGTGCCCTTCG
>JAYKHL010000268.1:0-1192 GCA_035284865.1 Candidatus Sericytochromatia bacterium | reverse complement strand
GACTGGCACATCGTGGTCGAGGGGAACGACGGCAACGCGACCACGACTGACTGGACCGTGTCGATGGACATCGGCGGCGCCGACGTGTTCACCTCGGCGAGCATGGAAGCCGGCCCGAGCACGAGCCTTTTCCACCGGCTGATCTACAAGCCCCCCGTGCCCGCGACGGACGCCGCGCATGAGTTTCGGCTCTGGGGATCGCAGGCGCGGATGCACCACACGACGGTCACGCTCGTCGTGACCTACGAGTTCACGCTCGCGGGGACGACCCGCATCCTGAATAGCATCGTGCTGCCCATCGAGATCGCCAGCCCCCTCGGGGCCAACACGACGGCCAATGCCAGCCGCTTCTCGCGGTCGATCTACTGCGTCGAGCCGGGCGCTCTGACGCTCAAGCAGAGCGCCGTGCGGATCAACTGGGTCATGGCCGGCGCTGCCAGTCCGCGCATCCGCGTCGGGGGGCAAGCCTACCGGACCTACACCTCGGCCGGCAACATGTTCGCCGGCATGGCTTCGGTGCAGCAGCGGATCGACAGCGGCTCGGCGCAGGGGGCAGGCTTCACCCTCGCGCGCGGGCTGAACAGCATCGTCGTCGATGCCTACGGAAGTTCGACCTCGAACGAGATGTCGAACGTCAACGGCTACATCGTCTTGAACTACGAGAGCGACGTACCATCGGGCGCAGGCGAGGCGGGCGGCATCGGGGCGGCGAGCCACACCGTCATGAGCGTCATGAGCCAGTACGACGCGGCCCTCCTCGACATTCGGCGCCTGAACACCATTTCGATCCCGATCCCCGAGGCGAACTACTGGATGGTCGCGTCGGGCTTCTGCATGAACATCTGGTACGCGGCCGGCAGTCAGGCCGTGACGTTTGACGTGGAGTGCCTCGCAGGCGAGGGGAAGGGTGCGGGCTACTACGACATCTACGCCGACGCGGCCTTCATGGACTCCGAACGGTCCTGTTCCATCGTCTACATGCGCGGCCGGGACACCTTCAAGCGGTGCCCGCAGGACGCTGATCCTGACCGCCTCGACATCGAGACGGCGCGCGACTACCGGGTCTACTGCGCGACGGGTAGCTCCGTCGGGTTGCTGTCCGTCCTGACGTACCACTCGCAGACGTGGACCGTGGCGGGCGACCTGACTGGCGGCGACGGTGCCCTGACGACCGACCTCTGCCTTGTGCGTG
>JAYKHL010000267.1:0-1627 GCA_035284865.1 Candidatus Sericytochromatia bacterium | reverse complement strand
AGGGTTAAGTGGAATTGGTCAGTTTGTAGAAGGTAAAGATGTAATTCTCTATGGTGGGGCCAATACAGCTAGAGGCCCTAAGCTAGATAGCCCATTTATTGTAAGAACTAATAATCACCATCTTTGGCAGCAAGATAATTATAAGTGCGAAGATGGATACACAGAGACTCATGGAGTGTATCACGGAACCGGATATTCAGCTTTGTTTGCTCAGTTTTGTAATGTTTCCCCTAATGGGTTGAAGTTTATAGCTCAAAACATGGGGCATAAAAAGCCAAGTTTTGCGGTTTGGGCAAGAGCTAGAGGTATTTACTACACCGGCTATGCCGAAGTAGAAGGAGGGGTAGAGAGAGAGCGGGGGGTAGATCCTGTTAGGTATGAGAAGGTTTTTGCTCCTTTAATAAAGATTTGTCCTCAACCTTTTACGGGAGTGTTAGCAGCTTTTCACTTATTAAGTTTTCCAATTAAAAGCCTACACCTAACAGGCTTTGATTTTTATCAAGGGAGAGAGCATTTAAACAACACTAAGGAGGATGGAAGGCAGTATAGGGGTGAACATAGTTTAGACGATAATAAACAAGCGATGAAGGAGCTAGTATTAAATGATTCAAGATGTAAACCAGACGGACTTTTACTCGACAGTCTACAATAAGCTATACGCTATCGGGTATCATGCGGATATTCATTATTCTCATAGCTATGGGCTAATTGAATATCTGCTTCAAAACTGTGAATTTGACACTATTTTAGACGTTGGGGCTTCTACGGGGGCAGCGGTAGAAAAGCTTCAGTATTCAGGGAAGAGTGCTTTAGGGTTAGAGGTTAGCTTTGAAGCGGCTACAAGAGCCTTTCATTTTAAAAGACCTGTTTTATGGGGATGTGTGACTAAGATTCCTTTTGTGAATAACTATTGCGATGTGGTTATGTCTACGGACATGATGGAGCATTTAAGAGAACAGGATGTAGCGCAAGCTGTAAGTGAGATTTGTAGGGTAGCTAAGAAGTATATAGCTATGAAGATTTGTCCTATGCCTGAAGCTGCTGGTTGGGGGAGAAAGGTAGGAGTAGAGAATTTACACTTAACGGTGAAGCCTTTATGGTGGTGGAAGGAACAGTTTACAGATAGGTTAAAATCCTTAAAAAAGGATTTTGAATTTATCTTTAACAATACTGACACTTTTGTAATTCAATTAAATAGAAAAGGGGATAAAAATGAAAATTCTTAAATTGCTTTTGATTATAGGGCTGTTAAGTCCATTAGCAGCTTTTGCTACAGACGAGTCTGATCTTATGGGGCTAGGCTTGCCTGGTGCGCTTGCTACTAAGATAGCCACGGGAATGGAAGATGGTACGTTTTCGGACGACCTAACTGTTACTGATACGGCTACCATTGGTAATGGACTAACTGTTACTGCTGGTGGAGCGACTATAACAGCAGGTGGTCAGACGATCACGGCTGGCGGTCAAACTATTACGGCTGGTGGTCAGACCATCACGGCTGGTGGCCAAACCATTACAGCAGGGGGTCAGCTAATTACTGCCGGTGGGCAAAGAATAGTAATGACTGTAACTGATAATGATGCCCAGAATAATACTTTAACTGTAGCAGAACTAGTGGGGGGGATTA
>JAYKHL010000266.1:0-1174 GCA_035284865.1 Candidatus Sericytochromatia bacterium | reverse complement strand
GACGACGAAACGATCTATGACTCCGACATCTGCTTGACCTGTCACGTTGACGACGGCGCGGCAGCGGAGTATGTGGCCGTCACGGACTTCCACAACGGCCTGAGGACCGAGCGCGCCGGCATCATCTGGGATGGCGTCGACACCTCCGTGGTCGAGGGTGCGAAGTTCGACTGGCAGATCACCGACGTCATCGACGACGGCACGGACCTGGCGATCTCCTGGGTGGCCACCTATGACCCGGATGGGGCAGATGGTCCGGCGGCCCCGATCGGGCTCGACCCGTGCAACGCGACGGCTGGCGAGAATGCGCCGGTGTTCGACGGCGACGACGCGGGCAACCTGAGCATGCTGTACACCTACATGCAGGGCGGAGACCCGATCCGCGGTACCGCCAGCGGGGCGGGCCAGGCCTCGAGCGTCAACCTCGACACGGGCAACACGACCTGTGCCGCCGGGGTGGCGACGACCACCATCACGCCGGATCGCGTCGCGGGCGCCACGGTGGGCCGGATTGCCCTGCAGGGCAAGCCGCGCGTCATCAGCGTGGCGGATCCGACGGCACTGATGCAGGTCCGTGCCAAGACCCCGGTCTACGACTTCGTCGTCGGCTCGGGTGACCCGGCACAGGCGCGTCGCACGATCACGGACACGGCAAAGTGCCTGCAGTGCCATGTCGGCTCGCTGTACCAGCACGGTGGCAACCGTGTGGACAACGTCGAGATGTGCATCCTGTGCCACAACTCGGCATCGAACGAGCAGTACGTCCGCGAGGGCGTCTACAACATCGATGCCTCGGTGGCGTACGACGGCAAGGCTGGCCAGACCTTCGAGATGAAGAGCATGCTGCATGCCGTTCACTCGGCAGGCGAGGAAGGCAATGCGCCGATCGTCATCTACCGGCCGGTGGCGCGTGGTATCTACGCCTGGGCGTATGACGAGTCGTACCTGATGAACTGGCCGGGCGAAGGCCCGAACGAGGTCTTCGGGTCGGACAGCGGCCTGACGCCGAACCACATCTTCCACACGCCGACGTATCCGAAGGCGCTTTACGACTGCGGTGCTTGCCACGACGACACCTTCGCCAATCTGCTGCCTGGGCAGACCGTAGCGATGGCCACGACGCTGGCGGCATCCGAGGATCCGGATGAGGCGGACTGGGCCGACCAGCTCGACG
>JAYKHL010000265.1:0-1053 GCA_035284865.1 Candidatus Sericytochromatia bacterium | reverse complement strand
CCCTAGAGCAGCGCGTGTATATCAACGGGTTCCCCAAAGCGGGGACTCATTTGGTAGAGCAGATGGTACGACAGATTGCCGCACCCATCACCGACCGCCCCTGGTTGGGCTCATTTGCGCGTAACTCATGGTCTACTGAGATGGCACACATCGACCGGGCGTTGTCCGTTATCGGGCAATTCCCGGCCGGTGGCTACCTCAAGGGGCATATGGGGTGGCATCCTGACATTAGCGAAGCGTTCCGCAATGCAGGCGTGGCCATGATCTTTATCCATCGTGACCTGCGCGACGTTGCCGTTTCCACAACCTACCACATTCTTAATGATGAGGTTGATGAGAATGGCAATGACAAGCTAGTGCATCCTGGAAAAGAAGCGTTCCGTGCCTTGGGTGGCTTTCATGACATCCTCAAAGGGGTGATTGTGGGTATCCCTGGGTATCCTGGGGTTGTCGAGCGATGGCAGCATTACAAGCCTTGGCTGTACGAAAAGTGGGTGTTGTCGCTTTCATTCTCAGAGATTGTCAACAACCCCCAGATGAGCGCGTCTTTGATGCTGCGATACGTTGCCGGGGTTTCGGCGCGTTTGGTGGGTTGCGAAATGATCCTGGACAAGCGTGACCATGATTACATTGTGGCCACGATGATTGAGGCAATGAAACGACCCACAACAACCAAGCGGCGCGGTGTTCCTGGTGGATTCCGTGATGTTTGGAACATGGAGATTGAAGAAGTTTATGTCAGTACGCTACATGGCGCTAAAACACTTCGACCAGTATACGCCGGGTGACATTATCCCAGATGAGGCCATCGCCCGCTATCGTGCGGGTGGCCATCTGCCGGGACTAATGAAGCCCAGACGCCCGTCTATCCGTGCTATCCGCATTGACGACACCGTGCCTCCCCCAACTACCGAAACGCCGAACGATGGGTTAGAGGATATGACGGTATCAGAGTTGCGAGAATTGGCAGCGGAGAAGGGCTTGACGGGTTACACAAAACTGCGAAAGGACAAGCTAATCGATGAGTTACGGCACAGTTGACCAACTGAAACG
>JAYKHL010000264.1:0-2343 GCA_035284865.1 Candidatus Sericytochromatia bacterium | reverse complement strand
GAGCCTCGGCCACCCGCCCTCGCTGCTGGAGCTGCACCGCTGGGGGCGGTTCGGCGTGCGGAGCTACCGGCAGGAGTTCCGCAGCTGGCACGGCTTCTTGCAGGGGCTCGGGGCGCTCGACGCCGCGCACCAGCAGCTGGAGGCGGAGGCGGGGCCCTTCCTCGCGGAGGTGGAGCAGACGCCGATGACGAGGTCTTTCAAGATGGTCGTGCTGGCGTCCTTCCTGCAGCGCGGTGGCCTGGACGCCCCCGTGGCCGTCGACACGCTGGTCGCCGACTTCCGCGCGTACTTTGCGGCCAGCCCTCACCGGCGGCGCGATCTTGGCCCCGAGGTGGCCGACCTGGAGGCCGTGACGCCCGAGCGCCTGCGCGCCTATGTCCTGGGCAACCCGCTCGCCGCCTGGACCAACCCGAACCGCCGCACCTTCTTCGCGCTGGAAGCCGACGCCCTGCGCTACACCGGCCCCGCCGCGAGCGACCCGGCCCTGTTCCGCGCCGCCGTCGAGGCCCGCCTCGCGTGGCGCCTCGCGGCCTACTTCGAGCGCCGGTACGAGCGGCGCGACACCTTCCACGTCATCCACAACGCCGGCGACAGGGCCGTCATCCAGCTCGGCGACGGCACGGGCGACGGGTTGCCGCGCGGCTGGGTGCCGGTGCGGGTGGGCGGCCGCAAGCTCTGGGCGAAGGTCGCGAAGGTGGCCATCAACGTGCTGAAGGCGGAGCCACAGGACGGGCCGGAACCCCCGAACATGCTCACGGAGGTGCTGGAGGGGTTCTTCGGGCCGGGCGGCTACCGCTCGACGCACAGGAACCGGGTGCGGCTGCAGCCGGCCGAAGAACCGGGCGTGTGGGTGCTCGAGCCGATGGGCCCCCGGCCCTCACCTGCGTAGCCACGCCGTCTCCCGCGGGCGGTTCCGGCTCTACTCCGCGGCGAGCGGCTCGCGCGCCACAAGCAAGTCTTGGCGGGCCTGTGCGTTGAGCCAGGCGTCCCCGGCAAGCCCGCGGTGGCCGGCACAGCGACACCTTCCCCTCAGCCCTCCGCCACCTCGAACCCCACCACGTTGCGCTGCTCACGGCTGAACTCGATGCCCACCAGCGTCACGGGCACGCCCGGCGCGCGGTACTTCTCCGCGTAACCCTTTGCCTGCAGCTGGGCCAAGGCCCGCCCGTCCGGCACCTGCTCCACCACCTTGAACTCGAACAGGTAGACCCGGTCCTCCAGCCGCAACGCCAGGTCGATGCGCCCCTTGTTCGTCGCGTCCTCCACCCGCACGTCGTAGCCCAGCGCCGTCACGTAGCTGTAGAACACGCTCACGTAGTGCCCCTCGTAGCCTGCCAGCGGGCTGTTGCGGTACCAGTCGTGCGGGATGCTCGCGAACAGGGCGCGAAGCGCGGCCTCGATGCCCGCCGCGTCGCCTGCCTCCAGGGCGTCCTGCAGCCGGTCGCGGGTGTGCACCACCACCTGCGCCACCGGCCCGAGGCTCGGCAGCAGGGCCTCGTTCAGGGCCAGCTCCACCTCCGTGTTGGGGTACCCCAGCGTGTACAGGACCTGCCCCGGGCGACGCTCCTCAACCGCGTGGATCGTCAGGTAGCCAGCCTGCCACAGCAACGCCTCCGGCTCGATGTGGTCGACGTCGAAGCTCGACAGCAGGGCGTGGCTGGTCCGAAGCGAGGCCAGGTCCGGCGTGAAGAAGCGGTGCCGCGCCAGGTGCTCCACCAGGAACGTCGGCGTGCCCGTCTCGAACCAGTAGGGCCGGAACTCCCGGTTTCGGAACAGCAGCAACAGGTCGAACGGGTTGTACACCGCCTCGCCTCGCCAGTTGTAGCCGTTGTACCAGCGCCGGATGCGCTCCCGGTCCAGCCCCGCCAGCTCCGGCGCAAACACCGTGTCCACGTCCTGCTCCGTGTAGCCGCACAGGGCCGAGTACTCCGGGCTGAGCGTGATGTCGTTCAGGTTGTTCAGCCCGGAGAACAGGCTCACCTTCGAGAACTTGCTGACCCCCGTGATGAACACGAACCGCAGGTGCGCGTCGGCGTCCTTCAAGACGCTGTAGAGGTCGCGCAGCCCATCGCGCATCACCCGAGCGACATCGGGCTCCGTCAAGTTGTCGAGGATGGGCTTGTCGTACTCGTCCACCAGCACCACCACCCGCTGGCCGGTGCGGGCGTGGAGCGTCTGGACCGCGTCGTGCAGGCGGCTGCCAGGCTCAGCGTAACGACGCTCCAGCCCATGTGCCTCCTCCAGCGTGGTCAGCTGGAAGTGCAGGCTCGCTGCCAGGGCCTCCGCCGTCTTCAGCACCCCGCTCCCGAAGCTCAGCCGGACCACCGGGTGCCGCACCGACCA
>JAYKHL010000263.1:0-1399 GCA_035284865.1 Candidatus Sericytochromatia bacterium | reverse complement strand
ATCGCGCCGCATTATCAGGCTTCACGCTGCCCCCGTACAATAGCGGCAAAACGTCCGCAGTTGCGGCATCTTTTGTCGCTACCTGAGCCCTGATAAAAGCATGCACAGCCTGGGCCTGCTCAGCAGAAGCAGCCAGGCCAGTGCCTATGGCCCAGACAGGCTCATAAGCAATTACACTGTTGACAAACGCCTGAGGTCCCAATGCATTAAAAACGGCATCAATTTGCCTTGCAATGACGACTTCTGTCTGATTTTCTTCACGCTCACTGAGCTGCTCACCAACGCATAAAATAGGCACCAAACTGGCTTGCTTGACATGAGCAAATTTTTGCGCCACCACTTCATCAGACTCGCCGTTGGAGGTGCGTCGCTCACTGTGACCGACAATCACATATCGGCATCCAATATCAGCAAGCATGTCCGCGCTGCACTGCCCGGTATAAGCGCCTTGCTGATGTTCGCAAGCATCTTGAGCACCAATACTGAACACATCTGCGCTGATTTGCGCTAAAGCACTCTGAAGATAGATAGCGGGGGGGCAAAGGACTACTTCAGCCGTGGCGTGTGCTAACTGCTTGTTAAGCTGTCCAATTAACTCAGACACCATGGCTTTACTGCCATGCATTTTCCAGTTGCCTGCTACAATTTTTGCTCGCACCATGTTACCCTTTTGCCGCTAAATTCGCGGGCTAGCTTAACCCAGATAGCGCGGGATTACAAACTTTAACCACTACGCGCGCATCCATCCAAGGACAGAACATGGCACATGCAACAGCAAACCTCAAAGCGTTTGAGCAACTGGTGCTCAGGTGGTTTGAGAGACATGGCCGCAAGCATTTGCCCTGGCAGCAAAATCCCACGCCCTATCAGGTTTGGATCTCGGAAATTATGCTGCAACAAACACAAGTTGGCACCGTGATTGACTATTATCAGCGCTTTATGGCGCGCTTCCCTACGCTCCCAGATTTGGCCAAAGCCCCCCAAAATCACGTGCTCGCGCACTGGTCAGGGCTAGGCTACTATGCAAGAGCGCGGAACTTACACCGCTGTGCGCAACTCGTTTTGTCCCACCATCAAGGTCAGTTACCCCAGGCGCTGGATGACTTAATTGCACTCCCGGGGATTGGGCGCTCAACTGCAGGGGCTATTCGCTCTTTGGGTCATCATTTGCCTGCTGCGATTTTGGATGGCAACGTCAAGCGCGTGCTCAGTCGTGTCTACAGGGTTGACGGCGCAGCGGATCAAAGCAGTACTCTAAAAGGACTCTGGGCTTTGAGCGAACAACTCACCCCCACGGAAAATACGGCCGCCTTCAATCAAGCCATGATGGATATTGGTGCACTGATTTGTACCGCCAAAAATCCAAGTTGTTCTTCTTGTCCATTGCAGTCGCTGTGCC
>JAYKHL010000262.1:0-1391 GCA_035284865.1 Candidatus Sericytochromatia bacterium | reverse complement strand
GCTACCTCAGAATGTTTCTTATAACTTCTTTTCTCGTTTTCTAATTCTTGTTTCTTTATTTCTCTTTGCTTTTCATCTTCTTCATAATGAATTTCGGCATGACAAATCATACATAGTAATACACATTTATCCAGTTCTGATTTTATCTTTTCAAAACTTCTAGTCTTACCACTTGAAGATATTCCAAAATCTTTTTGGTTTGGATCGGGATGATGAAATACCATTGCGGCTGGACACTTATTGTATCCACATCTCTCGCATGCGCCACCTTTGTATTCGATAGCCTTCAATTTGAGTTTTCTTCTTTGCTCCGCTATTCGAAAGTTCAGATATTTCTTTCTGAAAGGTGTTAGAATTCTTTTAGTCATGTGGTAGTATATATCGCGTCCTACCACACTTGGCTCCGGCAGTTGGATTCGAACCAACAGTAAAACGAAGTTAACAGCTTCGTGGCTTCACCATTCACCCACACCGGAATATGCGGGAGGTGATTACCCGCAAGCAAACTATTTACTCTTCTTCTTGTTTAGGTACTGTTTTCTCCAACATGGACGACACATTTTACCGCCAAGCGCCTGAGCTTTTATACACCACTGGCACATAGTTTACCTCCTTCCTATTACAGAAGGGATTTACTACGTAGTATCAATTACAGTCATACTTGCTCCATAACATATTATACAACTCACTGTGTTACTAATCCGTTGTAGCTGCGAGTTGCATTGGAACTACATTCACACCCAAATCATCGAAATATCAAGCGCACTCGATTACGCCCCCAACAATTTATCAAAAATAAATATGCACCCATGAAATCGCTGGGGAACCTCATGAATACGTCCACTATACTATAACCTCTATATGATAATGGACGACCACATAGATGGTTGAGGTTTCAGTTGAGTGACCTCATGGTGAAGCTTGTTAGCCTTTCACTAACATCATTCCGGGATTATTGTCCCGGCGTTCTAATATTTAAACTAAAGCTTCATAGTAACAACAAGAATTGGAAAGATTATTTTTCGCGTGTTAGCCATTACACCACACTGCAATATCTCCATAGAGAATCATTCCCGTAGGAACTATGGTCGCAGTGGAGGGAATCGGACCCTCTTCTCGTTCTCCGTATGAATGTAATCCTTCACAGGCATTTGTTACATGGTCAGGAATAGTGGACTCGAACCACTTCAACCACTCTCCGAAGGTGGAATGCTACCGTTAAACATCAATTCCTGATATGGTCAGAGCGGTCAGATTCGAACTGACTCCACATGGTTCCAGACCACGGATGCTCACCATTAAACACCACGCTCTGATTGACGACTAAAAATGAAAGAGTTCTTTTACCTGGCGCCAGCCTCAAAGGAGAATCGAACTCCATCGGATTGTTT
>JAYKHL010000261.1:0-1488 GCA_035284865.1 Candidatus Sericytochromatia bacterium | reverse complement strand
CTGTATATCCTTCATACCATGGCGCATTGCTTGGCATGGAGATGCGAACGAACTGTCGCTTGACAGTTTCCTTCATAGGAAAAACCTCGTGGACTGTCATAGGTCCAAGCCAGTAAGCTTGGTTGGCCTCCAGCAGGACTGCTTGTTTACTATCGCATTCGTCGGCCAGATGGGCGCAGTCACCGTTTGGTCCAGGATATCCCTGGAAGTCACCGGCAAACACATTGCAGCAAGCAACAGAAGCCGCCACAATCATGCCATTGGTTCCCCAACCTCCGCCACCACCCCAACCACCTTCACGACCATCAGGGCCAATTCCATCCACATGCAGACCTGGACGCCTCTGCGTCTCGCCTGCTTGGATAAGCGCCTCATCGATCGTCAGATAGGCCACACCCTGTTCAGGCGCTCCCGCCTTCTTGGTCAGTTGCCCGACAAATTCCCTCCAAGGGAAAAGGTCTGCCGGAATGGAGCTTCCATCCTCCAGAAGAAAGGGCATCATCATGATGCGAGTCCCGCTGAATGCTGGAAGCTGAACTGTCCCTAGATGTTTGAGGTCGCTTTTGAACATTGGATTATTCCTTGTTAGGAGTCAACGCTTTTGTTGATTCGGGCCAGAAGTTTACCGAAGTCAGGATGTTCGTCCAGATTGTGCCTGACAAGCCTTTCAATCTGAATGTGTTTACGCACAGACATCAGGACGATTTCCATTGGGAATCCAGATAGTGCAAAAGCAGTAGCTTGTACGCTTGATGTATCGCCCTTATCCAACTCAGATGCAAGCTGCTTGCAGATGTTTTCCGCAAACATCAAGAATTTCCAAGACCAGACATTTGGTCCAAGAGAATATCTTGGGTCATTGACAATCGTATCTTGGGGCGTGTACTTGGGAATAGGAATCAACGCATCCACTTCAGAACGAATTTCCTTTTTAGAAGCTTGCTCAAACCAGCGCTTACCCCATCGCATCAGCCCACGGTCAACTTTGATCTTGATGCTGGAGTCATCCACTAGCTCATGATGAAAACTCATCAGAGCAAGTAACTGGCTATTGTTTCCGCCAAGACCACTACCGACGTGCTCGTTATCTTCACGCACGGCCAGTTCCAAACTCAGCCAGTGAAGCTTTTGTTTAGAAGTAATTTGAGATTTGGGATCGATTGATCCATCAATGGAATCGAAGTTCATGGACGTGCGTAGTTGTCAAGTCCCCGTGCATTAGCCACACTAACCAAAGCATGGTACTCTTGCAGAAGAGAGCGCACGGTCAGACATGCAACGGTATTGCCATACATCCTTTCGAGATTGTGAATGGTCTCAACCACATCACGGATCATAGAGAGGATATCTTCGTCTTCACCTTTATTGAGAACCTTGGGATTGTGCCAAGTCTCCCACACTTGCATACTTGCCATATTGTTCTCCAAGATTGATATCATGGCGGCCCCATCTGCGCTCCCGCACCTTACGCCCCATGACCGACACCAC
>JAYKHL010000260.1:0-1160 GCA_035284865.1 Candidatus Sericytochromatia bacterium | reverse complement strand
ATGCGTTCAAGCACCGGGCGTACCTTGTCAAAGTCCTTCACGCCGCTCGCGGAATTGGTGGTGGCGCCCGCAGGGTAAAGCTTCACCGAGGTGATCAGCCCGCTTGCATGTGCTGCTGCCAGATCGTCGGGATCGGTGTCTTCGGTCAGATAGAGCGTCATCAGCGGCTCGAATGCCATGCCCTCGGGCAATGCTGCCATGATCCGGCCGCGATAGGCGGCGGCCTGTGCCCCGGTCACCACCGGCGGCACCAGGTTCGGCATGACGATGGCGCGGGCGAAATGGCGCGCGGTTTCGGGCAGGACGGCCGCCAGCATGGCGCCATCGCGCAGATGCAGGTGCCAGTCGTCGGGGCGGCGGATCGTGAGGCTCTGGGTCATGTCGCCCCGCTAGCACAGGTGCGGCATTCGGGAAAGGGGGCGAGGCAATTTGCGCGGTTCTCAGGTGACCGCGGGCGCGGCAGTCTGGCGCGGCAGGGGGATGCGATGCGCCGCAGGCTGACACTGGAACATACCTATGACACCGACCCGGACCGGCTGTTCCGGCTGGTCACGGATCTCGACACGCTGGATGCGGTGATCCAGCCCTGGATGCGGCTGGATCATTTGCCCTCGGGCCAGGTCCGGCAGGGGCAGGTGATCGACGTCGACCTGACGCTGCTGGGGCTCCTGCCGTCCCGGCCCTACAGGATGGAGGTGATTCTGTTCGACCCGGCGGCCCGGCGGATGACCTCCGAGGAGGTCGGCCATGGCATGCGCCGGATGGTGCACGAACTGGAGGTGCAGCCGCAGGGCGGGCGTGCCCGCCTGATCGACCGGATCGAGATCGAGGCCGCAGGCCCGATGGCGCCGCTGATTCTGTTCTGGCTGCGGCTGACCCATCGATGGCGCCATCTTGTCCGCAAACGTCTGCTGAAGGCTCAGACCTGACCCGGAGGGGGCGCGAACTTTCCGTTGCGGGCGTCCTCCTCCAGCTCTTCCAGCCGACGGCGGAATCGCCGGGCCGGCATTCTGGCGATCACGTTGCGGCACAGGACCATGTTCAGATAGGGCCGGTTCTGCCGGTCGAGCACGGCAACCAGCCCCTTGAGATACCGCGGATAGGACCGGCGTGCGCGGTAGAGCTGGAAGAAGCTGCGCGAATTCAGCTTGCCGGTGCCC
>JAYKHL010000259.1:0-1169 GCA_035284865.1 Candidatus Sericytochromatia bacterium | reverse complement strand
ATCGCCGCGTTCGGGCTGGCCTGTCTGATGGAGCTGCGGCGCACCAGCCGCCTCGCCTCCGGCTCGTGATGCCGCGCTAGCCCCCCACCCGGCCTGCGGCCCCCCCTCCTTGAGGGAGAGGGGAGCGAAATCCTGTTTCACCCAAAGGGTGGTCTTACCCCGGTTTCATGGACAGGGTACTCAAGCGGATAGGGTTAGCCTGTTGAGGTCCTTGGCCTCGTAGCTCATTGGGCTTTGATAGCCCAGCGTTGAGTGGCGTCTTTGGCGGTTGTAGAAGACCTCGATGTACTCGAAGATCGCGGTTCGGGCCTCGGCTCGCGTGGTGAACCTGCGGTCGTGGATCATCTCGGTCTTGATGGTGGCGAAGAAGCTCTCGGTGACGGCGTTGTCCCAGCAGTTGCCCCGACGGCTCATGCTCGCTGCGAAGCCGTGATAGGCCAAGGCCTTCCGGTAGTCTTCGCAGGCGTAGGTGCTGCCGCGGTCGCTGTGGTGGAGAACGCCGGCAGCCGGCACGCCCCGGTTGGCTACGGCCATCGCGAGCGCGCTCAACACGAGGTGCCGATCGTTGCGGGCTGACATCGCCCAGCCCACCACCCGACGCGAGTGCAGGTCCAGCAACACGGCGAGGTAAAGCCAGCCCTCGGCGGTCGGAACGTAGGTCACGTCACCCACCCACGCCTGGTTAGGGGCTTCCCGGGCAAACGAGCGAGCCAGCACGTTCTCGGCTATCGGGTGGCGATGGTTCGAGTCGGTCGTCCTGGGGTTGAACCGGCGGCGCTTCCGAGCGGCCAGACCGCTGACGCGCATGAGCCTTGCCACGCGCTTCTTGCCGACCCGCACCCCCTGGTCTCGCAGCTCGGCGTGAACACGCGGGCTGCCGTAGGTGCCACGGCTGGCCGCATGAACCTTGCCGATCGCCTCGGCGAGCGTTGCGTCCCTCCTGGCCCTCACGGAGGCCGGGCGGGCGAGCCAGGCATAGTAGCCCGAACGGGCCACGCCCAAGGTCTTGCAGAGCAAGGAAACCGGGTAGGAGGCCTTCTCTGCGTCGATGAACCCGTACTTCACGCGTTCTCCTTCGCAAAGAAGGCCGCCGCTTTTTTTAGAATCTCGCGCTCCATTCGCAGCCGGGCGTTTTCCTTGCGAAGACGGCTCAGTTCCTCGCGTTCGTC
>JAYKHL010000258.1:0-1102 GCA_035284865.1 Candidatus Sericytochromatia bacterium | reverse complement strand
GCGGCCCTCACCGGTCACCTCGTGTTCTCGACGCTGCACACCAACGACGCGCCGGGAGGCGTGACTCGTCTGCTCGACATGGGCATCGAGCCATACCTGGTCGCGGCCACCGTGCAGGGCATTCTCGCTCAGCGCCTAGTGCGGACCGTGTGCCCCCAGTGCAAGCAGCCGCATCGTCCCAGCGCTGACGAAACCCGCCGCGTTGAGGCCGCGGGCATCGGCAAGGGGAACCGGCGTTTCCGGACTGGCAGTGGCTGCCCGCTCTGCACCGGCACCGGGTATCGTGGGCGCGGCGGCGTGTACGAGCTCATGATGATGAGTGAAGCGCTCCGCTCCGCCGTGGTGCGGGGGGCGTCGCTCGACGAGCTACGGCGGGAGGCGCAGGCGCAGGGCATGGTGCCGTTGCGGCATGCGGCGTGGGCGAAGGCGGCTGACGGGGAAACGACGATCGCCGAAGCGATGCGCGTTGCCAGCGAAGAGCTGAGCGAATGACGGTGAGGTTTCGGTACCGCGCGTCCACCGGCGCCGGCGAGATGGTCGATGGCGTCGTCGAGGTGGGCTCCCGGGAGGGGCTCCTGGAGCAATTGCGTCGCCGGCATCTGCACCCGGTGGCCATCGAGGAGCTGGCACCGTCGAGTGCCCGGCGACAACGGCAGCTGGGCCGGCGGACTGCGGTCACACGCTGGGCCCGGAATTTCGCCGCGCTGCTCGGTGGCGACACGCCCGTCGACCGTGCGCTGGAGATCACGAGCGAGCAGGCAGGCAACGACGGACTCGAGGCGGTGCTGAGCGAACTGCGTGAGGCGGTGCGTGGCGGCGCGGATCTCTCGTCGGCACTGGCCAAGTATCCCGCCTTCTTTCCCGCGGTCGTACCGGCGATGGTCCAGGCGGGCGAGGCCAGCGGAGCCCTGGACACCGTGTTCGCGGAGGTGGCGGACCACCTGGAGGAAGTCGAAGAGTTGCGAGCGCAGGTGCGCTCCGCGCTGCTCTACCCCGCGCTGATGGCCGTCGTGGCCGGCGTCGGCGTGGCAGTCATGCTGTTGTTCGTGATCCCACGGTTTGCCGGCATCCTCGAGGACGTGGGCGGTACGTTGCCGCTCAC
>JAYKHL010000257.1:0-2059 GCA_035284865.1 Candidatus Sericytochromatia bacterium | reverse complement strand
TCTGACAGTGGGAACGCTGAGCATTAGCCTCGACATCCCCCACCCCGGCGCGCTGGAGGCGATCGCCCGCCTGCGATGGCGTACACGCACGGGCCGATGGTCCAGCCTGACGGCCTGCGGCGGCGGTGCCTCGCACGCGGAGGCCGCCTTTCACGCGACGTTCTTCGCCCTGCGTCGCTTCCTGCTCGGCGACGTGGCCGTCGTGGGGGTGCTGCTCGCGAACGAGGCCTTTCGCCTGGAACTCCTGGCCGCCGCCCCGCTGGCGGACCGGTACGACCTGGTGCTCGAGTTGCCGCAGCTGCGTGCTCGCTCGAGCCTTGGCGGGCGGTCGCTGCAGCAACCAAGCCGCTACCAGTGGAGCGCCGTGCTGGAGCCACCCAGCAACCCGCGGGCCCGCACCGCTTACATGCGGGTGCTGTGGGGGGCCGCCGGCATGCCTCACCTTCTTCGCAGCCAGCGCGGCCACGGCCTGCCCCGCACCGGGTCCGTGCGGTTGCACCGCCTGGTGGCGTTGCTGCGGGGTGACCCGGTGCAAGGCAACCACGTGCACCACCTCAACCACTTCGGCCCGGACAACCGGGCCCAGAACCTGCTGACGGTCACGCCTCGCCAACACGCGCTGGGCCTCCACGGGGAGCCAGGCAGTGGGGCACGCTTCCACGCGCGCTTCGCACCCGAACCCGGCGGGCTCGCGGACCTGGTGCTCGAGCTGCGTCGAGGCGACAAGAGCCAAGCGAAAGAGCGGGGGCACACCAAGCCTGGCGCGGCTCCCGCGGCGTCAGGGCCCAGCCGTCAGCGTTCCGCCCCGGCCCCGGCCACCTCCCAGCTCGAGGCCTCGACGCTGGCGGGGTTCGGCCTGAGACGCGACGCCCGGCGCCATGCCGAGGCCCTCGTCCACCTGCTCCGACTGACCGACCGCCCCTGGTCCGTCAGCGAGCTGGCCGCGATCATTTCCTTGCAAGAGGGCAGCTTGCGCCGCCTGCTGAAGCGGCTTTGCGGCTTCGGGCTGGTGGAGGCGATCGCCGGCTCGCCGCAGCGCTATGCCAACTGTTCGAGGCGCCAACCAACTCTGCCGGCGGGATAAAGCTCAGGTCAGCACCCCCCAGGCGCCCGCCGCCGAATCGCCCCCGCGATCGCCTGCCGCTGCCCTGGGGTGCAGACCTCCGCGATCGCCTCGCTCACGTCCAGCGAGAACCGCTCCATCGACTCGCAGGTGTAAATCTGTCCGAGCAGGCGCGTGCAGACCTCGACGGTGCCGTTCAGCTCGCGGATGCTCTTGATCAAGGCGCTCGCCAGCGCGGCCAGGTCCTTGACCGTGAGCCCGGGGGGCGCGGGGCGATCGCGCAGCCCCTCGGCCTCGTGCTGCCCGCACCCCACGCACAGCTCCGGGGGGCAGGGTGCGCTGCCGAACAGCCAGAAGCGGACCTGCGCCAGGTCGGCCTCCAGCTGCCGGCTGATGCGATCGAGGCGCTGGGCGTTGCTCTGGAGCTGGCCCGTGAGGTCGAGCCCGCGCGTCAGGTAGGCTGATGAATGGTGGGGGTGCTGCGCGGGCAGCACGGCCGGGAGGCCGGGTGACGCCGCCCCGGGACGCGCGAGCACCTGCTCCTGGGCAAACGCCGCCTGCGCGGCCCGCATGTACCGCAGGGCCGTGGGGCGCGACACGCCGAGGGTGCGCTGCACCTCCAGGCTGCGGAGCGGCTCGCCCACCGCGAGGGCCTGCCGCACGAGGCCCACTGTGATGGCGAGCCGTCGCTCGCGATCGATGGCGCGGATGGGGGTGGGGGGAGCCTGCTTCGCCGCTCGCATGCGTAAAGCCTCCACGCTGCCGGCAGCGCCTCGGGCGCAGCGCCGACGGGCCTTCCCGGCGTTTAACGGCCGTAACGCCGTCACGTCGTCCACGATACCGCCATCCCGGCCCTCCGCGCGCCCGAATGGCCCCGCTGCTGCCAAAAAGCCCACAGCAACCGGGTACAATAGCGGCTCAGGTCCCCTCAGGAGCCCCCACCGTGAACCACCAGGCCCTCTCCTCCTTCATCTGGTCCATCGCCGACCTGCTGCG
>JAYKHL010000256.1:0-1133 GCA_035284865.1 Candidatus Sericytochromatia bacterium | reverse complement strand
GGCGCGACGATTCTGTTGGATGGTGAGCCTCTAGGGCGCTCGAATGCGACATTCGCTAAAGTCTCTGAAGGTACCTACAAACTCATCCTGCAGCTCGATGGTTACCAGACTGTTGAGAAGCAAATTGTAATTCGTGCTGCACAGACTCAGGAAGAGGACATCACGTTCAAAAAATTGCAGGGAATCGCTCGTATTGAAAGCGAACCAAGCGGTGCTCTCGTTTTTGTTGACAACGTGCCGCTCGGTAGAACGCCAACAGACGTGAAACGAGAATTCGGAATAGGAAACATTCGTGTTGAACTCGAAGATTATTTTTCAGAAACACGCGAGATGAGTTTTAGCCACCATACGTCGGAACACAATTTTTCGCTCAGGCCAAAGCAAGGAAAAATATCGATTTTGAGCACACCCACTGGGGCCACAGTTTATTTTGACGGGAAAGAGGTTGGAAAGACTCCTTGGCTGGGGCAGATGGTCGAGGGTGGACAACACAGTGTAAGATTGAGCTTGGACCAATTTGAAGATTGGTCTGATAGGGTGGAAGTCAGAGCTTCGAAATCAGTCTCGCTTGCTCCGACACTGAAAGCGGTTCAGTTGCGCTCAACATCTCTTCAATTGGCTGAGTCAAACCTTCGTGGTGAAAACCCCTTCAAAAAGATTGCACCTGTTGGGAAGTGGACTGCTGCTGGAGTATCGGTTGTTTCTTGGATTCTCTATTTCTCGGCCAGCAGTGCTGCAGACGATGCTTATGAAAGATATAGAAAATCAACTGACCCAACGAAGGTCAAAGCTGCTCGTCAGGAAGCCTCTGATTACGATGAGAGCGCTGCAAGTCGCAAAACTTTCGCCATCTTATCTGGCCTCGTCAGTGTAGGTTTTTTTGCTCTTGATTGGAACAACGATCAGAATAGCTCGGCAAGCTTGCAATCGACATTTCAAAAGGGATTTCTGTCAATTGGTATAATGCCTCAATTTGGGATGGTCGATCCTCCGCGCTATGCGCTGTCTCTGAGATTTAATTAGGGAGTGAAGTCCGATGCGAGACATTCTAACTCGATTTTTAGTCTCCTTCGTTGCAATTATGATATCTAGTTGCGGTGCAAAAGATCGCTCATGGGATAATCCAAATGATC
>JAYKHL010000255.1:0-1173 GCA_035284865.1 Candidatus Sericytochromatia bacterium | reverse complement strand
TGGAAAGTTGTGAAAAAATACGCTGGCGAATTTCCCTATAATTACCATCGCTAATTAGCTGACCTAACGTCTTTATTTTTTTCGTAATCGAAAAATTCACAATATCAGTCCCTCTTAAAGAGTCTTACTGCAAAACCAAGAAGTGATGCTGTTTGGAATGGGCTATAGTCTTCTTGCACTGGTTTCCTATTCTTAAATTATTTATTCGTTACTTTTCATGAATTCGTGAAACATTACTCTATCTATTTTCGCATCAAATCTAAAATCGAACTCCAAGGGTATGAACCTTCTCCCCAACTCAGCACTGGTCGTTCACTCCATCGAGATAGTGCGTGGCAGTAATATCGATTCATCGCTATACGAGCTCCCCACTTGGAGGTGACGTAGGTGATTTCCTCGGCTTGATTTTTTTTGAGGCGAGTGCTGGTTTCAAAATGCCTCACAAAGACATTTGGTAGCACCCAGTTTTCAAGTCCCAGTTCCTGGAGCTTTAAGCACAAATCGAGATCTTGGCAGCTCGTTGCCAAAGCTGTGTCGAATCCCTTTGCAGATTTGAAGTGCTTCGTTGCAAGGAGCAGGAGTGCTCCAGTGACTGCAGGTACAGGCCTTGGATCTGAATACCAGCTGTGTTTGGGGTTCAGACGTATGCCTTTGCACGGATGCGCTCCTGCGAGCTTGACCCCCGGTGCAAGAAATAAATGTTGAACGTTTGAGTTTCGGTAGAGAAGCGTGCATCCGACTGCCCCTATGAGGGGAGAGAAAGATGCAAAAAAGAGGAGACGCTCGAGGGAGTCAGGCGACTTAAAAAGAGTGTCGTTGTTGAGAAACAGAAGGTACTCGGGGTTGAGCCTGTTTTCATCTTTAGTAAGGAACTGAACTGCCGCATTGTTCAGTTCAGAAAAGTTGAACATCCGATTGTCAATGAGAACGTGAAGGGTTGGTGGTTCTGTCAGGTTTTTGGGGAAGAATTGCTGCCATTCTTTTGTGAGTGCTTCAATGCCGTTCTGGGTTTCTGGCCTCTGAGAGTTGTTGTTTACGAGACAAATTGAGAGCTGAATGTGGTGCAGCTTTTGTGTCAGTATACTTTCGACACATTCACGGGTCATTTTCCAAGAATCACGGAAGGGAATGATCACAGCAAGGTTTATGATTTTTCCTTTGGCCTTCTCACGT
>JAYKHL010000254.1:0-1365 GCA_035284865.1 Candidatus Sericytochromatia bacterium | reverse complement strand
CCGCCGCCAGGACCTTTGAAGAGACCCCGTTCCCCGCAAGGGTTGAGCGGGGTCTTGGTCTGTCTGGGAGCAGGAACTTCACTGCCCCGACGGCCGGTCGTTTTGGCCGCAGGCGCTGTCAGGGTCGCGCGGTCTGGGGGGGGGGGAGGCTGCGAGCTGCCCGTCCAAACCTTGGTGTCCTTCAGCAGCGTGCAGATCTCCAGGGGCAATCTTCAGCTGATCTTCAGTGCCTTCGCGGTAGGCTGAAGACGGCCTTGCTGCCCTGCGTGAGGTCGGTTTTTCTCTCAAGAAAGGAGCAGTGGTCCGTGAGCATGACCATCGAACGCCTCGAAACATCCGTCCGGGAACTGATCGCGAAGGAGAACGTCAAGTTCATCGACCTTCAATTCATCGACATCCTCGGCATCGTCAAGAGCGTCACGATCCCCACCTCGCAGCTGGCTGACACGCTCGAGCACGGCAAGTGGTTCGATGGCAGCTCGGTCGAGGGGTTCGCGCGCATCGCAGAGTCTGACATGTTCCTCAAGCCCGATCTCAGCACGTTCCAGGTGATCCCCTGGACGCGCGGCAACAACACCACGGCGCGGATCATCTGCTGGGTTCACACGCCGGATGGCGAACCCTTCGCTGGAGACCCTCGCGGCGTGATGGCGCGTCAGCTCGAGGCCGCTCGGGAGCTTGGTTACTCCTTCAACACGGGGCCGGAGCTCGAGTTCTTCCTGTTTCGCTCCAACGACCCGACCTCGCCCACGCCGCTGCCGCACGACCAAGGCGGCTACTTCGATCTCTCCACCGACCTTGCAAGCCACGTTCGGCAGGACATGGTCAATGCCTTGGAGGCCCTGGGGATTGAGGTCGAGACCAGCCACCACGAGGTTGCGGTCGGTCAGCACGAGATTGACTTCAAGTACTCGAATGCCCTGACCTCAGCGGACAGCTGTGTCACCTTCAAGTACGCCTTGAAGGCCATCGCCCAGAAGTACGACCTGTACTGCACGTTCATGCCCAAGCCCATCTTCGGCGTGAACGGCTCGGGAATGCACACGCATATGAGCCTCTTCAAGGATGGCGACACGGCGATGTACGACCCGACCGATTCCTACGGGCTCTCCAAGACGGCCAAGCACTTCATCGCAGGCATCCTGGCGCATGCCAGGGCGATGAGCGCGATCCTCAGCCCGACCGTCAACTCTTACAAGCGGCTGGTTCCGGGCTACGAGGCGCCCGTCTACGTGTCGTGGGCCCGCAACAACCGCTCCGCGCTCGTCCGGGTCCCGCGCATCAACCCCCGGGCCATCAAGGCCACCCGCATCGAGTTGCGGTGTCCCGATCCCACCTGCAACCCCTACCTGGCTTTTGCAGTCA
>JAYKHL010000253.1:0-1175 GCA_035284865.1 Candidatus Sericytochromatia bacterium | reverse complement strand
CTGACGGTGTAGCGGAGGTAGTCCGCCACAGGCTCGATCTCGGGTTCGGGCTTCAGAGCGGGCTCCTCGCCCACCGGTTGCTGAAGCGACTCGAATTCCTGGACAACCAGCGAAAGCACCCAACCCTCCTCCACCAGGACGTCGGTGAGGGGTTTGCCGGAGTCCTCCAACCGCTCGACCGCGTAGAGCAGGGTGGCGGGCGAGACGGCTCCGAGTTCGAGCACGAAGGCCGCAAACCGCTGGTCCCACTCCCCGAGGGTCCGGAGGCGAGCCTGGAAGTCAAGCGCAAAGGACAGCTGCTCGTGGGTGATGAACCCCAGCTTGACGGCAGCCTGGCCCAGCAGCACAGGGGTGCCAAGCCCGAGCTGGTCTACCTGGTAGCGCAGGGCGAGCTCGAGTTGCGTGCGGCCCAGCACCTCCTGCCGAACCAGGATCAGCCCCAGCAGGGGTGCCGTCCCGGAGAACTCTCGTTCCGCTTCCCCCCCCAGCGAGGCCAGCACCGTGCAATACAGCCCAGGCCCCTCTGCCGTGCCGGTAGACAGGGCCGCGAGGAGGTCCCCGACCTCCACGGCGAGGGGTACGTCGCCCCACACCCACCAGCGGCCGTTCTGGACGGGAAACGGATGGTTGGTGTTGTTCTTGAGGTCCCGGCCGATCCAGTCGTAGGGCACCGCGATGGAGGCCCCGTTGTCGAGGGCAAACCGCCACGTCTTGCCGGGCTCAGGCGTCACGGCGTGGGCACTGGCCCTCGGGAAGCCCAGCTCGCGCTCGAAGCCCGTGGCCCAGATCGAAAGCAGCGACTCCCGCTGCGCGAGGATGCGTCGGCGCACCTCTCGTTCGATCGGGGTGCTTGCGTCCTCCGGCGTGGCTGCCGGCACCAACGGGATCTGGAACTCGTGACCGCGATAAACAGCCACCACTTCTGCGGGCCGCCGACCAGGCCTGACCAGCGCAATGCAGACATCCTGCCCGCCTGGCGGCCCCCCTTGACTTGCGTTCACCACGGCTACTCTATCGCTTTCGATTGTCCCGGCGTCGCGGCCTCCGGGCCAATGCCTGCTCGCACCTGCCCGTCATGCTCCGGTATACCCCGAAACCCCTGTCCTATACCTCCAAAATCAAACCGTTCACGCCACCCCGGGTCGCCTCGAAAGCAAGGTGTCGGGCTCCCCGGG
>JAYKHL010000252.1:0-1171 GCA_035284865.1 Candidatus Sericytochromatia bacterium | reverse complement strand
TGATGTAATTGACGATCATCGCTATATTTTTGATGGCGTTGCGCGTTTGGATGGCATATTTAAAAATCAAGAAATTGGCGAAAACTAATCGCGGTGACCGAGTGGAGAAAAGAATAAAAATAGCTTTGGTAATTCAAAGGTGCGGTGAGTCTGTATTCGGTGGAGCGGAGAAATATATACTCGAACTTGCGAAGGCATGCTTAGCCCACGGTGCGGAGGTTGAGGTTTTCTCAAGTCAAAGCACTTCGTACCTTCAATGGAATAATAATTTACCAATCAATGAGATGTTGTTTTTTTCAGGTTGTGAATGTCCACTTAATATACGCCGCTTTCCCGTGCAATTTTCTCGTCAACGCATCGCTTTCGCTTTTGTGAGGCGTGTTTACTCAGCGCTTAATAAAGTTACAAAATGGGCTGGACTGAACTCTATTTTAAGAAACTTGTTTTTGATTTTTCAGGGCCCATGGTGCCCAAGTCTCTGGAAAACCATTGAGCGTGAATGTCTGAACTATGACCTTTTTGTGTTTGGCGGTTACCTGTACGCACCATCAGTGAAAGGTGCTGATGCACTCAAATGCTTGAATAAGTCCGTACTTATTCCTATGGCGCATGCGGAGCCAGAGTTTTATCTACCCTTTGTGGGAGAGCTTTTGGCAAACGTTGAGCACCTGGCATACCTGAGTAAAGCGGAGCAAAAATTGACTGAATTAATTTGGCCAGATGCCAAACAGAAAAAGAAGTTTTTTTTGCCACCTGGGCTAAATATTTCAATGAGTGAGGGGCTGCTTGAACATCCGGAGAGAGTCCCAGAAAGATTTTTACTCTACGTTGGCCGAGTTGATAGAAACAAAGGCGTAGACTTTTTGCTTGAAAACATACCAGCTGACATTCCAGTTGTTTTTGCTGGAGATAACTCGATGGAGGCGGCAAGCAGCGAAAATCGTATTTTTCTCGGAAAAGTTTCAGATGAGCTCCGAGACTACCTCATTCGCCAAGCAGCAGCATTGGTCATAGCATCACGGTTCGAATCATACTCCATGGTTACAGCCGATGCGATTGCTTTTGGGAAACCGGTTTTAGCTCTTCGAGGATGTGGGCCAATTGACGAACTTCTTGAGGCTTATGGCGGCTACTCTGTTGACTCATCGCAATTTGCGGTGTGGGCGAGGAA
>JAYKHL010000251.1:0-2422 GCA_035284865.1 Candidatus Sericytochromatia bacterium | reverse complement strand
CGGCCTGGCCCAGCGCGGCCAGGGTCATCGTGATGGCCGCCGTCAGCGTCGTCTTGCCGTGGTCCACGTGACCGATGGTGCCGATGTTCACGTGCGTCTTGTTACGCTCGAACTTTTGCCGTGCCATGGGGTCTTCCCTTCCTCCTTGCTGGCGGCCGAACGCGGCCTAGGTGAGCAATCAATGTATTTACAGGCTCGACGTCAATCCCGCAAGGGCGCAAGGGGCGGGTTCTCGGGGCGGTCGCGCCCTGGCCCGTCGTCGCCCGGTGGGTACAAGGAATGGGCCCCCACCAGCGCCTGCCGACAAGGTGCCACCCTTGCCCTTCCTCTCCCGCTCGTCCCCCTCCCGCACCTCCCTGGCGGTGGCAGCAGCCCTGCTTGCGCTCCCCCCGGGCACACAGGCGCTGCGAGCCTCACACCACGTGGCCCCGGCCGACATCGCGCTGCTGGACGCGCCAGCGCTTGCGCCAACCTCGCTGACGGGCGTGCCCGTCGCGCCCCCCCCTGCGGCGGCCTCATGGCAACTTCAACAGGAACTCTGGACCGTCTCGCAGGCCCGCGCCACGCTGACCAGGGTCCAGGCGCAGGCCGTCGCCCGCTGGACAAGGCGGCCGACGGTGGTGCCGTGGAACGAGCACCTGCGTGACAGGCTGGGCTTCCACCGGCACAAGTTCTACCTCCCCCGGAACGCCCGTGGCTATGCCTTGCTTAACGTGGCGATGTACGACGCGATGCTGACGGCAGGGCGCGCCCAGGCCCACTACGGGCGGGCGGAGCCGGCCCGGGTGGCGTTCGGGGTGCTGGGGCCGCTGGTGCCAGCGCGCGGCGTGGCGAGCTACCCCTCCGTGGAGGCTGCCGCCGCCTGGGCTGCTGCCCGGGTGCTCGCCCACCTCCTGCCAGAGGAGGCCAAGGCCGCCGAGGCCATGGCCGAGGAGGCCTGTCGGGCGCGCGTCTGGGCTGGCCTGGCGTACCCCTCCGACGTGGCGGCAGCCCGGCCCATCGGAGAGGGCATCGCCGACGGGGTGCTGCGCTGGCGTCGATCCGACGGGGCGGAGGCGTACTCGGGCGTCCCCGCCCTGAGCCACCTCTCGGCCCCCACAGCGGCCCACGGGGGCCTCTGGCGCCACCCCGTGCCGACGGAACCTCGGGCCGGGTCCTGGGACCCCTGGCTGCTGACGAGCCCATCTCAGTTCCGCCTCCCCCCCCCACCACGTCCCGGCGACACGGCCTTCGAGCACGACCACGCGGAGGTGCTTGCGCTCTCCCACCAGCTCAGCGCGCCCCAGCAACGGGCTGCCGAGGCCTTCGCACCGATAGCGCCCACCTCGGCCTGGGTCAGGCTGGTGATCGCCGACATCGAGCGCAGCGGCCTCGGGGAACTGGCAGCAGCTCGGGTGATGGCTTACTGGGCTCGGGCCCAGGCCGACGCAGCCATCGCCTGCTGGGACAGCAAGTACTGGTGGATGCAGATCCGGCCACATCAGGAAGAAAGTCGGCGTCGTCCTGGCACCCCGTGGTGGCCTTATGGAGTCACCACGCCCGCCCACCCGTCCTATCCGGCCGGCCACAGCGTGGCCTCCGCGGCGTCCGCTGCCTTCCTCGACCGGGCCTTCCCCACCCACCAGGCCTCCCACGCGGCGCTGTTGCGGGAGATGTCGCTGGCCGGGCTCTGGGGCGGCATCCATTACCGCACGGACATGACGGCCGGTCAGGCCCTTGGCGCTCGCGTGGGAAGGCTGCACGTCGAAGCGATGGAGCAGGATGCGCCCCCACCACCCCCGCGGGGCTCGACGTCCCCGCAGTGAGGCCTCAGGCGCCCGCCACGGCGGCCTGCTTTTGCATGGAGAGGAAGGTGCTCAGCAACGAGTCCGACAGCAGGTTCATCTCGACCAGCACCTCCCCCAGAGGACGCCGGCTCCGCGCGGCCTCGTCCAGGGCCAGCGACAGCTGGGATGGCCGCACAATGCCATGCTCGACAAGGAACAGGCCGAGGGGACGGGGACCGTCCCCCGACACTGCGAGCTTGCCTTGGAGCGTGACGGCGAAGTTCAGCTGGGCGTCCGTGACGAGCCCAAGCTCCAAGGCCACCTGACCGAACGCCACGGCACGCCCCGCCTGTCGCCGCCGCACCTGCTCCCGCAGGATGACCTCCACCTGTTCGGCCGTGATGTACTCCTCGCGCTGGAGGATGGCCCCCAGCATCGACTTGAGCCCCGAGCCGTTCAGTGTGGCCCGTTCCGCGCTCGGCCGCGACGCCCCGCGGTCTGGAGGTTGTCCTGGGGCCCCCGTCGCCGAGGCGGGCTTCGCGGGGGCTGAGGGCCCCGCCCCGGGCGCAGCAGGCTTCGCGGGGGCCGGGGCCCCAGCTTCGGGCGCAACAGGCTTCGCCGGGGCCCCAGCTTCGGGCGCAGCAGGCTTCGCCGGG
>JAYKHL010000250.1:0-1057 GCA_035284865.1 Candidatus Sericytochromatia bacterium | reverse complement strand
GGTACAAACTCGCCCTACCCCGGGGTGAACCCCGTCGCGGGCTCTGCCAAGCTCGGCTCGGAGGAATCGAGCCGTGTCCCGACGTCGCATCACCAACCCCGCCGAGCGCCGCGCCATCGTGGCCGAGGTCCTGCGCCGGTATGCCGCTGGCGAAGGCACGTACCGCGCCCTGTCGGCGCAGCTCGGCGTCCGGGAGAACGAGTTTCAGTATTGGCGCCGGCTCTACCCTGCCCAGCCTGAGGCGCCCCGGCCCCCCGCGCCCCCGGCCATCGAGGCGGTGCCGGCGAAGGCGAGTGGCCTGAAGCCCCGCCTGGCGGCCTACCCGCCCGCGGAGCGCGAGCGGCTCCGGCTGGAGGTCGAACGCCTGCGGGCCTTGGGGTACAGCACGGAGCGCGCCTGCCAGGCTGTAGGGATCGCGCCGGACAGCTACCGGCGGTGGCGAGACGCAGCGGCGCCCGCCGCTGCGATGCGGCCGGTGGAGGTGACGGCGCTCGTGCCAGTGCCGCCCCAGGCGCTGAGCCTCGTGCCGCCGAGGCCAGCGGTGGAGGCCCCCGATCTCGCCCTGGGGCTGGCGCTCGTGGCGCCAGGGGGCTACCGGGTGGAGGGCCTGAGCGTCGCGACGGCGGCCGCGCTGCTGAAGGCGCTGTCATGATGAGCACGACCCGCCAGGTGCGGGTGTTCGCCTGCGCCGAGCCCGTGAGCATGCGCAAGGGCTTCGACGGGCTGCTCGCGGTCGCCCGCCAGAGCATCGGGCGGGAGCCGCTGGAGGGGGACCTCTACCTGTTCGTCGCCCGCAACCGCAAGCAGGCCCGGGTGCTCTACTGGGACGGCACGGGCCTGGTGGTGCTCGCGAAGCGGCTCGAGCGGGGACGGTTCAACGCGCCGTGGGAGGGGGACCGGGCCAGGCCCTGGTGCCTCGCCGAGCCGGAGCTGGCCCTGTTCCTGCAAGGCAGCCGCCTGGTGGGGCACTACGAGGTCATCCCCCCGGCCCTGTCGGTCGGCCGGCGCCAGGTTTAGCCGGGATCGTTTTCGGGATCAATCGTCCCGTGGACTACAG
>JAYKHL010000249.1:0-5069 GCA_035284865.1 Candidatus Sericytochromatia bacterium | reverse complement strand
CGCGTGATCGCCGAGGTGCTCGAGCACCTCGGCGCCAGGGTGACCAACGCGCGGGACGGTCGCCTCGTGATCGATGCCCGGGGGGTGCACAACCACATGGCCCCCTACGACCTGGTTACGAAGATGCGCGCCTCCTTCTTCGTGCTCGGACCGATCCTCGCGCGGCTGGGCAAGGCCAAGATCCCGCTTCCTGGCGGGTGTGCCATTGGCTCCCGTCCGGTGGACCTTCACCTGAAGGGGCTGAGGGCGCTTGGCGCTACGGTCCAGATCGAGCACGGCTTCGTGGAAGCCACGGCGGATCGCCTGTATGGCGCGAACATCTACCTCGACTACCCGAGCGTCGGGGCCACCGAGAACATCATGATGGCGGCGACGCTGGCTGATGGGCTGACCGTCCTGGAGAACTGTGCCCAGGAGCCTGAGATTGTGGATCTGGCGGACATGCTGAACGCGATGGGGGCCGACATCCGGGGTGCCGGCACGGAAACCATCGTCATTCAGGGTGTCGAGCGCTTGGGTGGGTGCAGCCATCGGGTGATTCCGGACCGCATCGAAGCCGGCACCTTGATGATGGCGGCCGCCATAACCCGCAGCGAACTTCGGGTGGAAGGCGTGCGACTCGATCACATGCAGGCCGTTGTCAGCAAGCTGTCTGAAGCCGGCATCCTGATACAGCCCGATGGCCCCGACAGCGTGATTGTCAAGGGTCATGACGACCTGAAGCCCGTGGACGTTCGCACGATGCCTTACCCCGGGTTCCCGACCGATCTCCAGGCCCCGATGATGGCGCTGCTCGCCACCATCCCCGGCACCAGCATGATCAGTGAGACCGTATTCGAGAACCGCTTCCTCCATGTGGACGAGTTGCTCCGGATGGGGGCGAACATCAAGACGGAAGGCAATGCCGCCGTGATTCTCGGCACCCGCCGTCTCACGGGGGCTCCGGTCAAGGCCACCGATCTGCGGGCGGGTGCTGCGCTCATCATTGCCGCCCTTGCGGCTGAGGGGGAGAGCCAAATTGCCGGCCTTCATCACATCGACCGGGGTTACGAGTCTATCGAGGCCAAGTTCTGTGGCGCCGGCGTGAGGCTGACCCGGGTGGCTGCTGCCGACTCGGTCGCCGTGGCCTCCTGAGGGCAGCGCCTGCGCCATGCACGCGCGGTCTCTCTTCCGGGGGGGGGTGGCGCTGGTCTGCTGCCTGTCGCCGCCAGCCACGGCGGCGGCCCTTGGAGACGTCATCCGGGATCCGGCTGCGACAGACGCCCTGCCGGCTGCCGAGGTGTCCGTCGCCGAGTGGCGGGCCACGGCTGAAACGGTCGAGCTTCGGCTGCCCGTGCCGGCCCACAGCGAGTTCGACGTGTGGGCCAGCGAAGCGTCGCTGGTGATCGCGGTGCGCTGCGAGGAGGTGCCGGCCGGCCTCTCGGCCCTGTCCGACGCGGTGCTGGGGCCCGTCTCCGTCGCGCGCACGGACGGGGGCGGGTTCACGCTTCGGCTGGCGTGGCGCCACTGGTGCCCGGTGGACGTCGAGCCAGACGGCGAGGGGGGGCTGCGCGTAACCGTGCGAAAGGTTTATGACGAGTGCTCTGAACCCTCCTCGGTGGCCCCAGGCGTATCCTACGTTCGGGTGCGCCGTGCTGACGCCCGTGGCCCCGTCGTGGCCCACGTCCTCCGGTTGGAGCCTGACCGCGTCGATCTGGAGCTTCGCCCCGTGCTGGCGCGAGACGGGTTTGCGGCCCGGGAGACCGTCACCAGCATGGCCAGGCGGCGCGGCGCGGTGGCGGCCATCAACGGGAGCTTCTTCTCCCCCCGTACGGGGGAGCCGTTGGGGGTGTTGATGGTGGACGGCGAGCTGATCAGCGCGCCGTTGTTTCACCGCTCCGCGCTGGCCCTGGGCGGGGCCAAGGCCAGAATCGGCGCCACCGCTCTGGGCGCGCGCCTCACCCTTCAGAGCGGCGAGACCTACGATCTTGACGGCATCAACCAACCCCGGGGGCTAAATCGTCTGGTGCTGTACACGCCTCGCTTCGGGCCTCGCACAGGGACCCCGAGCGGGGGAAGGGAGTGGACCGTCGACCGCCACGGGGTGGTGCTGGGCAGCGGGGAGGCTGACAGTGACATCCCCCCGAACGGTCGGGTCCTGTCAGCACACGGCCAGGCGGCAGAGTGGCTGGCCCGGCGCCTGAGCCCGGGCAGCCGGGTGAAGCTCTCGCTTCCGCTGGCTGAGGTGTGGCCCGGCGCCCGGCACGTGCTGGGCGGTGGCCCTGCCCTGCTCGACCGCGGCGCCATCAAGGTCACGGCCGAGCGTGAGCGATTCCGTCCCGACGTCGCGAACGGCCGGGCTCCCCGTACGGCGGTGGGAATCGACCCGGATGGCCGGCTGTTGCTGGTGGCTGTGGACGGCCGCCAACCACGTTACAGCCAGGGGGTGACGCTGGAGGAACTGGCCCGCCTGATGCGCTCCCTGGGAGCCTCCGAGGCCATCAACCTCGACGGTGGCGGCTCGACGGCCATGACCATCGGGGACGTGCTGATCAGCCGTCCCTCGGATGGGACCGAGAGACCCGTGAACAACGCCTTGTTGGTGGTGCGTCGGGCAGACGCCGCCGACGAGGCCGCCAGGAGGCCCTGACCGTGTCATACACACCCGTGGTGGGCACCCTCGGCTACGTGCTCTCCCCCGACGGCTCTCGGGTGCTTCTCATTCACCGCAACGCCCGACCTGACGACGCACACCTCGGCAAGTGGAATGGACTGGGCGGCAAGATGGAAGCAGGAGAAGGGGTTTCGGCTTGCATGCGCCGGGAACTCGAGGAGGAGGCAGGCCTGCGCGTGACGCGCATGGCCCTGCGTGGCACCGTGAGCTGGCCCGGGTTTGGCAAGGCGGGAGAAGACTGGCTCGGGTTCATCTTCCTCATCGCGCGCTTCGAGGGGACACCCTTCATCGAGAACCCGGAAGGCACGCTCGCCTGGAAACCCTTAACGGCCCTGCTCGACGGGTCGCTGCCCCTCTGGGAGGGAGACCGCCACTTCCTGCCGCTCGTGTTCGACGGCGACCCGCGCCCCTTCCACGGCGTGATGCCCTACGCCGACGGGCGGCCCACGAGCTGGCGCTACGAGCGCTGGTAGGCCCCTGGTTCAGCGGCCGACCAGGACCGGGAGCTGGCAACCCCCTCGCCGAAGCGTGGCGACGCCTCTGGGAGGCAGCGCCAGCCCGGCTTCGGATGACGACCTGCCTGGCGCTTCACCGCGGGCGCACGATGAGCCGCCCCGGCGTGATCGACAGGATGAAGTCCTGGGCCCCCGTGCCGGCAAGCATGGCCTTGGGCAACATGAAGCCGTCCGGGTTCACCGAGGCGTAGAATGCACCGGCCGCCGCCGGGTCGTAAGGCAGCACCTCGATCACGTTGCCGGCCTGCAAGATGGTGACCTGGTGCGCCCCCCCCTTCAGGAGCTCGGCCTTCTTCACCAGCCCGGACCCGATGCGCATACGCCCGGAGGCGTCGACCCGGCGCTCGATCACCTCGGCCTCGAGGCCCGCCGGCTCCGGTGCCTGGGCCTTCGACAAAGGCGCCGCAGCCGACACCTTGGGGGCCGCCGGCGAGCCCACCGGGGCCGCAGCCGTCTGCCGCACAGGGGCGGGCTCCACAGCCGGAGCAGGTCGGGGGGAGGTGGTGACGGGCCCTGGCGCCGGGGGCGGTGCCTGTCCAGCCAGTCCCTTCACGTCGCTGACGCCCTCGGTCTCCAGGGCCTGCAGCACCCCGCGAACCTGCGCCCGGACGATCTCCTTGGCGGCGTCGCTGAGGCCAGGGTAAGGCTTGAGCCACGGATGGGTCTTGAACTCCTGGCTCAGGCGCGGACCAAACGTCCAGCCCTGGCGCGCCATGGCCAGGAACCAGGCTTGATGGGAGGCAGCTGCCAGCTTCTCGAAATCCATGATCCAACCCTTCGTCCGCGGCGGTTTGTGTGCCGTGCCCGTCTGCGGTTCACGCCCGGCCCCTCGTCGGGCAGGCCTCTGAATGCCGGCCATTGTAGAGGCTGTGACGCGCCGATTCACGGGCATCGATCACGCCCGGCGAGAAATCCTCAGGGGGTCTTGCCGCCCCTCACACGCTCGGCGACTGCCCCGGCGCTCTGGGGATGCCACCTGTCATCCGCATCACGGGCTCCGATCACCAGCTCGGTCTTCCGGACGTGGGCCGCGACACCGTCGTTCGCGATGAGGATCTCCACGTACCGGCCCGGGGGGGTGAGACGCTGAGACCCCACCGACAGCGGCGGCTCGCGCAGCAGGCCATCAACGGCCACCCGGCCGAACTCGTCGACCGTCGCCACCCCCTGCTCGAGCCGCAATTCGGGGAAGTCGGCGGCCACAACCTTGGCCTCCACGGCCAGCACGGCGCTCCGAGACAGATGCTGCAGCCCCACCGCGACGGCCACCACCGCAGCCAATCCGAGGACGATCAGGATGCGTGTCCGCCGCAGCGCCTGGGCGGTGGTTGCTGGGGTGGAGGGCGAGGTGGTCATGGCGTGCTCCGGGCCCGCGGGGGCGATGGTTGGCGCTCGGCTGCATTGTAAAGGGTGCTGGAGGGCATGGCCACCAGCCCGGGGCGGCCGGGTGGCGCGTGGCGCGTGTGTTACACTGGCATACGCCGGCCCGTCGAGGCCAGGCGCCCACTTCGGAGGATCCCCACAGCCATGACGACGCGTTCCGAGCCTGCCAACCCGACCGGCGTCCACCAGCCCCCGGCGCTCACCCCCGAGCTCAAGCGGCAGCTTCACCAGCATATGGTGACCAGCCGGGTCATCGACGAGATCACCATCCAGATGAACCGGGCCGGCCAGGGCTTCTTCTGGATTGGGGGCCCGGGAGAGGAGGCCTTCGGCGTCTCCCTCGGGCTGCAAGTCAAGAAGGGCTGCGGCCCGGAGTTCGATTACCTGCACCTGCACTACCGGAGCAACCCCATCATGGTGGCCATGGGTGCACGCCCCATCGACACGCTGCGCCAGATGCGCTCCACGCAGACCGACCCCTACTCGGGAGGCCGGAACTTCGTCAACCACTACGCCAT
>JAYKHL010000248.1:0-9536 GCA_035284865.1 Candidatus Sericytochromatia bacterium | reverse complement strand
CGGGGCGTTCGCCTGCCGCCAGCGCCGCCCCTGACACGGTCTACGGCGTGGCAGAGGCGGCGCTGGCGGCAGGCGTACGCCCCGTCATCGGCACCACGGGCCTGACGGCGGACCAGCTCGCCGCGCTCGGGGCGCAGGCGAAGGCCCGCGACCTCGGGGTGCTGGTCGCCCCCAACTTCGCGCTCGGCGCCCTCCTGATGATGCGGTTCGCCGCCGAGGCTGCCCGGTATTTCGCCCACGCGGAGCTTGTCGAGCTTCACCACGATCGCAAGCGCGACGCGCCCTCCGGCACGGCCCTCCGGACGGTCGAGGCCATGCAGGCCGAGCGGTCGGCCTTCGCGCCGCCCGCCGTGGCCGGGGAGGAGACGCTGCCCGGGGCCCGCGGCGGGGAGGCTGCTGGCATCCGGGTCCACAGCATCCGCCTGCCGGGCCTGCTGGCGCACCAGGAGGTGCTGCTCGGGGGCGAGGGACAGCTGCTGACCATCCGCCACGATGCCTTCTCGCGCGCCTGCTACATGCCGGGCGTGCTGCTCGGGATCCGCCGCATCCTCGATCGCACGGGCCTCGTCCACGGGCTCGAGCACCTGCTGTGAGGGAACCAACCATGGCCGGCTACCATGTCGCGATCCTCGGCGCCACCGGCGCCGTCGGGCAGGAGATGCTCAAGACGCTCTTCGCCCGGAACTTCCCCGTCCGGGCGCTCACGCTGCTGGCCTCCACGCGCTCGGCCGGGCAGGTGGTGACGCACGAGGGGCGCTCGTGGACCGTGAAGGAGGCCTCGCCCGAGGCCTTCCGGGGCATCGACCTCGTGCTGTCCTCGGCGGGCGGCGAGGTCTCCGAGGCGCTCGCGCCGGCCGCCGTGGCGGCCGGATGCGTCGTCATCGACAACACCAGCGCCTTCCGCATGCGCGAGGACGTGCCCCTCGTCGTGCCGGAGGTCAACGCCCACGCCCTCGACGGCCACCACGGCATCATCGCCAACCCGAACTGCTCCACGGCCCCGCTGGTGGTGGTGCTGCATGCCCTGCGCCAGCTCTCTCCGCTGGTGCGCGTCGTCGTCTCGACCTACCAGTCGGTGTCCGGGGCGGGCAAGGAGGCCATGGACGAGCTGCGCGACCAGACGGCCGCGGTGCTGGCGGGCGGCGAGGTCGTGGCCCAGCACATCCGCCACCCCATCGCCTTCAACCTCGTGCCGGCCATCGATGCCTTCACGGCCAACGGCTACACGAAGGAAGAGCTGAAGGTCACGAACGAGAGCCGCAAGATCCTGGAGGACCCGCACCTGCGGGTGACGGCCACGGCCGTGCGCGTGCCCGTGATGGTGTGCCACAGCGAGAGCGTGAACGTCGAGTTCGAGGGCCCCGTCTCCCCTGAGGCCGCCCGCGCGGTGCTCGGCCGGACGCCCGGCGTCACGCTGCTGGACGACCCTGCCACGCACACCTATCCACGCCCGCGAGAACTGGCCGGGACGGACGACACCTACGTCGGGCGCCTGCGCGAGGACGTCTCGCATCCGCACGGGCTCAACCTCTGGCTCGTGTCGGACAACCTGCGCAAAGGCGCCGCCCTGAATGCCGTGCAGATCGCGGAGGCGCTCGTCGCCCGCGGCCTGCTCGCGGCCCCCACCCATGCCTGATCCCGAAGGAGGGCCCCCCGTGAAGTCTCGTGAGCTCGGTCGCCTGCTGACGGCCATGGTGACGCCCTTCGACGCGGAGGGACAGGTGGATCACGCCCGCGCCGGGGAGCTCGCGCTGCGGCTGCTCGCCGAGGGCTGCGACGGCGTGGTCGTGAGCGGCACGACGGGCGAGAGCCCAACGCTGTCGGACGACGAGAAGGTGGCGCTGTTCCGCAGCATCGTGAAGGCCGTCGACGGGCGTGGCACGGTCATCGCCGGCACGGGCACCAACGACACGCGCGTGGCCTGTGCGCTGTCCGTGGCGGCCGCGGAGGCCGGTTGCGACGGGCTGCTGGTGGTCAACCCCTATTACAACAAGCCGGACCAGGCGGGGCTGCGGGCCCACTTCACGGCCGTGGCGGCGGCGACGGACCTGCCCGTGATCCTCTACAACCACCCGGGCCGCACGGGCGTGACGATCGAGCCCGCGACGCTGGCCGAGCTCGCGGCCCTGCCCACGGTGGTAGGCGTGAAGGACTCCTCCGGCAACCTGGACCTCGTCACGGCCTACAGGCTTGCAGCCGGGCCCGACTTCGCCATCTGGAGCGGGGATGATCCGCTGACGCTGCCGTACCTGGCGATCGGCGCGCACGGCGTCATCAGCGTGTCGGCGCACGTGGTGGCCCGCGAGCTCGCGGCGATGATCGCCGCCTGGGAGCGGGGCGACGTGGCCGAGGCCCGCCGCCTGCACGAGGCGACCTACAACATTGGCAAGGCCCTGTTCTGCGCCCCTTCCCCGGCGCCCACGAAGCACGCCCTCGGGCAGCTGGGCTTCCCGGTGGGCGGCGTCCGGCTGCCGCTGGTGGCGTGTGACGCCCGGGCCCAGGCCACCGTGGAGGCCGCGCTGGCGGCCGTCCGGCCCGGCGAGGCGGTCGCTCGGTGATGAACGTGCCAGCAGGCCGCACCGCCGCCCCGGCCCCGGGCACGCTCCACGTCGTGCCCCTCGGCGGCCTCGGGGAGATCGGCAAGAACATGTGGGGCGTGCGGGCCGGGGACGACCTCGTCGTGCTCGACTGCGGCTTCGCCTTCCCCAGCGAGGACATGCACGGCGTCGACTACGTGCTGCCGGACTACAGCTACCTGGAGGCGCACGCCGAGCTGGTGCGCGGCGTGTTCATCAGCCACGGCCATGAGGACCATATCGGCGGCCTGCCGTACTTGCTCGACCGCGTGCCCGTGCCCGTCTATGCCACGCCCCTCACGAAGAGCCTGATCGAGGGCAAGCTTCAAGAACACGGGCTGCTCGGGCGGATCCCGCTGCTGCGGATGGACGTGCGCGATCCCGTCACGCTGGGCGCGGTGACGCTGGAGTTCATCCGGGTGCCTCATTCCATCCCCGACGCCGTCGCCATCAGCGTCCGGACCCCCGTGGGCACGGTGCTCTACACCGGCGACTTCAACTACGACCCCACGCCCATCGACGGACAGCGAGCAGACTTCCACGCCCTCACGCAGCTGGGCGAGGAGGGGCTGCTGCTGCTGCTCAGCGACTCCACCAACGTGCTGCGGCCAGGCTTCACGCCCTCGGAGGCCGCCGTGGGGCCCGCCCTCGACGGCATCTTCGGCAAGGCGACGGGCCGCCTCGTCGTGACGAGCTTCTCGAGCAACATCCACCGCGTGCAGCAGGTGCTCGACGCGGCCGAGCGGCAGGGCCGGAAGGTCGCGTTCGTGGGGCGTTCGATGGTCAACGTCTCGCAGCGGGCCCACGCGCTCGGCTACTTGCGCTGGTCGCCAGGCCTGGTGGTCGAGCCGGACGCCCTGATGGCCCTGCCCCGCGAGCAGGCCCTCGTGCTGACGACGGGCTCCCAGGGGGAGCCGATGGCGGGCCTCTCGCGCCTCGCCGTGGGCGAACACCGGGGCATCCGCCTTGACGCAGGCGACACCGTCGTCATCTCGGCCATCCCTATTCCCGGGAACGAGCGAGCCGTCGGCCGCATCGTGAACGCGCTCCTCGAGCGTGGCGTGCACGTCGTCTCGGAAAGCCAGCGGCTGGGCACCCATGTCTCCGGGCACGCCAGCGAGGAGGAGCTCAAGCTCATGATCGCGCTCACCAAGCCGCGTTGCTTCGTGCCGATGCACGGCGAGCTGCGTCACCTCGTGCGCCACGCGGAGCTGGCGCAGGCCATGGGCGTGGCGACGGAGCGCACGGCCGTCCTGCACAACGGGGACGTGCTGGAGGTGGGATCGGACGGCGTGCGGGTGGTGGACCGCGTGCCGGCCACGCCGACGCTCGTGGACGGGCGGGCCAGCCTCGACGTGGGCCAAGCCCTGTTGCGGGAGCGCCAGCGGCTGGCCCGTGACGGCATGGTCACCACGGTGGTGACGCTTGATGCGACCGGGGCGCTGCTGGCAGGCCCAGAGATGGTCACGCGGGGGTTTCTCGAGGGCAACGAAGAGGCCCAGGTGCTGCTTGACGAGGGCAAGCGCCGGGTGGTCGAAGTGGTCGACGCGGCCCAAGCGCGTGGTGGCGTGTCCCCCGAGAAGCTGGAGAGGCAGGTGCTCGAGGCGCTCGGTCGCCTCTTCAGCGAGCGGACGGGCCGCAAGCCCTTGCAACTGGTGGTGGTGCAGCGGGTGTGACGGGCCGAGGCGTCACCTGATCAGCCTGAGGCAGCGGTTGCCGCTCTCGGCCACCAGCACCTCGCCCGTTCGAAGCCAGGCCAGCCCGGCAGGGGCGTGGAACCGGGCATTGGCGCCTTGCGCGTCGAGGAACCCCTTCGTGCCGCCCGCGACGGTGGAGACCTGCCCGTCAGGCTTGACCCGGCGGATGGCGTGGTTGCCGCTGTCCGCCACGAGGATGGTGTCCTCTCCTTCCAACACCAGCCCCAAGGGGGCCGTGAACCGGGCGTCACGTGCGGCACCGTCCACGAGGCCGGCCTGTCGGCTGCCTGCCACGGTCCGCACCACGCCGCTCGGGTCGATCTGCCGGATGCAGTGGTTGCCCGTGTCTGCAACGTAGATACGGCCCTGCGTGTCGATGGCGAGGCCGCCTGGCGCGGAGAAGCGGGCCTGGCCCCCGGGGCCGTCCAGGTGGCTCTGCCAGCCTGTGCCCGCGACACGCGTCAGGACCCCACCTCGAGGCAGGCGGTAGATGCCGTGGTTACCGCGGTCGGCGACGATCACGTCTCCGTTTGGCGCAACAGCCACGGCTGCCGGCGCGGAAAGGGTAGCCACGGTCGACGCGAGGAAGCCTCCCAGCCACCCCAAAGGACCGCCACGGCCCGCTTGCAGAGTGGAGACCATGCCGTCAGGCGAGATGCGGCGCAAGGCTCGGTTGCCCGTGTCAGCGACGATCCAACCACCTCGCAGGTCGGCCGCGACGTCGCCGGGGCTGCTGAATGCGGCTTCAGCGGGGCCTCCGTCTCTGAGTCCCGCGTTCCCGTTGCCTGCCAACAGGGTCACGCGCCCCTCAGGATCCACCAGCCTGATGGCATGGTGCTGCTCATCCACGACGGCGACCCGGCCATCACTGGACACACTGAGGCCTCCGGGCCTCAGGAACCGGGCTGCGAGCCCAGCGCCAGCGGCAGGCGCGCCAGCCTGCTGTCCAATGGTCGCAACAAGTCCCTCCCGGGTGACCCGTCGGAGGCTCCGGTTGCCGCTATCCACCACGATCACCTCGCCCCCCCGGGTGAGAGCGACGCTGGTTGGCCTGTTGAGCCGCGCATCGGCGCCTGCCCCATCACGGTGCCCCGGGGTGGTTCCTGCCAGCGTGGTCACGCGCCCCGACGGCGACAACAGGCGCAGCCTGTTGTTGCCGCTATCTGCCACAACGACGCCGCCATCGGCAAAGACGGCCAGCCCGAGCGGGCCTCGGAGGCTCGATGAGAAGCGCCCCAGGAACGAGTCGGCCACAGTCGTGACGCGGCCCTCGAGCGTCACGCGTCGCACGCGGTTGTTGCCGGCATCTGCGACCACCAAGGTGTTGTTCGAGGAATCGAAAGCCAGCCCCGACGGCTGATCAAAGCGCGCCCGGACGCCAACCCCATCCCGGTTGCCGCGGTTGCCACCGGCCAGGGTCGTTACCCTGCCTGCGGGGGTCACGTGTCGGATCCGATGGTTCTTGGTGTCCGCCAGGTACACCCCACCGTCAGGCGCCAGCGTCACGCTCCGCGGAGAGTTGAAGCGCGCCCGCGTGCCAACACCGTCCTCGAAGCCCGGCGCCCTCCCCCCTGCCAACGTGATGACGCGTCCATCGGGAGACACTCTCCGGAGGCAGTGATTGCCCGTGTCAGCCACAAGCAAATCACCACCTGGCTCAATGGTCAGCCCCTGGGGTGCCTTGAACATCGCCTGGTCGCCCGAGCCGTCTCGCCATCCCGGCGAACCCGAGCCGGCCAGCAGGGTAGGTTCTCCGCCCTCGGTGTATCGAAAGATGCAGTTCGCCTCGACGTCGGCAACGTAGAAGGAGCCATCCGGGCCCTCGACCACCGAGGCTGGCTCGCGGAATGCCCCCGGGTCCCCCGTGAACCAGGAGACGACGCCGCGCAAGCCCGCACGCTCCAAGGAACTTGCGATGCCTAGCGTGACCCCCCCCGATGCAGCAAAAACGGAGTCGAGAAGCGCCACCGACAAACGCACGCTGTCCTCCGTCAGGCTTCGCCCGGTCAGGATCCGGGCCTGCGACCTTTTCGCATCGCTCAGCGCCATCCCATCTGCCGCGTACGCAGTGCCCTGCACCACGTAGGTCGTGTTGGACCGCAAGTTACGAAACCGCAGTGGCCGGGACACGTCCCGAGGTATGTCCACCCGAAGGGTCGCCAGGGCTGGGGTGTTCACGCCCTGTTGCTCGCGCAACAAGGAAACTTCCACATAAGCCGCGTCTTGGCCAGCGCTCGTGGCTAGCAGCATTCGTTGTGGCTCGAGAACCAGATCGACCACCAGCGTCCGGTCGCCCTGCTCCTGCTCCAGCGCTACCTCGTCGAGAGAAACAGCCCTCACTGGCGTCGCCACAAGCGCAGGACGGCCACCACACGCCGGCAGCACCCCAAACACCAACAGGGCCCCGGCAGCCAGCAGGGGGCGCATCACTGTAGCAGCCTCAACGCGTGGTTGCGGCCATCCACCACGAACAACCGGAAGGCTCCGTCGAGCCCCAGCCCCGCCGGGGAGTTGAGCCGGGCCTCGTCACGTCCCCCGTCTCGACGTCCGGCGCCAGCTCCGATGAGCGTGAAGACGTAGCCCGTCGGGGCGACGCGCCGCAGACAGTGGTTGCCGGTATCGGCGACATACAGCTGTCCGGCTGGATCGAGGGCCAACCAAGAGGGCGCTCGAAACCTGGCGCCGTCTGCGAAGCCGTCCAAGAGCCCCTCTGCGCCGCCAGCCAAGGTGCTGACGCTTCCTGCAGGCGTAACGGCCCTGATGCGATGGTTTCCGGTGTCTGCCACGAAGACCGTCCCCTCGGGAGCGCAGGCGAGCCCTTGCGGTCGACGAAAGCCCGCGCCGCTGCCCCCGCCATCCGAGTCGCCCGATGCGCCTCCAGCGACGAGAGAAACCTCCCCGGTCGACGCGACACGGAAGATGCCGTTGCTGCCGGCATCCGACACCCAAAGGTCCCCGTTGGAGCCCACCGCCAGACCCACTGGCTCCACGAAAGATGCTGCGGGGCTCCCGAGGCCGGTAGCATCGATGCCCACGGGCGTCAGCGTCTCTACCGCACCAGCTGGAGGGATCCGGCGGATGCACCGGTTTCCAGTGTCCGCCACGTACAGCACGCCTTGCCCATCAACGGCCAAACCCGTGGGGTTCCGGAACCGGGCCGCAGCCAGCGGGCCATCTTCGTAGCCAGGGCTACCTCCCGTCAACGTCCTCAACTCGCCCTCGGGGCTCAGCACCCGGATCCGGTGTGCGGAGGGCTCCGTCACATACACCTGCCCGCCCGTTCCAACGGCAAGCCCTGCAGGAGCCTCGAGTCGCGCCCGTAGGGCCGCTCCATTCGTATCTCCTGACGTGCCGTCGCCAACCAAGGTCGTGAGCAAGAGCCGGGCAACGGGCCGCAGGGCAACCTGAAGCGACACGGGTGGCAAGACGGCCGAGTCTTCCACGCGCCAGATCGCGGAGGCCACCGCATCGCGCTCGCTGAGCAGGGAGGACGGCTCGTCGCCCGGGGCTCCAAAGGCCTGCGCCCTGAGCCTGTAGGTCGCCCGAGATCGCATGTGCCGGACGTTCACGGGCCTTCCCCATTCACCGAGCGTCAACGCCACACGGCCCCGCTCCACCTCGGACGGGCCATCGACGCGGGCAAGGCTGAGCGTGATGTGGTGAACGTCTCCAGCCGTGAGGGGCCCAAGGGCCTGCAAACGTCGGGGAGCCCCGACACGCACGAAGACGCTGGCGTCGCCGCCATCTGCGGCATCCAACACCACCGAGCCTTCGTGAACGGGCTGGAGCGGGGCGCAGCCTGTCACGAGTCCGGTCAGGAGCAGGAAAGCCCCTCGATGCAGGTGTGTAGGGCCCACCTTGGCGCCCCGTGGGATGCCGCCCCATCGGGTTCGTTGAGTGACAGAAGAATCAATGGTTAAGAGGTGGTTATTATTTCGAGGCGCCATCAAATCGCCAAGAACCGCCCCAGAGAACGTTCTTGCCCCCCTCATAAGCCAGAATTCAAGAGCCGGCCTCATTTTCTCTGCAAAAGGTCCCGGAGCCACCTGTCTTGACGTCCTTCGCCTTGCGCCAGAAGGCGCGGTTTTTCCGTCCGCACTTAATAATTTTAACGCATTTAACAAACAATTGATGATGGGGGTTGACATGAAACAGCTTATTAACACAGGGCTGGCAAGGAACATGTGTCCCAGAGGCCGCGGGGCGGCCTCTGTGTGAAGAGAGACCACCGAGCGGAAACGGAGCTGAAGCTTGTTCGACCAAATTTCCACCACCCTCAAGACTGTATGCGCATCGGCGATCGTGCTGAGCGCCCCCACCATGACGTCCGGCTGTCAGCCGGCAGCGGGGACCCCCGGGTCACCCACAGGCACCCGGCTGGTGACCCGCAAGGTCCTGGATGCCACGGACACCATCACCGTGACGGCCGCCGTGCGCGTCAACCAGGGCCGTCGCCTGTTGCAGGCCGTCGAGGCCTGGCGTGAGGCCGACGTGAACCACGCGAAGCTGTTTTTCTACCGGGGCACGTCGGACAACCCCACCGAGTTCAAGGTACCGAAAGCCCAACTCGGCGCGGCCATCAAGTTCAACAACCTGATCCGGAACACGAACTACCGCGTCGAGGTCCGAGCCTGGGCAGATGAGGCGGAGACGCAGCCCATCGACAACCTGGACGCCGATCCAACGAGCTGCACGACGACCTTCTCCACCACCAACGTGGCGGAGATGACGCTGCAAAGCGGCATTCAGCTCAAGCTGCGGAACAAGGTCTTCGCAGGTCGGGCGAGTGGCTCCATCGGCGTGCTCGACGGCTCGGTGGTCGACACGGACGAACCGGAGACCATCTCGTTCTAGGCGCACGGGCCGCGGGGGCCAAGAGGGCCACTCGCACAACGCCACCCAAGGCCTCGGCGACACCCGTCGCTGGGGCCTTCGCTTTCTTCAACTTTCCGGCGCTGCCGCCACCCCCACGGGCGCGGGGTCGGGCAGGCCCGCGCGGAGCACCTCGCGGACGGCCTCCAGGCAGAGAATGCGACCGGCGAGGGCGCCATCGTCGGGTCGGCTGCGTTGACGCAGGCGGAGCCCCGCCAGCTTCGCCTTCACGGCCAGGCGCAGCGCTGCCCGCGTCAGGGCGTAGCCGAGCCGCCCGTGGTGCTTGCGGGCCAGCAGGAGCGAGCCCCGGTAGCCCTCCAGCACCACCCGATCACGGATGTGCTGGCTGCTGCCCCCCTCGTGGTGGAACACCACGGCCACCGGACAGTAC
>JAYKHL010000247.1:0-14524 GCA_035284865.1 Candidatus Sericytochromatia bacterium | reverse complement strand
CAGGCGCGGCAGTCGCGGCCCCGGGCCAGGCCGCCGCCAGGGCAGCCCCCGCGGGCACCCCAGCCGCGGCGGGGACCGGGGGAGCCCCAGCGGCGGCCCGGCCGTGGGCAGAGGCTGTCAACGTGGGAAGCTCGCCGGCCCCAGGGCCTTCGATGGCCCCCACGACGTCCCGCAACGTGACCAGCGCCCCCGCCTGCTCGGGCCCCAGAGGCGTCAGGCCAGGCACCCGCTCCGTCAAGGCAGACAGGATCTCGACCCGCTTGATGGAGTCGATCCCGAGATCGCCCTCGAGCGCCATGTCAAGCTCCAGCGTCTCGGGCGGGTAGCCGGTCTTTTCAGCCACCACCGCCACGAGGGCCTCGGCCACGCCAGCCCCGCCGCCTGCCGGGGCGCTGGCAGGCGACGCTGGAGGCGCCAGCTGCGGGCTGACGTCCGGCCAGCTGCCAACGGGGGTCACCGACGCGCCAGGCGCGGGAGACGCCCCCGCTTCGCTGGCCAGCCCTTGCCTCCCGGGCCCAGATGCAGCCGCCGAGGCGGCCGGAGAAGACGCGGCCGGTGTCCCTGCACCCGAGGCACCCGCCGCCACCGCCGTCAGGACGTCCCGCAACGTGACGAGGGCGCCAGCCTGCTCCGGCCCGAGCGGCACCAGGCCGGGCATCCGTTCAACGAGCGCGGAGAGGATCTCGACGCGCTTGATGGAATCGATGCCGAGGTCGCCCTCGAGGGCCATGTCGAGCTCCAGGGTCTCGGGCGGGTATCCGGTCTTCTCCGCCACCACGGCGAGCAGCACGTCCGCCTGCCCGCCCCCTGCGGCCGCCGGGGTGGCCGCGGCGAGGGGCTGCGGGGCCGAGGCCGGGGCGGAGGCCACGGTCGGCCCGGCGGCTGGAGGCCCGGACGGAGGAGGCGGAGCCACCCTGGCTGGCACTGGGGCCTCCGGGGCACGGACAGCCGCCTCAGGGGTCTTTCCGCGCCCTCGTCCGGCGCGCAGAGCCTGGCGCGCCAGGACCGCCGCGCCACGGCTCGGGGCGGCAGCCGCCTCGGTGTCCACAGGCGCGACGGCCCTGCCCTCCCCGCCAGTCAGGCGCTCTAGAAGGGTGCGCTGCTGCGCCATCAGCTGCCGGATCGCCTCCTGGCTGGCGCGCTGCCCCTCGAGAAACGCGGCGTGCTGACGCGCAGCCTCTGCCTGTGCCGCCTGCCAGGCAGCCAGCGCCGCTTGTGTGGCCTGCACGAGCGGCGCCAGGGCACCCGGCTCGACCCGGTGCGGCTCTGGCGCCTGGGGGGCGGGAGGCACGGACGAGGGCTCCGGCTCGGCGGCGACCGGCGCGGCAGCCCGCGGGGGACGCGACGTCGCGGCCGTGGATGACCGGTAGAGGGCCCCGCTGACCGGGACGCTCATCCGCGGACGCTTGCGGGCGCGCAGGTGCGCCACCGCGTCCTCTCCCCCTTGCCAGGGCAGCAGCTCGACGTGATGGCCCCGGGCCGCCAGCACCGCGAGCGCCCGGGCCAGATCCAGCGAGGCCTCCCGCCTGCCTCCGGAGGCATCCACCGCGACCACGGCGTGGGGCCTCGCCCCGAGGATGGCCTTGACCAGGCCCCCCAGGCGGGCACCAGGCCCCACTTCAAGGAAGGTCCGAACGCCCGCGGCGTACATGGCCTCGACCTCTGCCACCCAGTCCACCGGGCACGCCAGCTGGCGCGCCAGCAAGGCCCGCGCCTCAGCCGCCTCACCGGGGTAGGGCTGCCCCGTCGTGTTCGCGTACACCGGAAAGGCACCAGGCCGGAACTCCACGCGCCCGAGAGCCTCCGCAAACGCCCCTTCGGCGTCGGCGACGAGCGGGCTGTGGAAGGCGGCCCCCACAACAAGCCGGGTGCAACGCACCCCTCTCCGCCCAAGCTCCGCCTCGGCCCCCGCGATCGCGGCCGTCGGCCCGGCCAGCACCACCTGTGTCGGCGTGTTGAGGTTGGCGATCACCAGGCCCGCCGGAGCGCTTTGCAGGTAGCTGCGGACCTCCTCGACAGGAGCCGAGACCGCCAGCATGGCCCCGCGATCGCCCCCCCCCGCTGCCATCAACCGGCCACGCAGGACCGCCAGGCCCATGAAGTCTGCCTGGGAGATGCGACCCGACGCCCACAGGGCAGTCAGCTCACCGAAGCTGTGCCCCGCCGCAGCGGCCGGGCGCACGCCCCAGGCCGCGAGCTGGGTCCACATGCCCGCAGCCACCGCGCCAATGGCGGGCTGGGCAACGTCCGTGGCGCGCAGGGCCTCGACCTGTTGCGCCTCTGCAGCGGCCCCGAAGGCCGTGGGGGGGTAAAGACGATCCACCAGGCGGTGGCCGTGTGGACGTTCCCGGCCGGCTCCACCGGCAAAGGCCTGTTCGGCGGCCTCCAGGGCGTCCAGCGATGCAGGAAACGCGCACGCCCAGCCACGCCCCATGCCGGGGTACTGTGCGCCCTGGCCGGGAAAAATCAGGCCGAGGGTCCCCAGCGGACCACCCACGCCGAAGCAGGTGCCGTCAGGGAGCTCGAAGGGCGCGCCCGCCCCCACCTTCGGGATCAGCCCACCAACCACCTCCGCCACATCACTGACGCCGTGTTCCAGCACGACCACCAGCCGGAACGTCGCCCCGGCCTGAAAGGCCGCCCGGTCCTCCGTGGCCGCAACGCGAACCGCATCCCAGTCCGGGGCCTCCACGTAGCGCTGCAGGCGTGCCACCACCTGCGCCGGCGCCTCTGCCGAGATGGCCACCAGCTCGACGCGGCCGTCCCAGTCCGGTGCTTCGCGGCGGGCGCAGTGCTCCTCGAGGACCGCGTGGAAGTTGCTGCCGCCGAACCCGAAGGAGCTGACGGCTGCCCGTCGCGGGTGTCCCTGGCGGGAGACCCAGGGCCGCGGCTCCCGCGTCAGGTAGAACGGCGTGCCCGGCTCTTGCAGCGCCGGCAACGGCTCCTCGACCTTGATGGTGGGAGGTAACACCTTGTGGTGCAGCGCCAGCGCCGCCTTGATGAGGCCCGCCGCCCCCGCTGCCGCCTTGGTATGGCCAATCTGGCTCTTGACAGAACCCAGCGCGCACCAGGCCCCGCCCGCGGCCGCCTCGCCATAGACCTTGTGGAGGCCAGCAACCTCGATGGCGTCACCAACCCGGGTGCCAGTGCCGTGGCCCTCCAGCAATTCCACGCTGGTGGGAGCCACCCCCGCCGCCCGGTAAGCCGCGTCCAGGGCCCGACGCTGCCCATCGGCGTCGGGCGCGTAGATGGCCTTCCCGCGACCATCGCTGGCTGAGCCGACCCCCTTCAACACGGCGTAAATGGTGTCTCCATCGCGTTCCGCATCCGCGAGCCGCTTGAGCACCACCATGCCGACGCCCTCCCCGAGAATGGTGCCGTCCCCTTTCGCGTCGAAGGGACGCGCGTCACCCGACGGCGACAGGGCCGGCGTCTTGGAGAAGCACATATACATGAAGATGTCGTTGAAGGCATCCACACCTCCCGTGAGCACCATCGATGCCCGGCCGGACTGAAGCTCCAGCGAGGCCAGGTGCATCGCGGACAGCGACGACGCGCAGGCGGCATCAACCACGCAGTTCGTGCCCCCGAGGTCGAGTCGGTTCGCGATGCGCCCAGCAACCACATTGCCCAGCAACCCTGGGAACGAGGCCTCCTGCCAGGGCACGTAGGCGGCGGAGATCCTTTCCATCACGTCCGCGGCTTGCTCCTCCGGCACCCCCGCTTCCGCCAGCGCCCGCTTCCAGTGAGGGTGCCCGAGGCGAGCCCCGAGCGGCACGACCAGCTGCAGCGTGCCCGTGACGCCCAGCACCACGCTGACCCGGGCCCGGTCGAAGGGCCGGTCTGGCCCATACCCGGCGTGCCTGAGGGCCTCGGTGGCAACCACCAGGCCGAGGACCTGAGATGGGTCCGTCGCTTCCAGGGTGTGAGGCGCCAGGCCGTAGGCTGTGGGATCAAAGGGAACCGGCGCCAGGAACCCACCCCGCTGCGCGTAGGTGTGGTCGGGTCGGGCCGGGTCCGGATCGTGGTAGTCCGCCGGCGACCAGTGGCTGGGAGGCACGGGCCCGATGCCATCCACCCCCCGCTTGATGTTGGCCCAGTACAGCCGGGCGTCCCCGGCACCAGGAAAGAGGCACGCCATTCCGACGATGGCGATGGGGGAGGCGAGGGTCTCAGCCTCGGTCAGGACTTGGGTCGCGGTCATGGGTTCCTCTTCCGGGTCAGGCCAGCGCCGCCGCGACCTCCGCCTCCGCCAGCACGCCAGCCACCTCGGTCCCGGCCGCGAGTTGCAGCCCGGCGGAGGTGGCCTGCACGCGTGCCGCCTCGAGGCGCCGAAGGGCGCACGCCCCAACCAGCAGGTTGAGCGCCACGGGCACCACCCGTCGCGCGGCGGGTGCCGCGAGGTGCGAGCCCGCGGCCCAGGCGTTGAAGGCTCCCATCGCGGGGCCACACCACACCTGGTAGTCCAGCTTGCGCGTGGGCTCCCCGGCATTCGCCCAGCGAGAGGCATGCCCCAGGTACCAGCGGAAGATCAGGGCCAGCTTGTGGCGCGGGTCGCGCTCGGCGCGCTGGAGTTGCGCCGGGTCTCGGGTCGCGAAGAACGCACAGGTGTCCTCCCAGATCGCCTCCAGCGGCTTCCGGAAGTAATCCTTCTCCAGCGTGCGGCGGACCTCCTGGGGCAACGCGTCCAGGCTCTCGTGAGCCCGGTACAGCTCGTAGAGCCGCCCTGCGCGCATCGGGAACATGGTCCCACGCTTGAGCACCTGAACCTTGACCCCCATCTCGAACATATCTCCGGCTGGCGCCATCGCCACGTCCGCCTGCCCTGCCTGGGCGAGCATCTCGCGCACGACACCGGAGCTGCCGGACTCCACACAGGCCTGGTTGATGGAGCCGGTGACCACGTAAGCTGCCCCCAGCGCAAACGCAGCGGCCACGGACTGCGGCGTGGCGATGCCGCCGGCCAGCCCCACGCGAGGCGGTCGGGCGAAGCCGTGGCGGGCTTGCATCTCATCGCGGAGCGCCAGCATCGTGGGCAGCAGCGTCAGAGCAGGCCGGTTGTCGGTGTGCCCGCCGGAGTCGGCCTCGGCCGTCAGGTCGTCCGCCATCGGCACCGCCCGAGCCCAGCCCGCCTGTTCCTCCGAGAGGTGGCCGGCCTCGACCAGCTTCCGGAGCATGGCCTCCGGGGGCGGCGCCAGGAACTTGGCGGCCACCTCCACCCGAGAGACCTTGGCGATCACCCGGTGGGGCGCCACAGGGTGGCCATCCGGGCCGAGATGGATGCCAGCCGTCCGGTACCGCACGAGGGGCAGGGTGAGGTCGAGGTAGGCGGCCGCCTCCACCAACCGCACCCCGCGCCGGAGGTAGAGTTCGACCGTGTCGCGTTCGTGGTCGGGTTCGTTCGGCGCGTGCAGCAAGTTGAAGCCATAGGGGGCGTCCCCCAGGGCCGCCTGGATGCGGTCGATGGCGGCCTCCACCCGGGGCAGCGGCAAGCCGCCTGCGCCGAAAAAGCCAAGCATCCCTGCGCGCCCCATGGCCTCGACGATGGCTTCCGAGCCGATCCCGTTTGCCATCGCGCCCGCCACGTAGGGCAGGCGGAGCCGATGCGCCGCCAGGAAGGCGGGATCACCGAGGTGCTCGGGCCGCAGCGCCGACACCCAGCCCAGCGCGGGCAGGGCCTCTGGGGCCCCCTCGGGGTGCGTCGAGAAGCGGCCACCCACGCCCAGCCCCGCTCGCCCGTCGGCCGCGACCACCGCCAGCGGTTCCCCAAGGCGCTGGCAAGCAGCCGCCACGGCCGCTGGCTCGACAGCCACGGGGCTGTCCGCGCTGAGCCAGCTTCCCACTGCCCTGCCAATGGGCGCACTCGTAACCACCGCTCGACACCTCGCCTCTCGGGGAGCCACCAACCCCGGGCAGGAGGCAGCGGTCCGGAAGCACATTATCCGGCCACCTCCGCAAAACGACAAGGCCAGCGGAGGTCTCCCGGCCGTGCCGGGCAGCGTCGCCGACGGTCGCTCGCGCCGCATCGGCCGTGAAAAACCAGCCTGGCCGAGGCCGGGCGAGGCCTGTCGGCAGAGGCTCGACCGGTTGGCGGCCGCGCCTCACCGTGCCCGGCAACGGGTCACGATGCCGGGCCCACCGCGGGCCCCCTGTCGTGCCGACAGGAGGTCCCACCCGGAGCCCGGCACGGGAGGGCGAGGGGCGGCCAGCGTTCAGGAGGCACCCGGCAGGCGGGGCGGGTTGATGAGGCGAGCCCAGGCGGTGATCACGAGGTCCTCGAACTCCCCCTGGCTCAGGTGGGCATCCCCCGTGCGATCCGCCTCCTTGAAGGCTGCCTCGCTGATGCCCTCCAGCTGGACGGAGGTCTTGATCCCCGGAAGCGTGAGCCGGATCTTGGCGGCGCCCACCGCGGCGTCGGCCAGCTCGGCCGGGGAAAGCAAGCCGCTGCGATCCGCATCGAGATGACCGAAGGCCGCGAGCAGCGCCCGGCGTTGTTGTCGCACGAAGGCCTTTTGATCCTGTCCGAGCAGGCCGAACAGCCAGCCGCGGGTGGCCCAGCTTCGGAACTCCTGCTCCGTGAGCTTGCCGTTGCGGTCACCGTCCGCCCGCCGGAAATCACGGACATCGATGAACGGTCCGGCCTCGAACTCGTCGACGAGGAGGTCGCCGTTGGCGTCCGCACGGGCAAAGGCAGCGCCGTATATCAGGTTGAACCCGTCCTCCAGGCCCGCCAGCGTGCGGGCCTCCACGGCGCCACCGGGGCGGAGGCTGGAGGCTGGCGCAGGGACCCCGCAACCGGCCACCAGCAGGCCACACAAGATCAGGCTGACCAGGCGGCTGGCGTGGTACTTCACGGAATGATCCTCCTGCGAAACGAGCGCGGCGACGTGAGGAAGGTTGTCCCGCCGAGGAGCCGGAAGCTTGTGAAACAAAAGGCTAAGAATTGGATAAGAAACAGGCCACGGCCTGGCCCTGGCTTGCTCCCGCACGCGGCGGAAGGAGGCCAGGGCCAGACCAGCTGCAAGGGCCTCGCCTCAGGCCTTCGCGACCGGGTTGGTCATGCCACCGGTCAGCAACTGGTCGAGATGGGTCATTGGGATGCTCCTGCTTGGTCGTTGCTGGGGAACCACAAGGGCTGCTCCCGGGCAGCCCGACGCCCTGAGGAGGGCAACTTTCAGCCCGAAGCTGCCCGGCGCGGCGCGGCAGCCTGCCGGCTTGCCGCCCTCCACCTCCCGCTGGATGGGCAAGCGGGCCCCGGCTTGCCCCCGGTGGGGGCGCAAGCACCGCGGGCCCCATCGCCCCGTGCGGCGAGAAGCCTGACCCGCCCGGCGCCGAACACCCCCAAGCCCCGGGGCCTCAGAAAAGGCGGGTGCGAACCTGAACGGGATAAGAAGGGAACTGCATCGTGAGCTCCCCGAGCCCCACCACCACGAAGGTGTACGACCGGAACCGGGACAGCCCCGAGAGGGTGACCTGCTGGGTCTTCGCCTTCCGGTTCACGTGGTAGACCCCGTCATACCCGCGCCGGCTGAGGCCAAAGGTCTTGCCGTGGTAGACGATCGCCCGGGCCGCCAGATCCGTTCGCCACGCCAGCGTGACGCTGGTCGCGGTCTTGGAGACCACCCCCACCCCGTACGGCCGCCAGGGGTCGAGCAGGCTCTGGGCCCCCGCCTCTCCCGAGGCCGTGATGCGTCTTGGCTGCCCCCCGAGGTCGAAGGCCGGCGCTTCGGGGATGGCCGCCTCGTCGGCGGGGGGCTGCGGCCGGTCCAGCACCGCGCTCCCCGGTGCCGGGGCCTCACCCGCCAGCGGGGCGGCGTCGGGAGCGGTCGACGTGAGCGGGGCGGCTGCAGACGTTGCAGCCACGACGTGGGTGGCCGCGGCCGCTGGAGCCTTCCGTTCCAGCGAAGAGGCCTTCAGGGCCGCGCCGCTGGGCGCACTGGCGGCGCAGCCGGCCGCGCCAGCACCGAGGGCGGCGATCAGGGTGGAGGTCAGGAGGCGACGCATATGGGGAAACTCCTCATGGTTAACAAGAACATTGTAGTTCGTTAAATCTCTCTTAATGACCGGATCCGCAGGGTGTTTTTATTAAATTAAGGTTAATATTTTATCACCCCCTGGCGGGTCACCTGCCCCAGGCGGATCGGGCCGTCCTCCGGCGGGTATACGAGGGCAGCATCCTTGGGGGGGATGCCCAGCGAGGTTCCGCAAACCGATGTCTCTGAAGCACGCCTTGTTCACCGCCGCCCTGATCGCCGCGACCGCACCCGGCCCCGCGCTGGCAGCTGCGGCAACCGACCTCGGCATCGCCGCTTCGGCCGGAGACACCGGCCGCATCAAGGTGCTCATCGGCGGGGGGCAGAACATCAACGCGGCCGATGCCGAGGGCTACACCCCGCTGATGTGGGCAGCGCTCAACGGACAGATCAACGCGGTGTCGACCCTGATCCACCTGGGGGCAGCCCTCGACCCCCAGGACAAGGAAGGCTACACCGCGCTGATGTGGGCCACCCAGAACAAGTATGAGACCGTGGTGCGCCAGCTGCTCAACGCCGGGGCAGCCGTCAACCTGCGGGACAAGCACGGCTACACGGCGCTGCACTGGAGCGCGCAAGATGGCCAGTTGCGAATCGCGCGGGTGCTGCTGAGCAAGGGGGCGGACCCCAACGCCCAGGACAACGAGGGCTACACCCCGCTGATGTGGGCCGCCCAGCAGGGCCACCGGGAGGTGGTGCACGAGTTGCTGGCGCTGGGCGCGAACCCGGACCTCAAGGACCGGCGGGGCTACACCGCTGCCGAGCTGGCGGGGATGTACAAGCACCCGCTGGTCCGCGCCCAGATCCGGAACCACCGGGCCAAGGTGGCAGCCGCCGCGGGGACGGCTGGTGCCCCAAATGCGGGGGGTGGCGTGGCCACCGCCAGCGTGACGCGGCCTGCGAACGGGGGCGGGTCAGCCTCCGCGGTGCCCGTCAAGAGCGACGCAGAACCGAAGCTGGTGGCCGTGGTGGGGGCCCCTGACACGGGAGCAGCCCCCCGGCCCGCCATGACGGCCGAGTTGCAGGCCCGGCTCCTGAAGTATGACGTCGATCGGAACCGCGTGATCGATGGTCGGGACTGGCGCAACCTCGTGGCAACCAACAGCCGGACCACCCTGGCGACCATGCTGCACGAGGCACGGTGTGGACGTCGGGACTGCCTGCCCCACACCATGAGTCAGGTGCTCGCCAAGCTCGACTGGGTCTACGCGGATCCGACTCGCCGAGAGCTCACCCTGAACCAGGCCTGGGAGGTTCCCTCCCACCACTTCGAACAGATCCGCTGGTAACGGAGCAGGTCCCCCGATGATTTTTTCCCCCGCCACGTCGCTCGACGCCCTCAGCGCCGAGGCCCTGCTGGTGTTCCTTCAGGTGGGCCAGGCCCTTCCGAGCGAGCTTGCGGCCTGGGATCAGGCCCACGGCGGCACGGTGGCTGCCGTGCTGGGCGCCGGCGACTTCACCGGCAAGGTCGGGTCGGTGGTGCCGATCTGGCTGGCCGGAGCGCCGGTGCGGCGCGTGGTCCTGACCGGGCTCGGCGAGGAGGGCACCCTCGACCTGGAGGGCCTGCGGGCCGCCGCGGGCGAGGCCGCCCGGCTCGTCCAGGACCTCGGCCACCGCCGCGTGGGGGTGCTGTTGCCCACGCCCGCCTCGCTCGGCTGGGAGGAGAGCCCCGCTCCCACGTGGGCGGCGACGGCCGAGGCCGTGGCGGAGGGGATGGGGCTGGCGACCTTCCGGTACAAGCGGACGAGGCCAGACCCAGAGGAGCCTCAGGCAGGCCTCGAGACCGCGGTGCCCGTGGCACCCGGGTCGAGCGCCGCGGAGGTGGATGGGGCGGTGGCACGCGCCCTGGCGGTGGTGGCCTGCATCGATCTGGCCCGCACCTGGATCGTCCGCCCGGGCAACGACCTGACCCCCGCGCGCTGGGCCGAAGAAACGCGGGCGGAGGCCAGCCGAAACGGCCTCACGGTGGAGGTGTTTGACGAGCACGACCTGAAACGTCGCGGCTTCCGAGCCATCCTGGCCGTGGCGCGCGGCAGCGAGCAGCCCCCCCGCATGATGGTGGTGCACCACCGTGGGGGCGAGGCCAACGAGCCCCCCGTCGTCATCGTCGGCAAGGGCGTGACGTTCGACAGCGGCGGCATTGGCATCAAGCCCTCCCAGGGAATGGAACGCATGAAATACGACATGGCAGGGGGCGCAGCGGCCCTGGCCATCGTGTTGGCGGCTGCTCGGCTCGGGCTCCCCGTGAACGTCACGGCCGTGGTGCCCGCGGTGGAGAACATGCCTGACGCCGGCGCGCTGGTCCCCAACGAGATCATCACGACCTATGACGGCCTCACCATCGAGGTGAACGACACGGATGCCGAGGGGCGGGTGATCCTCGCGGACGCCATCGCCTACGGCGCTCGCGATCTCGGAGCCCGGGCCATCGTGGACATGGCCACCCTCACCGGCGCCATCGGCATCGCCCTGGGACGGGAGTACGCGGGGGTGATGGGGACGCACCCAGGGCTGGTCCGGGGCCTGCTGGAGGCCTCTCGGGCCTCCGGCGAGGGGCTCTGGGAGTTGCCGCTGGGGCCCGCCCACCAGAACCGCTTCGACGAGGCCCTGCGCTCGGACCTGGCAGACATGCTGAACTACCCCGGCCGGGAAGCCAGCGCCATCACGGCGGCTGCGTTTCTCAAGCCCTTTGCCGGGGGACGGCCCTGGGCACACCTTGACATCGCGGGGGTGGGTTGGTCGAACGCCGCGCGCGGCCACCGCATCAAGGGCCCCACGGGAGCGCCGGTGCGAACTGTCCTGGCCTGGCTGGCCGCGGGCGCACCACTCGCCCCGCGCTGAGGCCGGGGCCTCCCACCAGCCGGCGGCGCCCGGACGCTGCTACGGCGCCAGGGCTGGCCAGCGCCCCCCGGGCCCGGGGACGAGGAACCCGCCCCGGTTTTACCCACGCGGGTGGAGGAGTGTCACCCCCCTCGCCCACGCCCTCGAACGGGATCACAGGCTCGCGCCTGGCCGTCCGCGCGGGTCGAGGAACTTCACCACCCTCACCCACGGGCTGATCCGCTTCAGCGGGCGCGAGGGCCCGCGCGGAGGTCGGGGAGCGCGGCCTCTCACGACAGCGCCTTGACGGCCCTCAGCCTCCGGCGCCGGTCAAGCGCTGCCAGAGCTTGCCAACCGGGCGGGAGACGGCCCCACCGAGCACCAGCTGGTCCAGCGCCGCTGCCGCAGCCGCCCCAATGCCAACCACGGCAGCCCCCGCGGCGAGGGGGGGCACCGCCAGGCCAACCGCCACGGCCCCCACCACGCCGGCCACGCCGCTGGTCACGCTCAGCACGGCCAGGCCCGTCGCCCGGGTCTTTTTGGCTGGGTCCTGCTCCAGCACCGCCCTGCCGACGTCGATGCCGGAGACCACCAACCCCGCCACGGGGGCAAACCGCGCCAGGCCAGACCCGACGCGCACCAGGGTCGGTGCCGCCTGGGCCACGCGGGCGGCGAGGGTGAGCGCCTCGTCGGCCAGTGACGCGACCGCACACCCGACCGCGCCCAGGGACGTCAGCCTGCCGGCCTGTCCGGCGGCGCGCACCGCCGCGATCCCAGGTTGCGCCGACCTGGCGCCGTCCGCGGCCCCCGCCACCCCGGCCAGCACGTCTGCGGGGAGGCGGGCCTTCCCGTCCAGCACGTTGGGCGAGGCAGGTCGCTCCCCTGGCGCGGTGCTGGTGGCTGCCACGTCCCGCCCCAGGGCGCTCGGGCCCGGAAGTTGGGCAGGCGGCGGGGGCGGTGGGGGCTGCGCCCCTGCGGAGCTGGGCGCCGGCTGACTCTGGGGTGGAACTCTCACGGGCAATCCTCGGAGGGGACACCCCATTATCGGGCTGCCAACGCCTCCGGAGGCCAGCCTGAACGGAGAATTAATGGACATTTAACGGCTTCAGGCTGCGGCCACCGATCCAGCGTTCAGGGCTCGGCCTCAACGCACGCCTTGGTCAGTTCCCGCACCACGGCCGTGGCGTAGGCCCCCGGGGGCAGGAAGAACCGCACCCAGTAACCGTCCTCCGTCTCCTCAACCTCGACGTCGCGCGGCACGAGCCGCAGCGAGCGGCGAGAGCCCGGCAACGGCCGGAACAGATCGCGCGCCAGGCCGACGGCCGCCAGCACGGCATCCTCCACGCCCCGGGCAGGGCCGGCGGCCTCGTGGTACTTGCGACCAAGCAGCGGTCCGGTGGCGCTGATCTCGAAGCGCCCGGCCCGAGGCGCCTCGACCTGCGCGTCGCCAACCAGGAACTTGCCCCCCGTCGCGTGTTTCTCCGCGACGTCGCCCGTGAGCACGGTGTCGAAGGTGCCATCCGCCAGCCGACGGGCCACCCAGTCATTGAAGATCCAGCTCTGGAGGGCCTGAGCCCGCAGCTCATCCAGCCACCGCCGGGGCTTTCTGCCGAGGCGCAGGAACGCGAGCCCCTCGCGCGCGTTGTCGCCCAGCTTGCCAAAGCGTTGAGGACCGAAGTAGTTGGGCACGCCGCGAGCGGCGAGTTCCTCGAGGATCGCCGCCGCCCTTTCGTGTTGCCCCAGGGCCCCGCGCACCCGGATGGCAAACCGGTTCCCGGTGAGATCCCCCGGGCGCAGCTTGCGATCATGCAAGGCCCAGTCCAGCAGCTCGGCACCCGGCAACGCGGGCCACGCCTCTCGGCTAGGCAGCGCCTCGAGGGGCAAGCTGAGCCACTGGGTCGTGATGGCGCGCCGGTCCTTCAAGCCGGCGTGCCCGATCACGTCGCGCGGGAGGTCGAGGGCCTCGCGGAGAGCCTCGACGACTTGCTGGGTCGTGCGATCAACCTTCCGCACGCGGACCACCGCGTGCGCGCCCTCCCCCGCAGGCGGCCCGAGGGGCACCTCGTCGACCTGAAAGTCCTCCAGCTCGGTCCGCAGGAACCCGCCGGTCCCAGGCACATCGCGAGTCAGGCAGGGCCAGCGGTTCGGGTCGTACAGCCAGGGGTCACGCATCACGGCGACCATCATCGCACGGATGCGGGGTATCATGCCGCTACCGGCTGGAGCCACACATGCTGAATACCGCTGCCCATCCCCCGGTCTGGATCGTCGGTGCAGGTGCCATCGGCCTGTACCTGGCGGCCCACCTCAGCCACGTCACCGAGGTGACCCTCGTGGCCCGCGCCCCCCGGGCCACGTTGCTGCGAGACCAGGGGTTCGTGCTGACAGGGGCGGACACCGGCGCCTACAGGCTGCCCGTGGTCACCCTGGGCAGCGGCATCGAGGTGCCTCCGGAGGCCCTGGTGGTGGTCGCCACCAAGGCCACCGACCTGGAGAAGCTCGTTGCCCCCCTGGCCGCGACGCTGGGGCCGGAGCAGCGGGTGGCGCTGGTGCAGAACGGTCTCGGGGTGCACAAGTTTGTCCGGGCCTATCTGCCTGCCGCCCGGCTGGTGCGGCTGACGTGCTGGGTGGGCGTGGCGCTGGAGGGGGGAAGGGAGGCCATCGTGGCGGGCGCGCCGCTCTTCGAGCTGGGCGCGGAGCCCGGCCGGGCGGCGGAGGCGACCCAGGCCTGGCTGGAGGTGCTCAACACGGCCAACCTGCGGGCCAGGCCCGGCGGCAGCGTGGCCGAGGTGGAGTGGAGAAAGGCCCTCCTGAACCTCGCCGTGAGCGGGGTCTGTGCGATCCTCAACGAGCGGAACGGCGCGATCCTGGAGTCCCCCGAGCTCCGGGAGATCGTCGAGGGGCTGCTCGCGGAGGCCCTTCCGGTGGCGGCCGCCGAGGGCGTCGTGCTGGGCGCCCCGGACGTCGAGCGGGTCTACACGGCGCTGCACAACACCCGCGACAACTGGAATGCCATGATCCAGGACCTGCGCCGCGGTGCCACCACGGAGATGGCGTACCTCAACGCCGCGGTGGACCGGCTCGCTCGCCGGCACGGCCTCACAGCCCCCGTGAACGCCACGATTGCTCGGCTCATCGGCCACACGGCGCGAAGCAAGCAGCGCTGCCAGCCGGCCGCGACGGAGCCTGCCCGCGGCTGAGGCCCGCGCGGCTCCGCGCTGCGGGGGCGAAGGGAGCTGCTGCGGACGGAAGGCCAACCCCAAAGCCCCTGCTGTGTCCTGGCGAGTCCGCTGAAGCCGGGTATATCTACCGGCGTCCCCCCCCACCTTGGAGCATCGACGTCGATGGGCATCATCCAGTCGCTGGCGCAGCGGATCGGCCTGCAGCCTCACGGCACCCTGCAGGAACGCAAGGCCACCTACGAGAAGGTCCTGCTCGAGGCCATGGCCGATGGCGTGCTGACGCAGGCGGAGATTGACGAGCTTGACGGCCTGCGCAAGCAGCTGAAGCTCAAGGACGAGGACGTCGCGCCCCTCCGGATGAAGGCCTTCCAGCGGGCCCTGGCGGCCGTGAAGTCCGACGGGCTGTTCACCCCCAAAGAGGAGCGGGATCTCGAGAAGATCGCCTCTTACCTGGAGGTCGACGGCAAGACCCTCTCGCAGAACCAGCAC
>JAYKHL010000246.1:0-19109 GCA_035284865.1 Candidatus Sericytochromatia bacterium | reverse complement strand
CGCTGGCCCGTGCTGCCGAAGGCCCCCTGCACCACCTGCCGGGCCGCCAGCGCGAGGTCCGCGTCCTCGAGGACCACGAGGGGATTCTTCCCGCCCATCTCCATCAGGCATCGAGCCGTGTGAGCGGCTGCCTGGCGGTAGACCTCCTTTCCCACCCGCGTCGAACCCGTGAAGCTCACCGCCTTGACCGTCGGGTGCTGACTGAGGGCGAGGCCTGCCTCGGTGGCGCCATAGACGAGGTTGAGCACGCCGGGCGGCACGCCCGCATCGAGGAAACACGCCACCACCAGGCGCGCCGTGACGGGCGTGAGGGGGGACGGCTTGAGCACGACGGTGTTGCCCGCGACGAGCGCCGGCGCGATCTTCCAGGCGGGGATCGAGACGGGAAAGTTCCACGGGGTGATCAGCGCGACCACCCCCAGCGGCTCTCTCACGGTGTAATTGAAGGCGCTGGGGCCGGTGGAGGGGATGGTGCGGCCAACCAGCCGCACGCCCTCCCCCGCGGCGAACTGCAGGGAGGCGATCGCCCGATCGACCTCGCCGAGCGACTCTGCCAGCGTCTTGCCCTCCTCGAGCGTCAGGGCACGGGCCAGCTCGTGGCGACGCTCCGCCATCAGCCGGCCGGCTTCGGCCACCAGCCTGCCACGCTGGGGCGCCGGGACGCGACGCCAGCCAGGGAAGGCGCGCTCCGCCGCAGCCACCGCGTCCTGAGCCACCCCCCGCGGGGAGTCGGGGGACTGACCGATCACGTGTCGCCGGTCGGCCGGGTTCACGTTGTCGAGCAGCGGGGCGCCGGCGGGGGCCACCCAGCGACCATCGATGTGGTTGCAGGTGGTGTCGATGGTGGGGGCCGTCGGGGCGTTTGGCACGGCTGACCTCTCGCGCTGGGGAACAGGGACGCTGGCAGTGATGTACCCGACTTGAAATGGGCTGCCACCCCTGTTACGGTGACGCTGAGCGCTTCAGGGCGCCTCGGAGGTCTCGTCGTTGCAGCACACCACGCTCTTGCGGCTCGTCACCCTGGCTGCGGCGCTCGGACTCGCTGCCTGCACCCGGCCGAAGGCCGTCCCCGCGGCCGCGGTCGCGGCCGTGCCGGCAGCCACAGCAATCCCCGGAGAGGAGCCGACGCCGACCCCTGCCCCCACGGCGTCCCCGACGCCCGCCCCGACCCCCAGCCCCAGCCCGACGCCCCGACTCGTGCTGCAGGAGCCGACGGCCACCACCGACTTCTCCCAACCCGAGGTGACCCTGTCCTTCACCGCCGTGGCCCCTGAGGGGCGCCAGGTGGCGCTGGCCCGCTTCTACTTCGACGGTCGGCTGCTGAAGGAGGTTGAGGGGCCCGGCCCCACGTTCCGGCTGACCGGCTGGAACCCGAACGTCGAGAACAACGTGGCGGACCCCCCGGAAACGGCCCTGGTGCCGAGCGGTGACCACCAGCTCGCCTTTGAGGCCGTGGACGACCAAGGCGGGGTGGGCAGGCTCGAGGTCGGCTTCTACAAGCAGCTCCGGATCACCCGGTGGATGGAGGTCTCGGGCATGCCCCAGGCCGTGAGCCACCACGGCGTGGTGGGCGATGGAGCGGAGCCCCCATCGTTCGTCTCGATCTGGGGCAGCGTCGATGGGGTCGATTTCTCCCTCGTGCCGCGCCGGCAGGTCTTCGCCTTCAACCCTGCGGGGGCCGGCACCTGGGCCACCCTCACGGTCGGGGGCAGCGGGGTGCCCCGGGGCGGGTACGCCCTGGCGTCGCACCCCTCCGGCCAGCTCGTCTACCTGGTCGGAGGGCGGCTGGGGGCGGTGGACACGTCCGCGGTGGATGTGTACGCACCGCTCCGAAAGGTGGCCGAGACGCAGGCCGTCGCCCTTGTCACGCCCAGATCGGCCGCGACGGCGGCCGTGGTTGAGGGCCACCTCTACGTCTTCGGCGGCCGCTCCGGGGGGACCCCGCTTTACCAGCCCGAGCGCACCGTGTTGGGCCCTGACGGCCTCCCCGCGGGGCCTTTCGAGGTGCGCCTCGAGGCCCTCAACGCCAGGGTGGGGGCGAACGCTGCCGTGGAGGGGAGGGAGGTGTGGCTGTTCGGCGGGGGCCACCGGCCCGTGGAGGTTTACGACACCGAGGCCGACACCTGGCGGCTGCTGACGGATGCCACGGGGCGCACCGTCGCCACCCCCGAGTCCTTTGCCCACGCCGCGATGGCCACGGTGGCGGGGCGTCGGTTCTTCTTCGGGGGGCTTCGAGACGACGGCAGCCCGACCGATCGCATCTACGAGTTCAACCCCCTCACCCAGGCCTGGCGGGACCTCGGGCCCCTGCCCGTTGTGCAGGGAGAGGCGGCCGGGTTGCGCGCGCTGTCCCACATGGCGGCGTTCCACCATGCGGGGGCCTTCTACCTGGTGGGCGGCAGAACCCACCCGGAGGGCCGGGCCGTCAACCGCGTGTTCAAGGGTGAGACCTTGTAGGGGCGCCCACCTCAAGGGGCCAGGTAGTGCTCGTTCACGAGCACAGAGCCCGTGACGTTGTTGTAGGTCGTGGCGTTCTCGCCATTCACCACCCCCAGGTGGGCCCTGATGCGGATGCGGTGGAGATCGGTGTTGTTGGCGTAGGGCACGAACACGTGGATGGGGATGATCGTCGTCCAGAACAGGTCCACGTTCCCCATGGCGCGTTGCTCCAGCACCTGGGAGGTGTCCCACAGCACTCGCACCTGCGCCGCCCCCTGGCCGGAGGCCGTTGACCGCGCCTGCACCTGCACGTACCCGGTGATGAGCGCGCCCGTGCCCGTGACGCGGGCCCGGAAATCGTTGCTGTCCACCAGGGTGAAGCCGTCGCCGGCCGCCGTGAACTGACCGTCCGTTGACAGCGTGAAGTTCGCAGCGAAGGCCGAGGTCGTCAGGTTGCTGGGCGTGACGCCCGCGCCGGGCGTGTAAAGCCGGTAGTTGCTGTTGCTCGGCGGCCCCTGCTCGCCAGCCACGCCCACGAACGAGCCCGGGGGAAACGACGCACCGACGGGCTGGTCTCCTGGCAGAACCAGCGAGTTGACCGTGATGGTGGTGGCCGTGTGGGAGCGGAGGCGCATGTGGCCGCGCGTGGTGCCGCCGTTGGTGGCGATGATGAGGATGCTGCCGTCGACGAAGCCATCGGCGTTGACCACCGTGAAGGTCTGCGGCACCGCCAGGGCCGGGTCGCTCACGGCATAGGCCTGGGTGGTGGTGGTGGCCGCGCCGGGCAGGCCCTGGGGCCCGGTGGGGCCGGCGGGCCCGGTGGGGCCAGCGGGCCCCACCGGGCCCTGGATGCCCTGCACGCCCTGGGGACCCACGGGCCCCGTGACGCCGATGGTGGACCCGGCGTTGAAGGTGAAGCCCACCGGCTGGTCCCCGAAGGCCGAGATCGGAAGGACCGTCAGCTGGGTGGGGCCCACGCCCTGGAGGCGGGCATGGATGCGGTTGCCGAGCTCGTCGCTGAGCAGCACCACGCTGCCGAGGACGAAGGCCCGGCCGTCGGCCACAGGCAGCGCGACCTGGCTGGTGCCGACGGTGTAGGCCGCGGTGATGGTCGTGACCGGCGAGGGGCCGTCTGGCCCCTGCGGCCCCTGAGGGCCCACGGCGCCCACCACGCCGATGGTGGAGCCCACGGGGAAGACCGTGCCGTCGGGTGCGGCGCCGGTCGCAGCCAGGGGCGTCACGACCAGCGTGGTGGCGGTCTTGTCCGTCAGCGACACGTACAGCACGTTGCCCCCTTGGCTTAACAGCAACACGCTGTTGCGCACGAAGGCCGTGGTGTCGCTGACGTTCAGGGTGGCGACCCCCGGAGCCACGGTGTAGGCCGCCGTCGTCGCGGTGACGGGGGCCGAGCCCGGTGGTCCCGCCACGCCGGCCGGCCCCGTCAGGCCCCTGTCGCCTTGCGGGCCCTTGAGGCCGGCGACGCCGACGGCGCTGCCGGCAGCGAAGCTCGTGTTGGGCGGGGCGTCCTCGGCGTAGTTCAGCGGCAGGATGCGCAGGGACCGCTCGGCGCGCTCGGTCACCACGGCGTGGAACCTCTGGTTGTCCTTGCTTACCAGGATGATGGTGCCTGGCACGAAGGCCGTCTCTCGTTCGACCTGCAAGGTGGCCTCCGACGTCCCCAGCTGGTAGGCCGCGGTGGTGGTGGTGACCGGCGTGGCCCCCGCAGGGCCCTCCTGGCCGATCCCCACCGGCCCCCGTGGGCCCGCGGGCCCCGTGGCGCCGGCGGGCCCCTCCGGGCCCTGCGGCCCCACCTCTCCGGCAGGGCCGGCGGGCCCCTCCGGGCCCTCTGGCCCCGGCTCGCCAGGGTCGCCCTTCGGACCGACCAGGGAGGTACCGCCAGGCGCCACGCCAGACGAGAGGTTGGTGGGCAGGCGCGCCGTGCGGACGGTGGTGCGAGCCGCATCGAGCAACGCGAGCTCCGAGCCGCACCCTGAGGCCAGCACCACCGCGCTCAGCAGCAGGCTGGCTGCCGGTCGCAGGGGAGGACAGGGGGGACGGGCAGTGGGCTCCACGGTGGTCTCATACCTGAAAAGCGGCGCCACGAAACGGCTCCGGGCAGGCCTGGCTGGTGCCCATGGTGTTGTCGGCTGCCGGCAGCGGTCTGCGATCGCGCGCACGTCCGGCCACGCCGTTGCCACGAGGCTGCGTCGGCGGGGATAATGGCCTGGCTACAGCCCCCTGCTCGGTGCGCCGATACGGGGGACAGGGCCCCGAGCCGGGCCCCCTTCCCTGACCCGATGAGGCTCTGCGAACCGTGACAGCCGAACCCAACGCAACCGGCCTCGCTGCCCTGGCCCTTTGGTCCCCGAAAAGGCTGTCGACCGCGGTGCTGGTCGGGGTGCTCCTGGCGGCTGGCTGCGAGGACGTCCCGACGGTGGCTCCCGCGTTGCCAGCGGTGCCGGCGGGAGCACCCACCCCCGAGCCGGGTGGCTCGCCGGAGGCGTCGGCAGACCCCTCCGCCTCGGGCACGGCGCCGGTGCCCTCAACGGCTCCCCCCGCTGCGTCTCCCACGCCGGGCACGGACGTGCCCGAGCAGCCGGAGGGCACCCCGGCGCCAGCCCCGACCCCCTCGGGCACGCCCACGCCCCGCCCGTCGCCCTCGCCGCTGCCCACGCCGGTGCCCCGGGTCAAGGTCAGCTTCGCGTCGCCCTCGCGGGAGGCAGACTTTTCCCGCAGCGCGATCGACATCAAGGTTCGCTTCGAGCCCGTGGATGCCACGCCGGTCAAGGTGAGCCGCGTCGTCGTCACCTATGACGGGGTCGAGCTGGTCGCCAAGGACAACCCCACGGGCACCGAGCTGGTCATCGAGGGCTGGAACCCGCACGTGGTCAACAGCGTCGACGATGCCGACACCACGGCCGTGCGGGCCGGTGACCACGCACTGCGCGTCACGGCCGTCACCAGCCAGGGGGCCACCTCCACCGCGGAGCTGCCCTTCCGCAAGCCCCTGTTGCTCAACGGCTGGGTCACGACCACGGAGGTCACGGCCGCCCGGCCGCTGGCTCGACCGCTGCCGGCCATCGTTCCGCCCCGAGCCCACCACGGCTTCGCGGCGCTCGGGGGGCAGCTGTTCTCGTGGTTCGGGGAGAACGACACCTCGGAGTTTGACGGGCTCTCCCGCCTGCCGCTCGACGCCGTCGAGTTCGGCTGGAACGCGATCCCGGCCGTCGGCGCGCCCAGCACGAACGTGCCATACCGCCGCCGGCCCGGGCTCGCTGCGCTCAACGAGCGGCTTTATCTCGTGGGCGGCCAGACGCGGGTCGACCCTGCGGCCCTGGTGGCCTCCAACGACATGCGCATTTACAACGTCAGCACGGACACGGTCGAGAACGGCGTGAACCTGCCCGTGACCCTCGTCGATCCGGCCGTGGCCGTGCTCGACCGCTACCTCTACGTGGCGGGAGGCTTCACGGACGTCGACCTCTCTCAAACCGTGCCGACGCTGTACCGGCTCGAGATCGATCCGCGGACCGGCGCCAAGGTTGGCCTCGCCTGGGAGAGGAAGGCTGACATGCCGGACGGGGTGGGACGGTCGGGTGCGCGCCTCGTGCCCCTGGACGGACAGCTGTTGCTGGTCGGGGGCGTGACGACGACAGGGCTCAAGCCCACACCCATCCTGCGCTACGATCCCTTCTCAGACACCTGGATGCGCGAACCCGCTGGCCTGCCGCGGGGCGTCACCCACCCCGCAGCCGTCGCCCTGGACGGCCAGGTCTGGGTGTTCGGGGGCGATGCCAGCGTCGGGGCAGAGCGCCTCGTGCTGGCCAACACCGTGCGGTACGACCCCGTGAGCCGGATCGTGCGCACCTTTGCCTCCGACGAGGCCCCCAGCCTCCCCGCCGGGCGGGCCGGCGCCAGCGCTGCGCTGCACGGACCGCGCAACAACCAGCAGCTGTACATTCTGGGGGGGTACTCCTATGATCCGGCCGGCGCCGAGGTCTACACCGGCGAGGTGCTCCGGGCGAACATGCTCTGACGGCGCCGCCATCGGGGCTGGTGACACGGCGCATAGCCCGCGCGCGCGCCAGGTGGTAGGGTGAGGCGCCCCCCCTTTCACGCACAGGAACCCGGACGTGGACGCTCTCCAGGCCATCACCCTCGGCATCGTTCAAGGCCTCACGGAATTTTTGCCCATCAGCAGCACCGCCCACCTGGCGCTGGTGCCCTGGGCCTTCGGTTGGCAGGACCCTGGGCACACCTTCGATGTGGCACTCCACGCGGGCACCCTCATCGCCGTCACGGCCTACTTCTGGGACGACCTGCGCCAGATGGCCTGGTCCTTCTGGCGCTCCCTGCCTGCCGTGCTCCGGCGGTCAGCCGCGCCCGGCGCGCCCGGCGAGGCGGCGGTGGCACCCGGGGCGGAGGCCACCGCCCTGGACCCCCACGGGATGCTGGCCTGGATGGTGGTGGCGGGGTCCGTGCCGGCCGTGGTCGCGGGGGTGCTGATCGAGAAGTGGGTGGAGACGACGTTGCGGTCGCCCCTGGTCATCGCAGGCACCCTGATCGGCGTGGCCCTGCTCATCTGGTTCATCGACCGGAGGGCACAGGGGCGCCGCACCTGGCAGGACGTCGGGCTCAAGGACGCCATCCTGATCGGCCTGGCCCAGGCATGTGCCCTGGTGCCGGGGGTGTCCAGGAGCGGCGCGACGATCACGATGGGGCTCTACGTGGGCCTGTCTCGTGCCGATGCCGCCCGCTTCTCGTTCCTGCTCGGGTTCCCGGTGATCCTCGGGAGCACGGTCTTCAAGCTGCGCCACCTCCTCGAGGACGCCGCCCTTCAGGCGCTGGCGCCCTGGATGCTGCTCGGGGCCGCAGCGGCAGCCGGGAGCGGCTATCTCTGCATCGCCCTCCTGCTCCGCTTCCTGGCCTCACGCACCATGCTGACGTTCGTGGTGTACCGGTTGGCCCTCGGCGGGTTGATCCTGCTGCTGGTGTGGAAGGGCTGGGCCCCGGCGATCGGGGGCTGAGGCGGTGGAGCCCATCACGGTGTGGCTGGATGGGGTCCCGCACGCGTTCCGGCTGGGGGCTCAGGTCTGGATGCTGGTCGGGCGGCTGTCCGACCCCGACCGCACGGCGGTGGGTGAGGGCCGGGCTTACATTGCTGACGCGGCCGGCCACGAGCTCGGTTCAGGGGGGGCCCTGGCAAATGGTCAGCACCTGCGGCTGGTCCGGCGTCGCTGACTCTGGCGGGGCCCACGGCAGCCCGTGGCCCGTGGGGTGAGCCAGCGGCCCTCAGCCTGGTCGTCGTCCCCCCAGGGCGGTCAGCAGCCAGATCCCGAGCACCAGCGTCGCGTTTCTGAGCAGCTCGTAGAGCGCGAACAGGGTGTACTGCAGGGCGGTCGGGCTGCCGGGGGCGACCGTCTCGTTGGTGCGGGTCAGCCACACGCTGGTGTCGACGACGCCCCAGAAGAGGAAGCCGAGGGCTGCAACACGCACCAGCCCTCGTGGCGAGGGGAGTCGTCCCAGGGCTGAGCCGGCGCTGCGACGGCGGGGCCTGCCGGAGGAACGCGGCCGGCCGGTCAGCGGGGTTGAATCATCCATCGCCGACCCCGTGGGGCCGACGTCGTGGCACGGCACCATGTCGCCCCCGCACTCCAGACAAATGTCGGAGCTGAAAGGGTTGGACTTGCCACAAGCCTCGCAGACGAACAGCGGGCGAGCAAGCTCCAGCAAGGGGTTCGGGTGGGGGCGTTCCATCCGGGCGGAGAGGTCGTGGTAACAGTGCCTGCAGCGGCGCGCCTGGAAGGAATGTGGCGTGCCGCAGTGAGGACAGGGAGACTCCAGCTTGAGGTCCGGCTCAGCCATCCAGGGGCGTTCCTCGAACAATTGCCCGCTATGATACCAGGCCTTCGGTGCCGGGTCACCACCCGCCGGGCGGTACCTGGGCCTCGGGGGACCCCGCGCGCGGCTGTGCCTGGGGGATCACGAACTCCAGCACGGGGGGGGCCACCCCGCGCAGCCGACACTCCTCACGCAGGCAGCGCGACAGGGTCGAGGCGACCTCTGGCGGCACGCGCTGGACCGCTTCCGCCAGCGGGGCCTCGTGGCCCGTCAGGTCCGCCACGATGGTGGCGAGGGAGCCGTGTCGCCTCCCCCCAGCCCCTGCCGTCGCTTGCAACCGCGCGTCATAGTGGGCGATGAGGGGCTCGAGCAGGGCCATGAGGCGCTCGAGGTGAGGGTAGCGCACCACATAGCGGGGGTGCTGGCGGCCGCGGGCCAGGTCATCGATGTGGAAGCAGGCGAGGTCCACGCACCCGACAAAGTGCCACTGGTAGCCATACAGGCGGTGCTGCGCCTTGAAGGCCGAGACGTCCGCTTCCGAGAGCCACAGGAGCTGGTCGATGCGACGCCTCACGCGCCGAACGTCAGGGGACCACAGGGCGGGATGGGTGTGGAAGGCCCCGAGGGCGGGGGCCGGGATGGCCCCGGGCTCGCACCGGTAGCGCACCCCCACGATCTTGCGATCGCGCCGGTGGAACACCCCTGTCGTGAGGTTCTGGTAGGCTTGAACCGTGTCCCCCTGGCCGCCCATCACGCCGCCCCGCTCGTCGAACACGTGGATGCGTCTGCGGGCGATCACCGCACGGTGGTGCCCTGTCAGGGTGTTCAGCATGTTGAGGCCGAACTCGTCGACGAACCGTTCGTGCAGGGCGGGCTCGATGTACACGGGGCTCCGGGGGGGGCGTTGAGGGGTGGGGGAGGGCCGGCCAGAGTTGGAGTCGGCTCTCGAGGCCGGGGCCTTGAGGCCCCGCACACACGCGGGAGGTGCAGGTGGTGGCCATCAAGATGTCGGCCGACTCGCCCGTCGAGCGCAGGCTGGCCAGGGCGTGGCTGGAGGAGGCCGCAGCGCTTTCTTATCCGGACCTCGCGACGCTGGGCCGCATCACCCGCGCAGAACGGCTGGACGCCCTGTTCGAGACCCACTGGCACCACCCGGAGCGGCGATTGTGGTTCGCGTGGCAGGCTGATGGCCCCCCGATCGGCCTGGTCTGGTTGCAGGCCTCACACCACGGCGTGACCGACCTGCCCGACTGGGTTGTGGTGTGTCTCGCCGTGTCGATGGCGCACCGTGGCCGTGGCACGGGCAAGGCACTGATGCTGCACGCGCGCGCGGAGGCAGCCAGGGCCGGCGTCCCCAGGCTTCGTCTGTACGTGGCCTCGGACAACGCGCCAGCGCGCCGCTTGTACGCGTCCCTCGGCTACGAGCCGGGGGTGATCGAGCTGTCCTCTGCGACCGGGGCGGGCTGACGGGCTCCTCAGTTTCGGCCGGCCTTCCGGCTGCCGATGAACTGCCGCACGCCCTCGTAGATGGCCTGAGCGGCCTTCTCCTGATAAGCCGGATCCGTCAACAGGCGCTCTTCCTCGGGGTTCGAGAGGTACCCGATCTCGACCAGGGCGGCGGGCATCCGGGTGTGATGCACGACGTAGAAGTTGTTGCGCCTCACGCCCCGGTCCGGTTGTCCCAGGGTGCGCACCAGGGAGCGGTGGATCGCGCGCGCGAGGGGGTAGCTCTCGTCGCTGAAGTAATAGGTCTCGATGCCCCGCACGCCCTTCTGGGGGCCGAAGGAGTTGGCGTGGATGCTGATGAACACGTCGGAGTCGTTGCGGTTGGCCATCTCGACGCGCGGCCTCAGCAGGATCTCGAGGTCCCGCATGCGCGTCATCTGCACCCCCAGCCCGTTGGCCTCCATGGTCCGCGCCAGGCGCGTTGCGATGGCCAGGGTGACATCCTTCTCTCGCGTGCCTCCCGTGCCCGTCGTGCCTCCGTCGGTGCCCCCGTGGCCCGGGTCGACGGTCACCCGCATCTTGCCGAGCCGGGTGAAGCTGAGGGCAAGCCCCTGGTTGCCGCCCAGCTCTCGCACGAGATGTCGCACCGGTTGGTCCAGGTCGATCGTCAGCCGGGTCACGTTCCCGGCGGAGCGCGTTGCCCGCACGCGGGCGATGAGGCCGTTGTCGATGTACACCGAGTCCCGGGGGACGGCGAGCGAGCCCCCGCGCAGCTCGACGTGCAGCCGGTCGTCGCCGGCTGGCGTGACGCGCCAGCGAACCGGGCCGCGGGTGGCGATCTGCATGGTCCAGGCGTTACCCACCTTGCGCAACGACAGGGGGGCGTCAGGGGTCCAGGTGCTCGGGTCCGGCTCCAGGGAAGGCGTTGCCGGCGGCAGGTCGGGCGCCCGTGACGGGGCCGGGGGGGCCTGAGCAGGGGCCTCACGACGGGCAGCGGCGGCTGGGGTGGCGCGAAGGAACCACCCCTTCGGGTGCTGCTGGATGTCGAACGTCGGTGGACCGAGCAGGTCGATGTCCAGCCGTGCGTCACCGCGGACCTGGGTCGCCGTGAGGCGCTCCAGCCCGTGGGCACCGATGGCCACGGTCCCGAATACCCCTGGCCCGAGCCGGGTGCCCGGGAAGATGAGGCGCAGGCGCGTCCGTGAGCCGCCTGCCTGGATGACATGGCTCCAGTAGGGCTTCGGGCGGTCCATGAGCACGAACAGGCTCCCCTGTCGGTGCTGGATGCCCTTGATGGTCGCGGCGCCTTGCTGGATCGGGCCCCGCGGCGCCTGGTCCAGCCCCACCAGCAGGCCCCCGTCGAACGGCTCGATGAAAGCCTGGACTGGCCTCAGCAGATCCAGCACCACCCGGGTCGTGCCCGCCGCGGGCTGCCCCACCCGCACCCGTGCCACGCCCCGCTCTCGCACGCCGGCGGGCGCTGACAGACCTGAGCCGAGGCGGGCGCCGGGCAGGTCGACCACGAGCCGCCTGGGCGCCTCCAGGCGGCTGACGCGCGGCTGCAGCGGCGCCGTGGCCTGGATGACGTAGGCCTCGCGCTCCCGGTCCCAGCTGATCCCAGTCACCACCACCGGGGCCGTCACCTCGGCCCGGGCTGCGGGGGTCCCCGGGCCGAAGGGCACCAGGAACCCGACCATCAGCACCGCCAGCGTGAACCAGGTTGCCCGGCGCATCACCGGCCCTCCTGCATCACGTCGCGCCGGGCGACAGGCGCTGCCAGGTTCAGCGCGTCAAGCCGCGCCGCCACGGGCTTGCCGCCCATCAAAAGCTGCACCGCCCGCACCTCCGGGAACTCGGTCAGGCTCATCACAATGGCCGCGACGAGCCGCCGAGCGGCCGCCCCGGCGGGCAGGGGCCCGCCGAGCTCGACGTGGGCGATGCCACCCGCCAGGGTGACCCATCGGGGCTGGAGCCCCCCTGGCACGATGGGCGCCAGGAAGGCGGAGGCCTCGGCTCCCGGGCCGGCGGTCAGGCGCTCGAGGGCGTCTTGCGGGGGCAACCCGGCATCTCCCCCCAGCGACACCTGCACGGGCACGAGGGCCCCGCTGTCCCTGGCAGCCCACCACAGCGTCGTCTTCACCGGGCCGCCCGCGCCGGAGGGCAGCTGGTTGCCCACGTCCGACAGCGTCAAAGGGGTCCCCAGGTCGAGGTGTTGGGAGGGCAGGGGGTGGCCCTCCCGGTCCGTCAGCGTGAGGCGCACCTCACGCGCGCCAGGCACCGCGCCGAGGAAGGTCCGCACCAGCGCCCCGACCAGCAGCCGTTCTCCCGTCGAGCCCGGCACCTGGCTCAGGGAGACCGTCAAGCGCCACCGGCCTGCGGCGTAGGTGCCGTCCACCCAGCGGGCATCGTCCGGGACTGCCGAGACGCCACCATCCCCGGGGGCCTGGCGGAGGGCCTCAAACAGCTGCGCCCCTGCTCGCTCCGGCGAGGTTTTCATCACCAGGGTGGCGGGGGTCGGCACCAGGAACATGCCCTGACGGTCCGCGACGTAGAGCGTCACGGGCACGGGGGTGCCCCCCGTGGCGCGGAGTCCCAGCCAGGCGACAAGGGCGCAGGCCGCGAGCGAGGCGGCACCTGCCGCGAGGGCGGTTCGAAGGCGAAATGGGGGGGGCGGCATGAGCTCGTGACAAGCGACGACGCCTCATCCTAGCACCATCCCTCGAACGGTGCACCCGCGGCCGCCCGGGGGGGCTGCTATACTCAATGGTCGGAGGTGCCTGGTGACGCATCGATGGGTCCTGTTTGCCGTGGTTCTGGGCCTGCCCGGGTTGGCCGAAGCGGCGGTCCAGGACGACCCTGACTCCCTTCAACGGCGCCTGGATGCCTTCCAGGAGCGGCGCCTCATCGTGGAGGGGGCGGCCGGGCGCTCGTCGGGCGCCGCTTCGGACAGGCCGGGCCCGAGCCCCTCCCCGCTCGTGTTGCGCCAGGGGCCTGATCGCATCTACCACGTCGACTTCGTGGAGCTGATGGATGACCCGTCCCTGACCCGGGACTGGGAGGCGCAACGCGCCCGGGACTGGGCCTGGTGGATTGGCACCGGGGCCGTGGGAGGCCCCCTGGGGGCCGCCCTCTTCGTGCAGAACTTCCGCGGTGCCGGGCCGCTGGCCCTCTTCGCCACCCCTGCTGCCGGCGGCGGGGGGAACGCTGGAGACTGGCGAGGCTTCACGCTCAGCGTGGCTGGCGCCGGCCTGGCGCTCTATGGCTGCTACAACCTGGGCCTCTGGCTGGGAGAGACCCTCGATCTGCATCACCCCGACAGGCTGGAGGACGTCTCCATCCTGGGCCGCGTTCGCGAGTGGAACGAGCGGCTGGTCGAGCACTACGCGCTCGACCCTGCGACCCTGCCGCCGCCGCCCACCCCGCGGCCCTCGGCCACGCCCACGCCACAACCCCAGGATCCCTTCGCAGAGGCCACCCCAGGGGCGCTGTCGTCTCCGCTCCAGCCCGCTCCCTTGCAGGACCTGCCCTACGGGGGGGAGGTGCCTGTGATGCCCACCCCGCTGCCACTGGCCTCGCCGGGGGCGCTGCCGCCGGCCACGCCGAGCCCATCGCCCGCCCCGCCAGAGGAGCGACCCTCCTTTTTTGGGCCAGCCCCGTCCTGACGCGGCCTCCGCGTGGTCCCGGCCCGGCGGACGCGGCCCCGCCCTCTTCGCTCCTGGCGCTCGGCGCTGGTCGTCGCGCCGCAACTCCGTTCTCTCCCGCCCGCCGCTGTCACGGCGTGAGCAGCCAGGTTCGGATCTCGTAGGGTCTGAAGGTGGCGTGCCAGGTGGTGGTGTCCCCGACCTGGGCGAGGGGCGTCTCATCGAGCCGTGCCTCCTGGAGCTGGCTGGCCTGGAGCCCGCTGGACAGCACCGCCACCACGGGGGTGTCACCCGTGTTGTGAGCCCGAAGGACCAGGTGTCGACCGTCCACGCTGCGCTTCAGGGCGCTGAAGGCGATGGCCGGCTGGTCGCAGCGCAGGCCGGGCGCCGGGACCGCAGGGCCGGCGCCTTGCCAGGCCCGCGGCGGGTGGGCCCAACGGGTGGCAGCCGCGACGGCCTCGACGCGGCCTTCCTGCAACGGGGCCAGCGCGGTGCGGAAGACCTGGGGGCCCTGGCACTGCGCCTCGGGCACCTCGAAGCGAGGCCCGGCGCCTCCACCGCGGGTGCGAAGATCGTCTCGGGACAACCAACCGACGGCCCGGAGCAGGGTGAGGCGGAGGACGGCGTCGGGGCCGTCGGCTGGCAGCTCCACCTCGTGGAGGCCCTCTGCGAGCAAGGCCAGCCCGGTGCCGTCCGGCGCCACCAGGGCCGTGAAGCCAGCCTGGGGCCGCTCCGGGCGAATGGCCTCCGTCCCTTTGGCCGCGGGCAGGGCTCCGGCCGGCACCGGGTCGTGGCGGAAGACGCCGTAGGCCCCCTCGACCCAGGCTTCAGCCTCGCGTGGAGCTCCCCCCACCCGCAGCCGCAGCCGATGGTCCCGCACCCCGTGCACCAGCTGCGTTTCGACCGCCACGATCGTGGTGGAGGCCGTCAGCCTGAAGCGCGACACCAGCTCCTGCCGGACCACCTCGTCTGACCTTGCCTGCCGGTCTGTCGTGAGGCCCACCGGCACCTCGAGCGCGTGGACCACCTCCAGCACCCGGGCCTGGGGGGGGGTAGGCACCACCCGATGGCTCACATAGGTGGCCAGGCGGGGCACGTCGCCTGCCACAGGCGAGAAGTTGTAGCAGTCCCCGGCGTCCGCCTCGTCTTCGAAGCCGTGGACGTCACGGTACGTTCGACCCGTGCGGCGATCCAGCAGGTCCACGCGACCATTCCGGACCTCAAGGCGCACCCAGGCGTTCTCGATGCCGTCCGGGTCGTGTCCGAGCCCTGCGGGAGGGGGGGGCGGTGCCCCGGCCACGGCGGGCCGGGCCCGCAACACGGCCCCGCCCATCGCTGGCAGGGAGGTCTGCACGACGAGGTGGAAGCGGCGCGCGGGGTACCAGTCCGGTAGCAGATCGGGTTCGGCGGCAAAGCGGGGGGCGTCCTCCACGTCCAGCACGAGGCAAGGGGCCTCCCTTCCTGCCTCGTCGACCAGCAGCAGGGCCTCCGGGGCAGGCGCGGGCCCGGCTGCCCAGTCGAGCGTGACCTCGACGGGCCCCTCGATGGGCCGGGAGCCCCCGTTGAAGAGGTACACCCACGGCGCCTCGGAGGGCCGCCTCTGCTGACGGACGGCGTCGGCGAGCACCTCCTCCGCCACCTGCTCGGCCGCCTCGAATCGGGGCAGCATCTCACGATGGACCGCGTCGATCGAGCAGCCGCAGATGGAGTCGTGGGGGTGGTTGAGCATCAGCGTCCGCCAGGCATGGTTCAGGGCTGCGGCCATCCGATCCGCGCCCGGAGCGCCTCCCCACCAGGCCAGCGCGGTGATGGGTTCGACGTAGCGCTCGAGCAAGGCCTGAAGCCTGGCGTTGCGCTGCTTCAGGTGGACCCGGGTGGAGAGCACCCCTGGCAGCAGGTAGGCCAGGCCGGCGGTGGCTCGCAACTCGCCCTGGAGACACGCGGTCGGCGGCTCGCCGGCGAACACCGCCGAGAGTGGCGCGATGGTTGGCTGCCAGGCCGCATCAGAACGCGACGCCAGGCCTGCCACAAGGTCGGCGGTGTCAGGCCGGGGGGCCATGTGGTCGGCGCCCGCCAGGAGCCAGGCCGCCGGCGCCTCGGCAAACGCCTCGGCGTAAGTCGCCAGGCGCGCTGCCCGCTCGTCGTCCCCGAGGTCCTCGAGCAGCAGGGTCTGGTAGTACCCCTGAGGCAGCCACGCCGCGCGGACCCGGGTGCCGTCCGGGGCCTCCCACCAGAAGGCGGGGGCGGACGGGGTGGCCCCCCGCCACACCACCGCGTGGCCCAGCCCGAAGCCCGCCAGCAGCTGGGGCATCTGGGCGATGTGACCGAACATGTCGGGCAGGTAGCCCACACCGCCCGCCGAGGGGTCCGCGCCCAGCGCTGTCATGGTGGCCCGGCCGACCAGCAGGTTGCGAACGAGGGCCTCTCCGCTCACCAGGAATTCGTCCACCAGCACAAACCAGGGGCCCACGGCGAGGCGTCCGTCGGCGATCCCGGCGGCGATGGACGCGCGACGCTCCGGGCGCAGCGCCAGGTAGTCCTCCACCACCGCCGTCTGCCCGTCAAGCATGAAGTGCGGCAGGTCGCTCTCGAGCACGGCATCGAGCGTGGCAACCAGCCGGTAGCGGTACTGCTCGAAGGTCCGGTACCACTCCCGGTCCCAGTGCGTGTGAGGCACGACGAGGAGGGGGCGGGGCGCAGCGCGGTCGGTGGTCATGGGCCGGATCTAACCACGACGTCCCGGGCTGGTGCGAGCGCACCCGTCACCAAAAGGCCTCAGTCCACCCGGCGGGACTGTGGTAGACTTGCGCAGCCACAAGGAGGATGCGCCATGCAAGAACCGTCTCCCCGGGTGGAGGAGCTGCGTCAGAGCGCGCAGGAACTCGCCCGTCAGGCCCTCGACACCGCTGAACTCGGCCTGCGCCTCGTTCGCAGCCAGCTGGAGACCGCAGCGGTCCAGCAGCCCCCCCACGTCGCCGCCTTTCAGCGCGGTCTGCAGGACTCCGCCTTGACGGCGGAGACCAAAGCCAAGGAGCTGTTCACGCTCGCCACGCAGTTCATGAATCAGCTGAACGACAAGTGGCAGCCGGGCACCCCTGCGCCCGAGACGAGCGAGCCTCCGAAGGCGGAGCGGGTCAAGATCGACATCGAGTAGCAGGGCCCTCAGCCCTCAGCATCACAGGCACGCAGGGGCCCCAGCCAGGCTGGGGCCCCTGCATGCACCGGCGCCTCGGGCGGCTGGATGCCGCCATAGAGCCCCAGCAAGGCCAGGGCAGCCTCTGAGGTGCCTGCAAGCCGTGCCTGCTCAAAGCCCTCGTGGTCGTGCCAGCGGTAGATCTGCAGCCAGCGCCAGGCGCCACGGAGCCTGGGAAACCGGGGGACGGGGGCGAGCCAGCGCGCGAGCAGCACCCCCACCACCCTCGGGACCAGCCCATAGGAGCTTGGCTTGCCGCAGTCGTGCAGGAGGGCGGCCTCCAGCACCCAGCCGGGGGCCCCCCGGGCTGCCAGCCGCCGTGCGACGCGCACGGCGTGGGCGCGATCGGCCTCCCCCATCTGGGCCCACAGCGCCAGTTGCAGCGGGTTCAGCCACTGAAGCGCCCACTGCTCCGATGCCTCGTCGAGATCGGGGCGGAGGTACCACGCCACCTGGATCGCCCGGTCAACCAGCCCCACGGCTCAGACCAGTGCGTACATGGCGCCTCGCGCGGCGGCCAGCAGCCACTCCAGGCCTCCGCGGAACTGCGGCACAAGCACCAGCATCAGCAGGACCACGATGCCGTAGGGCACCAGGTGCCGGAAGGTCGGCAGCCAGCGGCGTGGCAGGAGGGTCTCCAGCAGGTTGCCCCCATCCAGCGGGGGGATCGGAAGCAGGTTGAACACGAGGAGCACCAGGTTGAGCTCGAACAGGACCTGAAACCACATCCGCGACCCCGCTCCCAAACCCGGCAGGTGCTGCAACGCCAGGAGGGCTCCGAGCGCCAGCAAGAAGTTGGCCGCGGGGCCCGCAGCAGAGACCAGAAAGGTGCCAAGCCGCGGCCAGGCGAGCCTGCCTGGCTCGAAGGGGACGGGCCTCGCCCACCCGAAGCCCGCCAGCAAGATGAACAGCGTGCCGAAGAGATCGAGGTGGGCCAGCGGGTTCACCGTCAGGCGTCCCGCGTTCCGCGCCGTGGGGTCGCCGAGGGCGGTGGCTGCTGCCGCGTGCCCGAACTCGTGCAGCGTGATTGACACGATGAACAGGGTGATCAGGGTGATGAGCACGATGGGGTCGGTCGTGGCGTGCAGCATCAGGCAGCTCCTCCTGGCAGATGTGGGGTCGCCAGCACCTTCAGCAACGCGGCTTCCCCGTCGGGGCCGATCACCCCCTGCAGGCGGGCCTCCAGGACGTGACCCAAGATGGTGGCATAGTGCGGCCCGGGCTGCACCCCGAGCGCCTTCAGGTCGGCGCCACTCACGCCCAGCCGGATGCCCCCCCAGCGCAACCGGAAGGCCAGCACCGCGCGTCGCGCGGCCCGGTTGGGGGCCAGCGCCCAGAGCAGTGGGAGGAGGACCTCGGGCAACGACCGGAGGGACCGGAAGGTCGTCACCGGGGATGGGGCCTCTCGTGCAGCCTCGGCCAGCCACCGCCAGGCCGCCACGATCCCTTCGAGCTGCCGACCGCTGACGTTCAGGCGGGCCAGCAGCGCTGGTCCTGCTGGCAACCCGAGTGGGGCCAGCAGCGCCCCGAGCAGGGGGAGCCAGGCCTCCGGGTGCCCGGCCAGGCCGCTGCGCCGCAGCGCCACGCGGACGGCCACCACGGCGCGCCGCGTTGCTGGGTCGAGGGTTACGTCCGGGGAGAGCAGGCGGAGCGCGCCGAGCGCTGCGAGGCGGTCGAGGGCACGTTCGGGCCTGGGAAGCATCAGCAGCCGGGCGAGCTCGGCCCGGTTGCGCTCTCCGGCGAGGCCATCACAAGCGCCCGACGCGAAGGCGAAGCGGGCGTAGGCCTCCGAGCAGGGCTCCAACCGGAACCCCAGCGCCTCCTCGAAGCGCACGGCCCGGAGCACGCGGGTGGGGTCCTCGATGAAGCTCAGGTTGTGGAGCACGCGCAGCACCTTGTGCTCGAGGTCCGGCAGGGCGTCGAAGAAATCGATGACCTCACCCCGAGCCCGCTGATCGATCCGGACAGCGAGGCAGTTGACGCTGAAGTCCCTTCGGGCGAGGTCCTGCTTCAGGGAGCTGAACGCGACGCGAGGCAGCGCGCCCGGACGGTCGTAGTGCTCGGTCCGGGCGGAGGCGAGGTCCACGCGCTTGCCGTCAGGCGTGGTGAGGTGGGCCGTCCCGAAGGCGGGGTGGGCCTTGAGCGTGGACCCCGGCAAGGCGTCCCGCACCGCCTCTCCGAAGGCGATGGCATCACCCTCGATCACGAGGTCCGCGTCGAGGTTCGGGCGGTCCAGCAGGAGATCCCGCACGGCCCCGCCCACCAGGTAGACGGGCCGGCCTGCCGCGACCGTGCTCACGGTGTTGAACACGGCCCACCAGTCCGGCGGCCAGAAGGCCGCCAGCCGGGCCCCGAGCTCCGCGGTGCGACGGGCCACGGCCTCTCGACGATCGGGGGCATGGTCGAACTGCGCCCGCAGCAGGTCCGACCGCGTCACGATGCCCACCAGCGCCTCCCCGCGCATCACGGGCAACCGCCCGATGTCCCGCCGCACCATGGTGGTCAGCAACATGTGCAGCGTCGCCTCCGGGGGGGTGGTCACTGCCCCC
>JAYKHL010000245.1:0-3726 GCA_035284865.1 Candidatus Sericytochromatia bacterium | reverse complement strand
TTAACTGGGCCAGAACCAGTCGTCCTACCATTAGACGAACGGGGAATGGCGTCCCTGACAGGACTTGAACCTGTGACCTTCTGCTCCGGAGGCAGACGCTCTATCCACTGAGCTACAGAGACTATACGAATACCTTACCGCAAGGCGCCCGCGTCGTCCAGTGGGTTCTGGTTTTTTTCCCTTCCGTGGTAAGCTGGCCGCCGCAGGCGGCGGGGAGGCGTGGTGGAGTTTGCAGCGGTCTTGTTCGACATGGACGGCGTGGTGGTAGACACGATGCCCCTCCACCGCACGGTGTGGCGCCGGTTTGCCGCAGCCCGGGGCATTCACCGCACGGAAGAGGAGCTTCGTCCCCTCGACGGGCGACGGGCGACCGACATCATCGCCCTGCTGTTCGACGAGCAAGATCCGGTCCGGGCCGCCGAGCTGGCGGAGGCGCGCGAGGCCCTCTACCGCGAGATGCTGATGGGGGCATCGCTGCGGGCCATCCCGGGCGCTGAGGCCTACCTGGCGCGGCTGCGTGCGAGGGGCGTGCCTCGGATCCTTGCCACGAGCGCCACGCTGGAGAATGTGGACCAGGTACTCGGGCCCCTCGGCTTGCGGGCGGCCTTCGATGGGGTGGTCACCGCCGCCGATGTGGCGCGCGGCAAGCCTGCCCCGGATGTCTACCACCGGGCAGCGGCCCTTGCCGGGGTGCCTCCCAATCGGTGCCTGGTGGTCGAGGATGCCGTGCCGGGCATCGAGGCCGCGCGGGCCGCGGGGTCCCTGTGCCTGGGGCTCGCCACCAGCCTGGCACCGGAGGCCCTCCTGGCGGCAGGGGCCCGGTGGGTGGCCCCCGACCTGCAGGCCCTGGCGGCCGGCCAGGCCCCTTGGGAGCGTGACCCGGGCGCATGCCCGCAATCACAGGAGGACAACCCGTGACAAGCATCCTGGCTGCAGACATCGGCGGCACCAAGGTGGCCATGGCCATCCTGGCCTGGCCTGACGGCCCCGGCACCCCCGAGGTGGTGGCGGAAGCGCGCTACGTGAGCGCCGAGCACGGCACGTTCACGGAGATCCTCCGGGACTTCCGGCGCCGCCACCCCACCCCGGTGGTCGCAACTGGCCTGGGCATCGCTGGGCCGGTGTTCGACCGTCGGTGTCAGGCCACCAACCTGCCGTGGGTCGTCGACGCGCGGGAGCTTGAGGCCACCCTGCCCGTGGGCCGGGTGGCGCTGGTGAACGACTTCAAGGCGGCTGCGCTGGGCGTCCTGCACCTCCAGGACAATGAGTGGATCACGCTGAACCCCGGCACGCCAGAGCCTGAGGCGCCCATCGCCGTTCTCGGCGCGGGCACCGGGCTCGGGGAGGCCTTCCTGTTTCACGATGGCTCGCGCTACCGCGTCGTGGCCACGGAAGGCGGGCACAAGGACTTTGCTCCCCGGAACGAGGAGGAGATGGCGCTGCTCCGCTTCATGCTGCAGCGGCACGCCCGCGTGTCCTACGAGCGACTGGTCTCGGGGGCTGGCATCAAGGCCATCCACGACTTCCTGGTCGAGGCGGGGCGTGGCCCCAGGCTGACCGAGGTCAGCGACGCGGCGGGGGTCGAGGACGAGGCAGCCGCCATCTCCCGGCGTGCCCTGGCCGGCGACGATCCCGTCTGCATGGAGGCGATGCGCCTGTTCGTGTCGATCTACGGTGCCGAGGCTGGCAACCTGGCGCTGCAGGTCCTCGCGCGGGGGGGCGTCTACCTCGCAGGGGGCATCGGCGCCAAGAACGTGCCGCTCATGACGGACGGCACGTTCCAGGCAGCATACACCCACAAAGGCCGGTTCTCAGAGCTCGTGGCCTCGATCCCGGTGCGGCTGGTGACCAACCCCCACCTCGCCTTGCTCGGTGCGGCCTCGGCGGCGCTGGAGCTCGAGCGGCAGGGGGGCTGAGGAGCGAGGGCGACCGAGGCCCCGGCTGGAGACGCGAAAGGCCCGCCCCGAGTTGGGGGCGGGCCTTCTGGCGTCACGCGCCTCAGCCGAGGTGCAGCAGCAACGTGAGGGCGATGATCAGCACCGAGGCGATGCTCTCCCCCGCGATGATCCCCGACGAGAAGGGCACGGTGTGCCGCTCGGCGAGGACCGGCCGCGATCGGAGCAGCCACCAGGCGGTGAGGGCCCCGAGGAAGATCGCCACCGAGTTGCCGAAAGGCAGCACCATCGCGAGGCCGAGGCCCGTGGGGGAGGGGAGCCACTTCCGCCACGCCGGGCGGAAGTGCTCCAGCAGGGTGATGATGACGCCGATCGTGATCGTCACGGCGGCGAACTTCAGGGCCGTGGGAGGCAGCGCCGAGAGGCCCTTCGCGAGGGCCTCCGCGGTGGCCTTCCAGACGAGCGCGCCGGGCGCGGCGAACTTGTCGCCAAGCACGGAGGCGTTCGGGACCAGCATGAAGTAGGCCGGGATACAGAACAGGGTGCCAGCCAGCACCCCGTAGAGCTGGGCCAGGAATTGCTGGCGCGGGTTGGCGCCGAGCAGGTAGCCGCTCTTGAGGTCCACGAGGAGGTCGGCCGAATGGATGGCGGCGCCCGCCGTCACGTTGGCCGTCATGAGGTTGGTGATGGGCTGGCCGGGGGCGATGGCCCCGTAGGTGAGCTGCGTGACCTTGCCCATCGCACCCGTCGGGGAGATGTCCGTCTCACCCGTCACGCGCGAGACGACCATCGAGAGCACCACGGCGAGCAGCACGGCCAGCAGCGCCATGACAAACGAAATCTTGAAGAGCCACATCTGCAGGGCGATGCAGGCCACGCCGCCGCCAAGAAAGCCGTACAGGAACCAGCTGCCGGGGACCTCGATGGCCGCCGCCCGGTCGTCGAGCCCGCCGGCCTTGCCGGCCTTGAACACGTCAGTGATGCCCGAGAACCCGCGCTTCAGTGAGGGCCAGATGAGGGCAAGCCCGACCAGCGTCGCCACCACCAGCATGCCGGTGCCCGGCCATGTCGTCCACGCGACGACCTGCTTCTGGCCGCCCTCGATGACGTGGCCGTTGGCCTCGATCTTGTTCTGGATGAGCCAGGGGGCGATGAGCAGCCAGTTCAGCAGGGCGCCGACCATCACGCTCACGCCGGTGCGCATCCCGATGATGGCCCCTGCCGCGTACAGCAGGAGGCTTGTGTCGAGCCCGAGCGTGAGCTTGTTCCACGGGATGCCTCGGAACTCCAGCCTGGACGGGTCCGGCGGCAGCTGGCCCGGGATGGACAGGAAGCCGAGCCCCTCGAGCGGCCCGTACTTCGCCACCAGCGCCGGGTGCAGGTCCTTGAAGTAGGCCACCGCCGCGCCCAGCAGGCCCCCGATGCCCAGCGACCGCGCCTTCGCCAGCGCCTCCTCGCCGTGACCGTGCAGGCTCTTGATGGTCTCCGCAGCTGCGATGCCGCTGGGGAAAGGCAGCGCGTCGATGTTGATCATCTGGCGCTTCATCGGGATGGCGATGAAGACCCCGAGGATCGAGATGGAGCCAATCCAGAGGAACAGGTGGAAGCTGCTCAGCACCGGTTGCTCGAGCAGCAGCAAGGCCGGGATGGCGGTGGTCAGGCCCGCCGACGCCATGAAGCCGGCTGCGGAGCTGACGGACTGCATCGCGTTGTTCTCGAGGTCCGTGAACTCGCCGCCCGGCAGGATGCCCTCCAGCGCCTTGAAGATGGCATAGGCCAGGATGCCCGCCGTGATGGTGACCCCGAACTGCCAGCCCGTCTTCAGCCCGAC
>JAYKHL010000244.1:0-13040 GCA_035284865.1 Candidatus Sericytochromatia bacterium | reverse complement strand
TTATTCCCGTCGAGCGCTCGGGCCTAAACCAGGGGCTGGGCCTGCCCCCGCTCCGAGCGCGTGGGACTTGCTGGCGGGGGCCAGCTCAGCGGCCCTCGCGCAACACCTGGGAGGGATCGTCCGCGATGCGAAGCAGGTACATCGCGCCTGGCTTGTTCTCCGCGATCAGCGCCTGGGCCCGCTTGAAGGAGGGGTCGAAGCCGTCAAAGCGGCTGCCGATCTCGGTCGTGAAGTAGGGCACGTGCAGCTCGCCGTAGACGTAGTCCCGGATGGTGCCGCACGTCGGGTACAGCTGGTTCGCCTGACACGGCCGGTACCGGTTGAAGCTTGCCAGCTTCCGGCCAATCGCCTCCAGCAGCCTGGCATCGACGGGCTTGGCGGAGGTCCAGCCCCAGGGCCACATCACGAGGTTCGAGTAGGCGTGGTAATCCATGCCGATCTTCAGGTTGGGAATGCCGGACAGGAAGGCCTTGAGTGCCTGGGTCTCGGGCTCCGAGGCGGCGGCAGGCCCCTGGTAGGTCTGGGACGAAGGCTGGCTGCTGGAGCCGCCGTTGTCCAGGCCCCACTTGAACGGAAAGTTGCGGTTCAGATCGACGCCGACGCCCCCCGTGAACGGATGGGTGTTCTTGCGCCAGTCCTGGCCTTTCTCCGCCTGGTGGTGGCCGTCCGGGTTGGCCATAGGGAGGACGTGGATCACGCGGGTGTCCACCAGCCGGGTGAGCTCTGCGTCCTTGCCGTAACCCTCGACGAGGTCCTTGATGAGCGCCATTGCAAGCTCTACCGGGACCAGCTCGCGGGCGTGGACGTTGGCGGTGAAGGCCACGGCCGGACGCCGGCTCGCGTCACCCTTTCCGGTGATGCGCACCGCCCAGAGCTGGCGGTCGGCCTTGCCCTGCGTCGTCTCCCAGGAGGGCCCTGCGCTGCGTAGCGTCACGAGGTCCGGGTGGCGCGCGGCGAGGGCCTTGAGGTCAGCGGTCACCTGTTCGTAGGTGCGGAACCCTGCGTCGAAGGCGTTCCGAACGCCGAACCCGGGCGAGGTGTCGGCCTCCACGGTGAACCGAAGGCCCAGCGCACGCAGCCGCGAGAGGTCCTGAGGCAGGATCCGACCGAAGGCCCGTCGCTGAGGCATCTCCACCCCGAAGACGTCGAGGCCTCCGGCCACGGCTTGCGCCAGCTGCGCCGGGGAGCCATAGTCGAGGCGCACGGCGACGCCAGCTGGCCGCGCCCCCGCCTGGGGGGTCGGTGCCGCGGAGTGGCTGCCGGCGCTGCAGCCAGCAGCGCCCATCATCAGGGCCAGGCTCACCAGCGCGGCACGGTGGGAGGGGGTGGGGCGAGGCCGGTTCATTGTAAAGGACCCTCCGTGGTCAGTGGGCTCGGGGGTTATCCGGTGACTGGCGCCCGGCCTTGTTGGTTTTTTTGTTAATCCGAGGTTAACAAAACGCCTCAGCGCCGTCTCGGGAGGCCGGCCGACGAGCTGTCCTCCGGTCTCTGCCCTCCGGGAGGCGTCCTCGTCCTGGGCTGCGCTCGCGCTCTCCCCGGATCCACCCAGGCCGTCGCGTCCCTCCCTGAAGTCGCCTGCCATGTTTCTCGGCCTGGCCCGGGGGCGTGCGCGGGCCAGGCCCTCCACGCTCCCCCCACCACCCCAAGGTTCCCGTCAGCGAGAAGGCGAGGGCCCCTGATTCCTCATCACCTTCTCATCCCCGCTGACGCGGCCCTTCGTGTGACGGGCGACCGTTGACGGGGTATGACCTCACCTGGAGACGCTCGTCCCCAGGCCCGGGGACCAGGGAACAAGGCCCCACACGTTGCCGCGCATGCCACATCTCCTCCCCGCCCCCGTGCTGTCTCCGTCTGCCCGGCGGAGCTTGCCGCTTGCCCTTGTGCTGCTTGGCCTGGCGGCCGGCGCGTGCGCCCCCGCTGCTCCGCAGCCGGCGGGCCAGGTGCCGGCCAGGCCTCAGGAAGCGGCGCCCGCGGGGCGGCCTGCAAGGGACCTCACGCCGGGGGCCACGGGGGGCACCCCAAACGGGCCGCAGGTGCCCGTGCCGGAGCCGCCACCCGACAGCGTCCTGGCCCCGCCTCCTGCCGCGATCCTGCCCCCTGCGGAGGAGCGGGTGGGCCGGCGTCGCCGCAGCACGCCGGAGGGCATCTTCGGACGCCTGACGGCCCCCTCCCGGCTGCTCTCTGACCAGGGTGGGGCGTTGATCAGCAACAACGGTGGTCGGCTCATTGCCAACAATGGCGCTGCGGTGCTGTCGAACAATGGGGGGGGGCTGATCAGCGACGCGGGAGGCTCGTTGCTCGGGAAGGTTCGGCTCTACAAGAAGGCGGCAGGGCCCTCCTACAGCTTGCTGGCAGCGGAGCCTCATCGCGCCCTGACGCAGGCCTTCCTGTATTTGACCGACCCGGACGAGCGGTTCATCTTGGGGGCCGGGGGCGGGGTGCTGGCAACGACCGTCGGCTCGGACGGCTACTACCAGTTCCCGTCGGGATACCCCACCGACAAGGAGACGGTGGTCAACGCGCAACTCAACGACAACCTGCGGATGACGGGGTACATCCGCCCCGGCCCAACCACCGAGGTCGACCTCAACCTGGGCTCCACGCTCGCCACCGAGCTGCTGCGGGGCGAGGCCCGCCGGCGCAGCCAGAGCCTGGCGGCCTTCAGTTACTCCCTCTTCCGGAGCCTGGCCGTGCGCACCCAGGCACTGATCGAGGAGGGCCTCATCGCCGCCGTGCTGGTGGATCGCGACGAAGCGGAACAGGAGGTGCCCGTCGCCCGGTTCGACCTGCGTGCGGATCAGCGCCAAAACCTGCGGAACCAGTACGTGGTGGCGCTGTCGGCGGCCGACGGGGCCAACGCCGCCTTGCGCGGGCTGTCTGACGGGTGGGTGGCCTTGCTCGGGGAACGGCCCACCGCCGTCACGTCGGTGCTCGGGAATGGAGAGGCCCCCTATGTCGAGGCCCAGGACTTCTTTGCCTACGGGTTCGCGGAGGGAGACACGCGGGACGGCTCCGCACCTCGCCCCCTCAAGGTGCCGCTTGGCTACAACTACAGCGTCGCGACTTCGCCTGGCCTGAATGCCTTCGGGGGCCGTGACGTCTTCCTCGGGTGCGCCACCGCCCAGGGCAGCAGTGGGCACATCCGCTGGCTGCGGCTGGATGCAGCGGGCGCCCTGAAGAAGGTGACGACGCTCTGGCTGCCCACCTACGCCGTGGGCCAGCCTCTCGGCATCTGCCTTGAAAAGGCCCCCACGGGCGATGTCGCGGACCCCGGCTCGTTGCTCGTGGCGGATCCCGGCACCAACAGGGTGTATCGGGTCTACCTCATTGATGAGGCCATCGAGAATGTGACCTACTCCTTGCCAGGGGTGCCGGTCGACCATGACAAGGACCCGACCACCCCTGACGTCACCCCGTCGCTCGAGACCGAGCGACACCTGATGGAGATCGTCGCCGGAGAGGCCGAGCCGAGTTACGCGGGCCACCCCGACCTTGGCTACCTGAGCGCCGATCACCCGTTGGTGGTCGACAACGTCCCCTACAGCGGGCGGGAGCCCGGCCAGGCATTGCTCTCGGGCTTCCGGGCCAGCGACGAAGGGGCCCGGGTGTACGAGACCGTGGCCGACGGGGCGGCCAGCGCTGCGGTCCGTGTGCCGGCTCGCTACGCGCACCTTGATCAACCGTGGGACGTCGAGGTTGATGAACTCGGCAACATCTATATCGCCGACAAGGCGAACCACCGGATCCGGTTCATTCCCAAGGTGGCGGGCAGCTATTACGACTATCGGCAACCCCAACGGGACGCGAACCAGGTGCTCACGGGCCTTGGTGGGAGCGTGACGATGGCTGCTGGCGCCATTTATACCATTGCCGGCAACCCCGCCTGGGACCCGGCCCGGGTGCCGTTCGGGAGCCCGGGTTGGTTTGGCGAGTACGATGGTGACAACGGCCCGGCCCAACTGGCCCGCTTCGATCAGCCCTTCGCGCTGGCCTGGAACAACGTGGACAAGTGCCTGTACGTGGCTGATTTTGACAACCAGCGGGTCCGGAAGATCAGCCGGGACACCGGGGTGGTGACCACCGTGGTGGGCAGCCCGGTGGGCGGACAACGCTCCAATGGCCAGGGGGATTTCGACTACGCGCCTGCCGCGGACGCCGGGGCGTTGGGCGACGGCGGGCCCGCCACTCAGGCCCGTCTCAGCTTCCCGCGGGGGCTCGCCTTCGACGCGCAACAGCGCCTTTACATTGCGGACTCCGGTGCCGGCCTGGTTCGCGTCGTTGGCACGGACGGCACCATCCGCACCGTCGCGGGCCGGTTCCACGCCCCCGGCACCAACGGGACGGACAACGCCCGGGATGGCGATGCGCGCCACTGGGCGGATCTTTACGACACGGAAAAGATCGACCTCGATCCTGCGGGCAACGTGTTCCTTCAGGATTACCGGCACGGCCGCCTGCGCATCCTGTGGCGGCAGTGGGAGCAGTGATCATGGCACGCCTTGGACGCCTGGCCCTCGGGTTTTCGCTCTGCACCGTGGTGGGGTGCGTTGCCCCCGGCACCCCTCCCGCCAGACAGGTCGGCGCAAGGCCTCCTGCTGTGGCTGCCGGCAACACCCGGCCGGCGGCCCTCCCCCCGGCGCCCAACGGGCTTCAGCCCCCCACGGTGGCTCCCGCCCGACGGCTGCGCGCGCTTGGAGCCGTCAGGGACCTCGTGGGAACGGCCTCGCTTTCGTTGCTCGCTGACGCTTACTTCCGGGACAGCGCCTCGGCCTACCGCCTCCTTGGGGAACCCGTGGGCCGCGCGATGGTGACGGTGTCCGCGCTCGACGAGGCGCTCTATGCCCGGGCCGGGCAGGCCGTGACCGCCACCACCAACGCCAGCGGCACCTACAGGCTGCCGGGGGGCGTCCCGGCCGATGAGGCGTGTGTCGTCAACGTCACCTTCGCGGGGGGGCATCGTCTCTGCGCCATTGCCCCGGCCGGGGCCCAGGTGCGAGACCTCGACGAGGCGACCACCCTCGTGGCCGAGCTGGCCCGCTGGCAGCTTCGCCCTGACGCCTCGGCCAGCGGCCCCTCGGTGCAGGCGCTGTCATCCGCCACGCTGAACACGCTGGAGGGCCTCACGCGGGACCTGTTGGCCTCGGTGCCGCTGGCCGTGACGCCGGGGCCTGTCCCGGCGGTGGAGGCCCTGCAACTCGGGGCAGGGCATCGCCTTCGCAACGCCTACGTCGAGGCCTTCGGCGGCCGCATCACGGCCGGTGGCACGAGCCTCGTGGACCAGCTGGCGGACGCCTGGCGGGACCTGCTGGGGTTTCAGCCGCTGGCGCTCACGCGCGTGGCGGGGGTTGGGATCCGGGGCTACAGCCAGAGCGACGGGGAGGCTGCCGAGGAGGCGCAGCTCGTGGCGCCGATGGATGCCCAGCTGGACAGCTACGGCCACCTGTACCTGTCTCAGTATGATGTCCAGCTGGTGACCTTCGTGCCTGGGGAGGCTCTCTCGGGGCCCATCTACGGGGAGGACCAGGGGGCGCTCGAGGCGGGCAAGCTTTACACGATCGGGGGCGTCGTCAATGGCCCGAAGGACCCCAACGTCTGGGAGGACATCTTCCGTGCCGTGGCCTCTGACACGCTCGGCGATGGCGTGCCGATGTACGACCCTGACCCTGCTGCCCCGCAAGGTTTCCCGCTTTATTCTCCCCACAAGCTGGCCCTGGAAGAGGTGCCCGCCGTCCAGCGCAGTCACGTGTACGTCTCGCAGCCCTTTTGTGGCAGGGTCCTGCTGATGCCCGCCGCTTCGGTGCGGCACTTCCGGCGAAACGATGGGGGGCTGGATCCCTACCTCCCGCGCCACCTCTACGCGGTGGCTGGCCGGGGCGTGCCCCTTTCGCAGGCGGAGGCTGAAGCCTGGACGCCCGCGGCAGACGGTGAGCTCGCCACAGAGGCAGGGCTGTTTCGCCCGACGGGGCTGACCCGAGACGCGGCGGGGAACCTCTGGCTGCTCGACGCGGGCAACGGGGCGCCGGGAACGGGGGGGCTGCTTGTGGTGGCCGAGGCCGACGGCCGCATCTACCGGATCCCCCTGACGCGCGAGGGCCAGCCGTTCACACCCGACGGCGCCCTGGACCTCGCCCTCTCGCCGGGAGGCGGCCACCTTTATGTGGCCGACACGGAGCGCCACTGGGTGTTCAGGCTGCCGACGCCGACGGTGGGGGCCCAGGCCTCACCGGTCGCCATCGAGCGCGTGGCGGGGCGTCCACCGGTGAACCCGGAGCCTGGGGTCTTCGTGGGGACGCCCGGTTTCGTCGACACGGGGGTGCGGGCCTACCCGAGCGTGTACGACGTCAGTGCCGCCGAACCGGACTTCCTCGGAGAGGCGCCGTCGCCCGGGGCCGTGACCGCCTTGTTGAACCGGCCTGGCTCCCTCTGCTTCGATGCGGCCGGGGACCTCCTGATCGGGGACACGGGCAACGGGCGCATCCGGCTCAAGCGCGGCGCGGACCTGTACACCGTTGCGGGCGGTCTTGACACCCGCTACCTGACGGGGGACGCGCGCCTGGCGTATCTGCCCGCTCTCGGCTACCTCTCGCGTGACCCGGCCGGCAACGTGCTCCTGACGGACCGACGGGAGGCCGTCGTGAGGCGACTGCACACGGCCCGCGGCACGTTGCTGCCGCCGCCTTGAACCTCCGGTTCCTCAAGCAAGTCCGGAGCCGCGAGGTTCTATAACGTCCTTGGAGTGGTAAGGAGTGGTCGGGGGAGCTTGCTCCCCCGTTTCAGGAGGAGATGGACGATGCGGATTCAAAAGTCGGTCGAGACGACCCTGCAGCCGACCCGCCCCAAGGCGCCGGTCGAGGACCGGGCAGAGGCCACGCCGAAGTTCGACACCGACAAGTTCGTGAGCAGCCAGCGGAACCCGGAAGATTACATTGGTGGTGGCAGCGGGTATGGCACGAGCGGGTTCTCGTCCGGCGCTCGCTCGCGCTGAGCCTGCAACGAAGGCCGCTGAGCGCCCGGCCTGCTCGTTTACGGGCGGGCCGGGGGGGGAACATGAAAGGCAGCCGTGGCGTCCCATCAAGGACGTGACTGGAGGCCCGAACCGTGTGGCGAAACCCGAGACTGTGTGCCCTGATGGGGGCCGTGCTGGTTGCCTTGGGGTGCAACTCCCCGGCCCCGACCACCGCCCCGGAGGAGCCCGTCCGGAGGGTCTCGAAGCGGCAGCTTGCGACGCCCTCCGGGACCGTGGTCCCGAGCCCATCCGCCGGCACGCTGCTTGACCCACCAGCGTCGCCGCAGGCGGGCCCCACGCAGGACCCGGCGGCCACTGGCACCGGGGCGCTCGCCACCCCCACGCCGGCGGCGACGGGGACGTTGCAACCCGATGCCGTGCTCAAGGTGACGGGGGCCGGCGGTCAACCGGCCGTCGGCGTGACGGTGCGCTTCTACCCTTCGCAGGAGGGGGCACCAGCTGCCTACCGCGGTCGCCGCTTGCTCGCGACCGTGCTGTACGAGACCACCTCCGACCTTGAAGGCCGCTTTTCCGCCGAGGCGCTGGCCGACGCCAGCTACAACATCGAGGCCGTGGAGGGCCAGTCCTCCAAGGCCTTTGCCTTCGGGGTGCCCGTCAAACGCCAGAGCGTCACGCTGCAACTGGCGCCGACAGGCAGCGTCTCGGGTACGCTGAAGCTGCCGGGTGCGACGGACCACAGCGGCATCACGGTGCGGTTGCTCGGCACCCCCTACATCGGCACCACCGACACCTCGGGGGTGTTCACCCTGGCTGACGTCCCGGCAGGCACTTATCAGCTGTATGGAGAGCGGGACGGGGCGACCTACACCCGGCAGGGGGTGGCGGTGACCTCGAGCCAGGATACCCCTGTGGCGGAGGCGCAGCTGTCTTCGCTGAACCCCGTGCTGTCCACCGTGGAACCGACGAGCGGAGGCAGGGGCCTGCAACTGACGGTCCGGGGGCAGGGCTTTGTCGCTGGCAAGCCGCTGGGCGTGAAGTTCGGCACCTTCGCCGGGACCGCCACGCGCATCGACGATACGACGCTGACCTTGCTCGTGCCCCCCGTGGCGAGCACGAGCCTCGTCATCTCGGTGGATGGACGAGACAGCAACGCGATCCCCTTCACGCCGATCACCTCGCTGCTGGTCCCCAACCCGCCGGCGGAGGTGCGGCTGAATCAGGCGGCGTCGTTGACGGTGCAGGCCTTCAACGAGGAGGCACCCGTGCCGAACCCTGCCGTCACGTGGGTCGCGGAGGGGGCCGTCTCGGTCGACGCCAACGGCGTCGTGACGGGCACCCAGGTGGGGGCCGGGAGGGTCTGGGCCCGCAGTGGGGAGGTGACCAGCGCGGAGGTGTCGCTGCAGGTCCTCGGAGAGATCAGCGTGACCACCGTGGCGGGGAACGGCCAGAACGGCGTCACGGACGGGCCCGCCGCCGAGGCAGGCTTCCGAGGACCGGCGGGGCTTGCGCTCGAGCCGACGTCGGGCGACCTCTACATCACCGACTTCGACGGCCAGCGGATCCGCCGGCTGACGCCCGGCGGCCAGGTCGCCACGGTGGCCGGGTCGGACGTGGCCGGGTGGACGGACGACACCGGGGTGGCGGCCGCCTTCAACTTCCCCATCCACATTTCCCTGGATCCCGTGGGGGGCCCAGCATTCCTGGTCTCGGACGTCATCAACCACCGCGTGCGACGGGTCACGCCTGGTGGGCTTGTCACCACCCTGGCTGGCGGCGGCCCCATCGGCATCGATGAGAATGGGGAGGGCGGTGGCTATGAGGACGGACCTGCGCTCGATGCACGGTTCCGGGCCTTGCAAGCGGCGCGCAGGGGTCCAGATGGCAGCATTTACATCTCGGACACGCTCAACAACCGCATCCGGCGGCTCGACGGGGCCGGCGCCGTGACGACCGTGGCCGGCAGCGGGGTGGCTGGCGCCGACAACGGGACCGGCGTCGCTGCGTCCTTCAGCGGTGCGTGTGACCTCGCCATTGCCGGCGATGGCACGGTGTACATTGCCGACACCAACAACGATTGCATCCGCCAGCTGGCGCCAGATGGCGCCGTCACCACCCTGGCGGGAGGTGCCCAGGGGCTGCGTGACGGGCAGGCCAACGAGGCAGAGTTCTTCAATCCGTTCGGGCTGGCGCTGGACCCCGTGAAGAACCGGCTGTACGTGTCGGAACTCGGCAACCACGCGATTCGGGAGATTGACCTGGCCGCTGACCCACCGGTGGTTCGGACCATCTGCGGTGGCACCCAGGGCTTCGCGGACGGCAACCAGGCGACGGCGCAGCTGGACTCGCCGCACGGGCTGGCGCTGGACGCCCAGGGCCGGCTTTACGTTGCGGACTATGGGAACCGCCGCATCCGCCGCATCACCCTGGACCGCTGAGCGCTTCAGCGCGTGAGTGTCAGCGCCAGGGGCTGATGGCCTGCGGGCAACTCCCGCAGCAGCTTCCTGTTGACGGGGTCAATCTCCAGCACCGCGTTGTAGCCGGTGGCCGTGACGTAGATGAGGCCCGTGGCGCGATCCGTCACCACGAGGGACGGACTGGGGTGGACGCCGAGGGAGGCCTCCACCGCCCCGCTGGCGGCGTTGATGACCTGCACCACCGGCGGCTTGGCGTGCAGGCACGTGACGTATAGCTGCTTCCCATCAGGGCTCAGAGACAGGCCGGTGGGCGCCGAGCCTGTCTCGATCCAGCGGGCCAAGGTGCGCGTGGCCGTGTCGAAGACCGCGATCTGGTTCGTGGAACGATACCCCACGTACAGGAGGCGCCCATCCCGGCTGAAGACACCGTCGAAGGGCACGGTTTGCCCGATCTCGATCGTGGCCAGGCGCTGGTTCATGGTGGCGTCATGCACCGTGACCCAGCTTCGCTTCACGCCGAGGGGCGCATCATGCTGGAAGTCATCCTTCTGCGAGGCCGACAGCCTGCCTGTGCCCGGGGAAGGGCCCGCCTCGGCCGGGCCGCCGCGCGCCCGGGGGTCGTAGGTCTTGTCCTCAGGTTCAAAGCGGTGCAGCACCCAGACCTCGCCGCGACGCGGGTGCACGACCATGTTCGCCGGCGCGGCCTGCGGGGGCAGGTCCGGAAAGGTCACCGCTCGCACGGTCTTGCCCGCCGCCACGTCGAGCCAGGTCACGGACCGCCGGCGCAGCTCGTTGACCATCAGGTAGCGTCCCGAGGAGTCAAAGGCCAGCGCGTTGGGCAGGCTTCCGATGGCAAAGCGGTCGTGGCACTCGTAGCAGCTGGTGGCCCGGGCGAGCCTCTCCGCCCCGAGCTTGCGGTGGGCCGGGTTGTCTGGCATCTCGCCGACGAGGATGTCCTGCACCTTCCGCTCGGTGGCGACGTCAATGGCTGAGACGCTCTGGGAGCCGACGTTGGTGACCCAGAGGCGCTTCCCGTCAGGCGCGAGCGCGAGGTTGTGGGGCAGGATGCCGGTGACGATGCCCTTCCCCCCCTTGCCTGTCGCCAGATCGACGGCGTGGACGCCGCTGAGCACCCCGACCACGAAGAGCTTGCGCGCGGGCGTGTGCGCCTCGGCCTGCGTCTCCCTGTGTCGCTGCCACAACGCGCCACCAGCCACCGCGACCGTCGTGGCGATGCCCATCGCCCAGGCTGCCCGCTGATCAAACGCCACGTCGTGGTCCCTCGAACGACAAAGGGGAGCGAGCCGGCTGGCCCGCTCCCCCGAGTGTACCGGATTTTACTTGACCGCGACGAACTGGACCTTCGCCTCGATCGTGGCCGTGCCGCCGGGCCGCACGTTGGCGGTGGGCATCCGGCCCCCTTCGGGTTCGTACAGGAAGATGGCGTTCTGCAGGCTGACGAGCTCGAAGTTGTTGAAGTTGTCGCTGGCATCCCGTCCAAACAGGAGCTGGCGCTCAGGGTTGAACGTGACGGTCTCCGTCACTTCCCGGCCGTCGATGCGGTACTTCAGCACGAACTGCTCCGCCCCGTTGAGGGCCGGGTCGAAGTCGCCCGTGAGACGGAGCCGCACGCGGGCGTCGGTGTCGACCACCGGGTTGAGCCCGCCCGTGCCCGAGGCGTCGAAGAACGAGGCCCCCGTCACGCGCGTCAACGCGTTGAAGTACGGGATCGTGAACCGACCGTCGGTCCCCGACGTCTTGGTGGTGGCGCCGAAGAAGTCGGCGTTGTGGCTGACGGTGGCTCCCGCCAGCGGACGCCCGTTCAGCGCCGAATTCGAGCTGCGCTCCGTCACGAGGCCGGTGTTCGCGGGCCTGTTGTAGACCCGCAGACCAAGCCCGTCCTGTCCGCCGGGGCGGAGGCTGACGGAGGGCAGGGACCCCTCGGGCACGTACACGAAGGTCGGGTTGGACAGGCCCACAAGTTCGAAGTTGTTCACGTTGTCCCGCGCATCCCGGCCGAAGGTCCAGAACCGCATCCCCGGGAAGGTGACGTTCTCGGACCGCAGCACCCCGTCGATGCGGTAGTCGATGCGGAAGGTCTCGCCGTAGTGAGCCTGCGTGAAGTCAGGGCCGGCGGGACCGACGGCGAGGCGGGAGTCCGTGTTGACCGCCATGTCCCAGCCGCCGGACGTGGAGCTCGCATCGAAGAAGGTCGCCCCCCCGATGTTGGGCGCGCTCGAGTTGTGCCACATCGGGATGCTGAAGGTGCCGGACCCATCCGAGGTCTTGGTCGTGCTGCCGAAGAAGTCTTGCTGGTGCCGGACGGTGGCGCCTGCCAGGGGCCGCCCGTTGAGGCTGGCGTTTGCGCTTTCCTCCCGCACCCGCCCGGAGAAGTTCAACCCGTACACGTTGTCCGTGCGCGACCGGTTCTCCATGCGGGTCCGGTTCACCCAGCGAGCAACGTTCTCCCACACGTTCACCGTGTCCCAGACCGTGCGGGTGCGCCACTCGCCCCGGGTTTCCCACCGCGTGACGGTGCGGGTTCGCCAGCCGTTGCCGGGGTTGTAGCGCTCGCGAACCTGCACGCGCTCCCTCCAGGTCACATACTGCCGTTCGGTGCGGGGCACGCGCCGTGCGACCTGGACGCGGTCCCAGACCTGCTCCTGGTAGTTCACGGCCTCCTGCCACGTGACGGTGTTGGTGGTGGAGACGTGCGAGCCGGTCGAGACCGTCTGCAGCAGGTTGAAGAAGTTCGGAACGGTGCCGCGGCTGTGCATCGTGTAGACCGTCCAGGCCGTGCCGTCAGCGTCCCGCTCCAGTCGGGCTGTCGCCGGGTTGACCCACAGGCCCAGGGCGCGATCGAAGTCGTAGCAGGGCTGTTGCATCGTGGCCGGGTTGCCGAAGTCGATGTTGTCGCCGGCCAGCTTCAGGGCCTCGGGGTTGATGCGCATGCGCAGCTCGAGCTGCTGGCCGGGGGCGATCTTGGCTGTCTCCAGATCAACGAGCGTGAACGACAGCGGCGGGATCGTGAACTCCTCATCAGCCTGCTCGCCATCGGCCGTGGCGCGGGTGAGCAGCGGGCCCGGCAGCTCGCCGTGCGCGAACGGGAAGGCGTCGCTGGGCATGGGATCCATCCAGGTGAGCCGCACGTTGCTGTCCCCGGTGAGCGCGCCTGGGGGTACCCGCAGCTGGGCGCGGCCGTCGGAGCTGACGGCGACCCCGCCCATCGAGGCGACGATGGGGGTCACCTTGGCGTCCAGCGGCTTGACCGTCACCTCGAGCTCGCTGGTGTCGCCGGGCTGGAGGCTGACGGTGACCTGCCGGTCGAGGAAGCCGGGCTTGGAGAAGTCCAGCCGCAAATCGTTGCGCGAGAGCACCCCGATGGAGAACCGGCCATCCGCTCCGGTGTAGGTCCGGAACCCCTCGTAGGCGTTGACCTCGGCGTCGGCCACGGGGTTGCCAGCGGTGTCGACCAGCCGGCCCTTGACGGTGGCATCGGGTTTCTCGGTGGGCGCTCCGGCCGCCGTGCTGGCGCCCGCCGTCTGGGGCCCCGAGGCAGCCGCGCCAGCGGCCCCCGCGGCCCCTGTGGCGGCAGCGACGGCCGGGTCGGCCACGCCTCCGCCCGGGCCTGCCGCGCCCGGTCCGCCCGCCCCCGTCTG
>JAYKHL010000243.1:0-8372 GCA_035284865.1 Candidatus Sericytochromatia bacterium | reverse complement strand
CTATGGGGCCGGGGTGGAGAAAGACGCCTACACCGCAGCCTACATCATCCCCTCGTTCGCGCTCATCATGCTGGGCGGGCTCACCGGGCCTTTCCACACGGCGACCCAGCGCGTCATCACCAGCCTGCGGGAGCGAGGCCGGGGAGATGAAGTGCCCGGGGTCGTCGTGGCGCTCGCGGTCTGGGTGACCCTCGTCACGGGGGCGGGAGCTCTGTTGGCTGGCCTGGCTGCCCCCGTGCTGATCTCCGGGGTGGCCTCCAGGGCTCCGGCCGCGGTGTTTGACCTGGCGGCCGCCCAGCTTCGCATCATGGCGCCCCTCATCGTGATAGGCGGCTGGGTGGGGATCCTGTGTGGCGTCTCCAATGACCAGGGGGACTACAAGCGGCCCTCGCTCTCGCCGCTGGTGGCCAGCGTGGCGGTCATCGCCACCGTGCTGTGGTCGTCGGACCCTCACATGCTGGCCTGGGGCACCTTGCTGGGTGGCCTCGGGCAGGTGCTCTTGCAGGCAGGGGCGGCGGTTCGGCTCTGGCGAGGGCGGACGCCCGGCAGCCCGATCTGCCCCTTGGGACACCCCGAGGTGCGAGCCGTGTGGGGCATGCTGCTGCCCGCCTGCGTCAGCTCGACGATCGGCACCCTGGCGGTGGTGATCGGAACCAACTTTGCCTCCGCCTTGCCTGCAGGGTCCATCAGCGTCTTTGATTACGCCAACAAGCTCATCCAGCTGCCGCTCGGCGTGTTGATGACGGCGCTGCTCATTCCAGTTTTCCCGCTCCTGACGCGAGCGGTGGTCGCGGGCGACAGGGAAGCGCTGCGGCAGCGAATGGCCCAGGGGGTGTCGGCGATCGCCCTGGTGGCCATGCCCCTCGTCGCGCTGTTCCTCACGGCGGGGGAGCCCATCGTGGCCGTGGTCTACCAGCGGGGGGCGTTCAGCCCGGAGGACGCGGCTGCGACGGCCCGGGTGCTGGCCCTGTGTGCCCTGGGCATCCCGCTTTACGGCCTGCGCGACCTCGCCGTGCGGGTGTTTTATGCCTTGAATGATGGACGAACCCCTCTCCTGGTCAGTGTCGGTTCCCTGGCCGTCACGGCCGGGGCGATGGCCCTCGTGGTGGGGCCGTGGGGGCTGGCCGGTCTCGCCCTCGTGACGTCGGGCGCGACCGGCCTCAACTGCCTGGTCATCACCGGGTTGCTGTGGCGGAAGTTGGGCGTTTGGCCCCTCGGGGAGGGAGCTCGGGACGCCCTGTTGGCCGGCGTTGCGGCTGGCGTTGGAGGCTGCCTGGCGTGGGGGGTGGGGCGGGCGTTGGAGGGGCACGTCGTGGCAGGCAGCGCGCTGGGGCTGTTGATGGCGCAGGCGGTGGCGCTGGCCGGTGGCTACCTGGCTGCGCTGGCGGCCGTGGGGCTCGGCCCCGCCGCCGTGCGAGCACGGCTATCCAGCCGGCCTGCCTCGGAGCCCTGAGGCTGGCTTTAATCCCTGGAATCGGGGTATAACGCGGGTGTTCTCCCAAGTCCGAGGCACCAGACCTTGACCCTTTCCTCCAACGTGCTGCTGGAAGGCAACCTCGGGCCGATCAGCCTGCCCAACCTGTTACAGCTCATCGCCCTGGAACAGAAGACGGCCTCCTTGCAGCTGCTCCGCGTCGAGGTCGGGCAGAGCGCGGAACTGGTCTTCAGGCACGGAGACCTGGTCAACGCGCGAGTCAATCACATTGCGGGCGACCTGGCCGTGTACCGCATCCTGGGGTGGTGGACCTCTGGCACCTTCAAGCTCGTGGCCCTGGACGAGGACGGAGACCTTGGACCTCCGGATGTGACGTGTCGGATGGATTACTTGCTCCTCGAGGGGATGCGACAGCTCGATGCCACCCACGCCTACCGAACCCTCGTGCCACACCTCACGAGCGCCGTCTCCTTCACCCAGGCCGCCCTGGATTCCTTCCAGTGGGATCAGGCCCAGCCACCGGAGTGGATCCCGCAGTACGTGCGAGGGTTGCCGCGGTCCTTCACGGTGGCTCAACTGCATCACGCCTGTGATCTTGATGAGATGCGCCTATCCAACCTCATGCGGATGTTGCTCGCGACACAGGCTGTGCGTGTGCACACCGACGAGGCGCAGTCGGGGTTCACCTTCGGCCATCAACCCCAGGCGACGCGCTACCAGGCTTTTGCCCAGCTGGTCATGGAGTATGTGGGGTACGAGAGGGCCCACGAGATTCTCGATGCGGTGCTTTACGACCTCGGGTGGAGTGAGCTGGAGAGCTGCACCTTCCACCAGCTCCTGGACCTGTCGGACCGGCTGAGCCACGCCCTGTCGGCGCACGTTGACCGAAAACAAATGACCGAGCTGATGCGGCGGCTGAGGGCTCGCGCGACGAGCCTTGTCTGACACCTCTCCGGTGTCTACGAGCGAAGGAGGCTCCCTCGATGGCGTTGATTGTGGTGGGGCACTGCCACCTCTGCGAGGCAGAGGTGAAGGCGGACGACCGGCGCCAAGCCGCCGAGATCCCCATTTTGCAGCGTGCCGCCAGGCTGGGTCGGCTCACGTGCAAGCCTTGCGGAGCCGCGGGCACGCGGCAGGTGGATCGGGACAACCCGCCAGACGTGATTCGCCAACCCTGACGTCCCGAGACGCGTCCCTGCCCCCGCGTCGTGTGCGCTCGGCCACTGCTGTTGCACCCCCCAGGCGCCTACGATGGTCAGGCCCCCGGCTGTCTTAGGCGCCTGCATGACTGACCATCTCAACCCTGGCCCCCACCATCCCGCAGAGTCGGCGCGCCAGCCGGCCGTGCCTGAACACGTGTGGTACGACGCCGCCATCGACGCCTTGGGCAAGGAGGACGCCCCGGGCGCGAGGCTGGCGGCCCTTCGGATGCTCCGACACGCCCCGCGTAGCTGGGACGCCGTGATGGTGGTGGCCCTCACGGCGAGGGACGAGGACCTTCAGGTGGCGGCCGTGGAGGCGCTGGCTTGCCAGGCGCAAGCCGAGCCGGCACGCCGGGCGGCGTACGAGCGCCTCGGGCGGCTGCACGTCTGGTCGGAGGCTGCTCGGGCAGCGTGGCTGGCCGGCTGGCAGGCCCTCGCTGAGGGGGCGGAACCCGGGTTGCCACCTGCCCCTCTCGCGGCGGAGGAGGAGCCATCCGGCCTGGCTCGCCAGCTGGAGGCCGAGCGGCTGGAGCGCACCCGGCTGGCTCAGGAGGCCGAGGCCTCCCGGCAGGAGGCGGAGCGCCTTCGGGCCGAGCTCGCGGCGCTGCGGGTCACCTGCCTCGAGGTCGAAACCCGGCTCGCGGCGCAGGTGGAGGCAGCGGGCCGGCTCGAGCGAGGCCTCGAGGAGGCTCGAGCGTCCGCCAGGGGGGAGCGGGAGTCGTATCGGCGCACCTTGGAGGAGCGGGAGGCGGACCTGGAGGGGCTCACGGAGGCCGCCTGGCGGAAGGAGCGGCTCAGGCGGCGGTGGGTGGTGGTGGCTGCCGGGGGGTCCTTGCTGGCCGCCGGGATCATCGCCGCCGTGGTCGCAGCGCGGGCCCCGGCCCTGGCGGTGGAGCCTGGCCCCAAGTTGCTCGCCGCCTCCGAGGCCGAGGGTTACAGGCAGGCCCTGGTGGCCCTGGCTGCTGAGGCCAGCCGGTTGGAGGCGGACGGTGATCGGGTGGCGGCCACCTGCGCGTGGCGCAACATCGCGGCCATCTCCAACGACAGTGGGCTCTCGGCCCACGCCGCTCAGCGGCTGGATGAGCTCCGTCAGGCGGACGGAGGGGGCGGGCACGGTGAACCGGGGGGCGGCCCCGCGCCTACGGCCGCGCGCGTCGAGGCCTTCCGGGCTGCCCCTGTGGTTCAGAAGCCCGTGACGGCCCCTGCCCGCCAGCCTGGGAAGGCTGCCAGGCGAGGCCCCGCGGCCCCACCTCGACGGGTCGAGCGGCAGCCGCAGCCGCGGGCGGTTGAGCGGGGGGCGGTCCCCCTTGAACCCGGCGATGCCGAGCTGGTGCCTGCAGACGTGCGGGCCAAGATCCTAGAGCTGCCGTGAGGGACGAGCGCGTGCCGCGCCAGCGCCTCCCGGCGCTGGCTGTCTTTGCCGTGCTGACTACCGCCCTGGCTGTCGGGGCGCAGGCCAAGGCTGCGGGGCCCGAGACGCAGCGGCTGTTGCCGCTGGAGGCTGTCCGGGCCATGGCGGCCCGGGAGGGCATGGTCATCCTGGCCATCACGGCCGAAGCCCCGCGGCGGCTGGTGGTGGCGTGTGGCGGGACAATGACACGCGACGTCTTTTTGAAGCGGGCCAGCCTGGTGGCCTATGCCGCCTTTCAGAGCTACGCTGCGCCCGTCGAGGTGGTCTTCGAACACAGCCAGGGAAGGGGTGCCCAGCGCTGCCGCGTGCGCCGCTCGGACCTGGATGCTTACCTGGGCCGTCGCCTGAGCCGAGCCGAGTACCAGGCGCGCCTCGCCTATCAGCAGGAAGGGCCCGGGGTCCGCATTCCCCCTCCGCCGTCGATGCCGGTGCCTGCGCCCGCGAGACCCACAGCCCATCTACCGGGCACGGCCGCGGCGGGCCTTGGGTCGGTCGCCGTTCGCCCTGCTGCTCCCCCCACACCCGGCCCTGGCCCAGCGGTTACGGGCTCTCCGGCGCCAGCTCCCACGCCCTCGGCTGCTGTCTCGGCGTCGCCCGTCCCCACGCCAATGGCTGCGGTCTCGGCGTCGCCCGTCCTCACGCCGGCGGCTACTGTCTCGGCGTCGCCCGTCCTCACGCCGGCGGCTGCTGCCTCGGCGTCGCCCGTTGCGACTGCGGGTGCCACGAATCAGCCCGTTGACCGGGTCTCCGGGGACCCCTCCGGGGTGGCCCCACTGCGTGCACCGGAGGCCGTGCCCGCGCGAGAGGCGACCCGGCCCAGCGGGCTGGCTGGCGACTGGCGGGTCGGCTACGCGCTCGGAGCCGGGCGGGCCCCCCTCGATGCCTGGGTGCTCGAGTTCAACAGGCCCGTGCTGCCGTCGCTCGACGTCCGGCCCGGGCTCTGGATGATCGGGGCGTTCACCCCCTCGACGCTGCGTGGGGTGGCGGGCGCGACGGAGGGGGCGGCGATGTCGATCGACCTGCTTGCCACCTCGCGCCGGGTGGTGGGACCTGCAACGCCGGCCTTCGAGGGCGGGCTCGGGGCACGCGCCACCCTCATCCAGGGGTCAGCGGGGGGCATCTACCCAGCCGCCCACCTCCGCGTGGGGGCTCGCTGGCATATGATGTCAGCCTCGCTGCGGTACCCGCTGCTGGCGCCAGCGGGAGACCCCACGGCCATGTGGGACGTCTCGCTGGGGCTGATGTGGCCTGATGCGGGGCGTAGGGAGTAACCCTGGTTCCACGGCCTCGCCCGACCTGGTCCGCGGGCACCCTCGCTGAACCGGGGCGGGCGGTGTTAGCATGCGGCGGTGAACGAGACCTCCCGCACCGCGTTCCAGAAGGCCCACGTCAGGTCGGCGATGGAGCAGGCAGACCTTCGGGGCGCCTGGCTCGCCATCGACCTCGTGGGGCTGGCGGCCAACGTTCGGGCGCTCAGGGCCGCCCTGAGGCCTGGCACACGGCTCATGGCGGTCGTGAAGGCTGACGCCTACGGTCATGGCGCGTCGATGGTCGCCGGGGCCGCGCTTCAGCATGGCGCCTCGGCCCTGGGGGTGGCCACCGTCGACGAGGGGGTGCGGCTTCGTCGGAGTGGCCATGAGGCGCCCATCCTCGTGCTGGGGATCGTGCCGGATCCTGCCTACCAGCCAGCCATCGAGGCGGGCCTTCAGCTGACGGTGAGCTCCGGTCGGCAGGTGCAACTGGTCGAGAGCGTCGCGCGCGGCCTGGGGCGCTCGGCGGAGGTGCACCTGAAGGTCAACACGGGGATGACGCGCGTGGGCTGTGAGCTACACGAAGCTGCCGGGCTCGCCCAGTACATCCTGCACTCCGAGGCGCTGCGCCTCACGGGCCTGGCCTCTCACTTCGCTTCGGCCGAGGCGGAACACCCCCACGACGCCGAGCAGCAGTTGAGGCGCTTTAACAGCCTGGCGTTGCGCGTGCCGACAGGGGAGGGTGGGGTGCTGCGGCACATTGCCAACAGCGCTGGCGCGGTCTTCCTGCCCGAATCTCACCTCGACATGGTGCGCGTGGGGTTGGCGCTGTACGGGCACTCCCCCCGCCCCAATGAGCCGGCTCCGGTGGAACTGGTGCCAGTGATGAGCGTCCGCGCACGCGTGTCGCAGGTCAAGGACGTGGGGATGGGGGCGCGCGTTGGCTATGGCTCGACGTGGGCGGCTCCACGTGCCACCCGGCTCGGGCTCGTGCCCGTCGGCTACGCGGACGGGCTGCCCCGATCGCTTTCCAACCGCGGCTATGTGGCGGTGAGGGGGCGGCTTTGCCCCAACGTGGGCCGGGTGTCGATGGATAAGACGGTGTTCGATGCGGGAAGCCTGCCGATCGAACCCGGAGAAGAGGTCACCCTGCTCGGAGGTCAGGGGCCGGACGCCATCTCCATCCAACGCTGGGCAGAGGCGGCCGGCACCGTCAGCTATGAGGTGCTCTGCGGTCTGGGGCAGCGCCTTCCGCGCGTTTACTACCGGTGAGTGCCGTCATTGACGGGGGAGCCGCCCGGGCGGTAGGATCGCGGCACTGTCCGGGCGCTTGAACGCTCAACGGCCCGGATGCTGCCCGCAATACACACCCGCTGAACCAACGTAGAAGGAGTCTCCGAATGGTGGGCAAAGTCTTCGAGTGGCTCGATTTGCGCCTGGGGGTCCGGGACATCGACGCCGCGCTGGTGTCTCGCAACGTGCCCAAGATCGATTGGTGGTACACGCTTGGCTTTGCCGCGCTGTTCACCTTCATCATCATGGCGGTGTCGGGGATGTTCCTGGCCGTCTACTATGCCCCCACGACGGATCACGCCTACGACAGCGTGAAGTACCTGACCGAGAACGTCTGGGGTGGCAACATCGTACGCGGGTTGCATCACTACGGCGCCAGCGCGATGGTGATCCTGGTGACGATGCACATGCTGCAGGTGTTCTTCTACGGCGCCTACAAGTACCCGCGGGAGCTGACGTGGATGTCAGGGGTCGCGTTGCTCGGGTTGGTGCTTGGGTTGGGCTTCACGGGCTACCTGCTGCCGTGGGACCAGAAGGCTTACTGGGCGACCGAGGTCGGCACGAAGGTGCCCGAGTCCATCCCCGTGGTGGGCGACCTCTCCAAGAAGATCCTGCGTGGCGGTGAGACCCTTGGTGCCCTCACCCTCACGCGCTTCTATGCGATTCATATGTTGATGATCCCGGCCCTCATGCTGGTGTTCCTCGGCATTCACCTGTATCTGGTCATCCGAATCGGCATCACGCCCCTGCCCGAGCGGCTCGACGAGGCGTATGACCGCGTGAAGGGGAGCAACTGAACATGGGCGGCTTCTTCAACGATCCCACCGAGAAGCAGGTTTATGAGGTCGAGTACAAGAAGATGAAGGAGGCAGGTTACGCCTTCCATCCTTTCGCGACCTACAAGGACGTCATCGTGGCTGCGGCCTTGCTCGCGGTGCTGCTGTTCCTGAGCATCAAGGTGGGGGTTCACCTGGACCCCCCGGCAGACCCCACAAGCCAGTACCTGCCTCGGCCCGAGTGGTACTTCATGTGGCTGTTCGAGCTCCTGAAATACTTCCCGGGCTGGACCGCGATCTTTGCGGTGGCCATCATCCCAGGGGCGATTGCCGGGGCCTTGCTGTTGCTGCCCTTCTACGACCGTAACCCTTACCGCCGTTGGACCCGTCGCCCTGTGGCGGTGGCCTGCATGTCGGGGTTGATGCTGTTCGTCGTGGGGCTGACGGCCAGGGCCTACTGGGCTGACGCCAACGACCCCCACGCCCAGGAGTTGAAGGCTGCCGCGAGCGGACATGGCGGCCAGGCGGTACCCGCTGGGGCCCACCAGCCAGCAGCCAAGAAGGACGGCGCCGCCATTTTCGCGGCGAACTGCCAGGCGTGTCACGGAGCGACCAAGCAGAACATGCCGCAGGCAAACCTGGCGAGCAAGGACTTTCTGGCTGGCCGGGACATCGTGAATTCGGTCACGAACGGGAAGGGTGGGATGCCGGCCTTTGGCAAGATCCTGTCTGCCGATGAAATCAAGACCGTCACGGACTGGCTCAAGGAGACGGCCCAGTAGGGCACCTTGGTCTCGCGGAGCCAGCCCCCTGGCAGCCCCTGGCTGCCATATCCTCCCAGGTAAGTCCCTAGTGGATCCCCAGCCCCCTGGGGGGTTCCAAGTACATTTTCAACGCATAGGTAATTTTTCCAGATTTTTGACTTTTAAGGAAAATAGGATATAATGATAAAAGTTGGAGATATTGTTTATCGTGTAAGGAGAGGAGGATTTATACACGACAAAC
>JAYKHL010000242.1:0-19918 GCA_035284865.1 Candidatus Sericytochromatia bacterium | reverse complement strand
GCAAGGGGCAAGTGGACCTGGCCCGCACCCGGGCACTCTACACCGGCACGGACGGCGGCTACGTGGTGGTGAACCACGTGGGGCACAAGGGGGGCATCGTCCCCGGACGCGACGTGGCAGCCGTGCTGAGCCGGGTCGAAAACGCCCTGGCCGCGGAGCGAGACGGCCAGGGCCGGCCGCTCGTCACGCGGTTCATCCGTCGCGACAGCGCCGAGGCACGTGGCCTTGGCATCGGAGGGCCGCGCGCGGGCGACCTCTACCTCGATCTGCAACCAGGCTATCTCTTCGACGCCGAGGTCGGAGCCGCCCCGGTCGTGTCCCGCGTCGAGGCAGGACGAGCCGGGCACGTCTTCGACCCGCGTCGGCCCGACATGCGGGCCTTCATGTTGCTGGCTGGCCCCGGCGTGAGACGCGGGGTGGAGCTGCCCCCCGTGACCAACGCCGATCTGGCCCCCACGGTGGCTCGCCTGCTGGGCATCCCCGCTCCCGCGCACGCCACGGGGACGGCCATCAAGGCCGCCCTGGCAGACGAGGAATGAGCCGCGCGTCCGTTGCTCCCGCAGCACAGGCGCCTGACACCGCCAGCGCATCGTGGCAAGGCATCTGGCGGCTGAGCTGGCCGCTCGTGCTGACGATGGTCTCCAACGCAGCGATGGGGCTGCTGGAGACCTGGGTGGCAGGCCACTTCGGCTCGGTGGAGCAGGCCGTGGTGGGGCTGACGATGCAGCTGGTGCTGCTCATCAACGCCCTCACCACGGCCGTGGCCATCGGCGCCCAGGCACTCGTGTCGCGGTTCGTCGGGGCGGGCGACTGGCCTGAGGCCGGTCACGCGGCCCGGCAAGCCGTGCTGCTGGGCCTCACGCTGTCTCTGGTCCTGTTGCCGCTGGTGTGGCTGGCAGCGCCAGGCCTGTTCGCCCTGCTCGGGGCACCGGACGCCGTTCAGCGAGCCGGCACGCCCTACCTGCGCAGCCTCCTGGCGGGCGTGCTGCCCATGGACGTCACGATCGTCCTGCTGGCCGTGCTCCGGGCGCGGGGGCTGTCGCTCGGGCTGCTGGGCACAGCGGCAGCCGAGAACGCGGTCTGGATGGCTGGCTCTCTGGGCCTCGGCCTGGGCCTCGGCCTCGGGCTGGGCGGCCTTGCCGTGGGCTTCGTGATGGGCAAGGCCTGCGGCCTGGCGGTGGCGTGGGCGATCTTCAGCCGGATGCGGCTCTACAGGGAGGCCCAGGGCGGCTGGCGTCCCGTGCGCGCCTGGTTCGCCCGGCTGCTGCGCATCGGCTTCCCGTCCGCGCTGCAGGTGCTCATGCGCAACGTGGGCATGATGAGCTTCTTCGGCATCCTGAGCCTGCTTCCCGGTCCCACGGCCGTCGTGGCGGCCTTCTCCATCGGCATGAGGGTGGAGGCAGTGGCGTTCCTGCCCTGCTTTGCGCTCAACATCGCTGCCGCCACGCTGGTGGGACAGAACCTGGGAGCTGGCCGGCCCGAAGAGGCACAACGAGCCACCTGGCGGGTCGCCGCGGTGGGCATCGTGGTCATGAGCGCCTTCGCCCTCGTGTTCTGGCTCGGGGCCGAGGTACTCGCCGCCAGGTTCACGACCGATCCCGTGGTGCGCGGGCACGTCGCGGACTACCTGCGCGTCGCCGCTATCTCGGAGCCCTTCCTCGCCCTCGCGATGGTGCTCAACGGCGCGCTTCAGGGCGCAGGGGACGCGCGGGCCCCGATGTGGAGCGTGCTGCTGTTTCAGCTGATGCTGCGGGTGCCGCTCGGCTACTTGCTGGCGGTGCCCCTCGGATGGGGCACCAGCGGCGCCTGGTGGGCCATGACCGTGTCCATGGTGGCGCAGGGGCTTGGCATCACCTGGTACTTCAAGCTGGGCCACTGGCGCCACCTGCGGGTGTGAGGCGAGCCACCCTCACCGGCCGCGCTCAGGCCAGGAGGCGCAACGCACCAGGCAAGACACGCACCTCGAGGGGCCCCCCCCCGACCGGCTCGCCGTCGATGTCGACGGGTGCGTCCACCTCGGCCGTGAGTTCCTGGAACGCGCCGTGCTCGGCGAAGGGTGCCGTGAGGTGGGTCCCGAGGCACAACCCCGGCGCGTGAGCCAGCAGCTGCCACAGGGGCGCCTCCCGTACGAGCAGGAGCTGGGCACGACCGTCCTCGAGGCGTGCCGTCGGCAGGATGGGCATCCCGGCGCCGAAGAAGCCGCCGTTGCCCACCACCAGCAGCAAGGCCCGGACGTCCGGCCTCGGCAAGCCGTCCACCGTCCAGCGCAGCCGGAAGGGCCGAACGTCGCCGAGGGTCTGCAGCCCCCCCGCCAGGTAGCGCAAGCCCCGGAGCCAGGCCGGCCAGGCGTGCGCGCGTTCGGCAGCGAGCGCCGCCGCCCCCACGCTCAGGACGTTGAGGCAGACGCGAAAGGCAGGTGCCCCCCGGCGGGTTCGGAACCGCACCCCCAACACGTCGATCCGCCGGCTCCGGCCCGCTGCGAGCGCCGAGAGCACCCGCTCGGTGTCCGAGCCCCCGAGGGACCGCACGAAGTCATTGCCCGTCCCCGCCGGCACCAGACCGAGGCAGGCCTCCGGGGCTCGCGGCTCCCCGGCGTCATCGAAGAAGCCCTGCGCCACCTCGTGGAAGGTGCCGTCGCCTCCCACTGCCACGAGGGTCGCGGCCCCCGACGCGAGCGCCGCCCGGGCCAGGCGCGTCCCATCCCCCGGCTGCTGGGTCAGCCTGACGTCCACGGCGTGACCCGCAGCCTCCAGCCGGCGCGCCACGCGTGGCCACTCGACCGCCCCGACGCCTCCGCCCGCCGTCGGGTTGGCCACCACCACGATCGTCACGGCGTGGGGGTGAGGGAGGCCACCAGCTGCTGGACCTCGGAGGCGCGCGCCTTGCCTCTGGGGTCGTGCGGCGCCAGGTGCGCGTACTGACGCGCTGCGCTGAGACTCTCCGCCGGCTGAGCCGCCGCGGCATGGGCGAAGGCCAGCTCGTACCAGAGCTCGGCCGCCTGGCGGGGCGCCGGTGAGGCCGCCGCAGAGGTGCCCACCGCCAGGGCCTCCACCGCCTCCACGGGTCGGTTGAGCTTGCGCAACGCCCGCCCGAGCCGTAGCCGCAGGGACGCGTGGCGCGGATCGGTTTGCCTGGCAAGGCCCGTGAGGCCCGCGAGGCAGGCATCCCGGGCCTCGCTCCAGCGCGCGCGAGCGAGCCGGGCCTCCGCGAGCAGGACGGCCACTGACGGGTCCCGCGGCACGAGGACGGCCACCGCGGCGGCAAAGTGTTCGGCGCGCGCGGCATCTCCGGCAGCCAGGTGCGCCTCTGCCAGCTCGGTGTGAAGGCGCACCAGCTGCGCGAGCGCCGGTCCATCAGGCTCGAGGGCGAGCGCGTGGCGCGTCGCCTCCAGCGCGTCGACCAGGTGACGGCGCCGCTTCGCCGCCGGCGCCTTGCCATCCCGTCCTGCTGCCGCGTCAACGGCGGCGAGGCGAAGCCAGAGCGCACTGCTCGGGGCGTGCTCGAGTGCCTGCAGCAGGAGGCGCCTCGCCTCGGAGGTCCGCCCCGCGGCGCGGGCCGCCTCGGCTCGCAGCGCGGCCAGGCGCCCGGGTGGAAGGCGAAGCGAGCCCGCCAGCGACACGAGCGCCGCAGCCTCGGCCGGCCTGCGGACCTGCGAGAGGCCGTGCGTGAGGCGTGCGAACACGGTGCCGATCTCTCGCTCTCGGACCAAGCGGGCGCAGGCCAGCACGGCCTGCATCGTGGCGCCGGTGCCCTGAGCCTGGTACAGGCGGGCCAGGATGCCATCGTCCTCGGGGTGGAGCACGGCCGCGCGACGAAGGTGCAGCAGCGCGGGTTGCCGCTGGCCGGCGGACAGCAGGGTCACCCCGGTCCCTGCCTCCAGGCGGGCGAGCTCCAGCCGCGCCCGGTGCCCGGGTTGAACCCGCACGGCCGCCTCAAAGGCCCTCATCGCATCCTGCGGTCGCCCCAGCAACGTGAGCAACCTGCCACGTTCCGCGTGCAGATCAGCCGGGAGGCCCCTCTCCGCCGGGGGCAACCGGGATGCCACCAAGGTGGCCTGCCCGGCCTCGGCCACCGCCGCCTCGAGATCGCCACGCTCCACAAAGCGGGCCAGGCGGGCCCGGCGGGCCTCCAACAGGAGGCGCACGGCCACCAGCCGCTCGGCCCCGAGGGCGTCCGAGTCGCGGCGTCGGACCTCCTCGACCAGCCCTCGCACCCGGTCGAAGGCGTCCCGGTACCAGTTGGGGTTGCTGAGGTAGTGCCGCTGGTAAGCACGAGCCAGCACGAGCTTCCGGGCGGCGGTCCGCAGGTGCGGCGTGTCGCTCGCCAGGCGCCGCCGGACCTCCTCGGGCGCCAGCCCTTGCCGGATGTAGGCCTCGGCCACCAGGGCTGCTGCGTCGCCGCTCTCGTCACGAGCCAACGTGGGGCGCAGGCGAGCCAGCACCTCCTGACACCCGGCCTCCACGTCCCCACGGGCCAGCCGCACCTCAAACAACACCCGGTGCAGGTCAGGCACGCCTGGCGCCGCAGCGAGCGCTCGCTGGCTGGCAGCCAGCGCCTGGTCGAGGGCACCATCACCCACGGCCAGGCGCGCCCGGGCAGCGAGGACGCTGGCATCATCCGGCGCCAGCCGCTCGGCCTCCGTCAGCCAGGCCCGCGCGGCTTCCCGAAGCCCCCCCGACCTGGCACGCTCAGCGAGGGCCCGGTACAGGCGGACCTGGGCCCCCTCCGAGGCGAGCAGCGCCTGGGGCTCGGGTTGCCGCGTCTCGCCCTGCATGTAAGCGGCAAGAACGGCCCGGTCCCAGGCCTCGAGCCTGTCAGGCGCCACCTGCAGGGCCTCCGCGTAGGCCCTCGCAGCCGCCCGGTGCTCCGCCCGCGCGAGGTGGCCATCGCCCTGCCGGAGCAGGCCCTCCGCGGCCCGACCCTGCTCATCGGCCACCGCCGGCCTTTCGACCAGCCAACGAAGCGCCCGTGCGGGCCCAGCCAGATCGGCCCCGTGGGCGATCGCCCCCCCCCCGCACCCCAAGGCGAGGAGGAGGAGCAGGCCAGGCCAGGGGGCCCGCCGACGACGGCGCGGCCTGGCTTCAGGGCGGGTGATGGCGTACTTGAACGACTGCAATGCTGGCTCCGACGAGGCCCCGGTCCGGCGCAGAGCCGCCAGCCCAGGGTTGGAGCATGGTAGGCCATGCGTGGTACACCGATCAACGTCCCCCGCTCCCGCCGATCCGGTCCCTCTGATGGCCCCTTGCTGCTTCGACGTCGCCAGCGTGCCCCACACCACCACCGCCGCTGAGGGCCTGGAGGCCCTGGCGCACGCCGGCTGGCCGCTGGCGCTGGCAGGAGAACGGCGGCGGGCCGGCCTCACCTGGCGGGCGTCGCTGGGGGGCTGGGGGGAGCGATGCTGGCTGGAGGGGCGAGGGCCGGGTCCCCACCGGCTGCCCCCATGGAACCTGGCCGCCGCTGAGGCAGACGTGCGACGCCACGCCGTGCGCGAGGCGCTGGAGGTGCTCAGGGAGGCTGCCGCGCGCGGCGCCCGGCACCACCTGCTGCCTGCGGGCTGGGCCCTGGCCGGCCACCCAGGCTTGAGCGAGGCCGTGTCCGTGCCCCGCGCCCTCGACCAGCTCTGCCGGTCGCTCGACACGCTGGCCGAGTTGGCCGATGCCCGTGGGATCGGGCTGGGCGTCATGCTGGAGGGGACGGGCAGCAACGCCAGCCTCGGCACGCGCTGGGACGATGTGCTGACCGTGCTCGGGCGCGTGGCTGCGCCACCGCTCGGGATCATCGTCGATCTCGATGCCCTGTGGCAGCGCGCCGACCACGCGGAGGCCGACCCCGAGGCCCAGCTCCGCGCCTTGGCGCCGCTCGCTCACGGGCTGCGGCTCACGGCCGTGAAGGAGGCCTTGAAGGCCCCGGAGGGGGGGCCCCTGCGGCTCCTCCGGACGCTGCCGACGCCGCCCCCCCCCCTTCTGCTGGCACCGGCCACCCCACCAGGCGAGGACCTGCGGGGGGTGCGGGAGGCGATCGAGGCTCTGGCAGCAACCGGCGACCGCCCCTGAGGGGTCGCGCACGCGTGACACCCACCTGCCACGGCTTGGCTCACAGGGCCCCGAAGGGGACCCGCTTCCCCCGGGGGAAGAGAGCGGAGCTCCTTCGCACCCACCGGGGGAAGCCGAATGTCACTGCCCCCTGCCGCTGGGCGAGGGTGGCCGCAGGCCGGGGGAGGGGCCCTCGCGGCAGCAGAGTTGCGGAGCCAGTTGGGGGCGACGGACGCAAGTTTGGGTATAAAACTGACGATAAACAGACCAAGGTTACCTTAAGGCCTCCCCCGAACCCAAAAGGCGAGCACCCCATGGCCCTGCTGTCCCGCCCCTCGATGCTGGCCGCCCCGGTGGCGGTCTCCGTGCTGCTCGCGGGATGTGGCATCGCCAGCTTCGGGCCGGCCGCGCAGGGCCGCAGCGCAGGCGCCTTCGGAGCCAGGGCGGCGGACGTGCCGGAGATCGCCGCCCAGATCCAGGCAGCCACGCTGAGCAAGGATGAGCACGGGACACGTGTGAAGCGGCTGCCCGTGCCCTCCAAGCCGAAGGACGTCACGTTCTTCACCTTCAAGGCGCTGGACAACAACCTCGGTGTGACCTTGCCGATGCACCTCAACACGCTGGAGAAAGCTGGCTCCAATGCGGGCGTCAATGCCGTGGTGCTCACGGACGACATCGGCCCCAACAACTCACGCTGGTACTACATCACGCAGGACCGGGACCTCGACACCATTTCCAGCCCGTGGACGCCCGTGGGCAAGCGAGGCGAGGTCAACTCGGGGAGCGGTGGCGCCCTCGCCAGCGCGATGCGCACGGCCTTCGGCAGCTACCCGTCCCGAATGCGCTGGCTGGACGTCAACAACCACGGGGGCGGGTACTACGGCATCGCCCAGGACGACCGCTCGGACGCCATCATCCGCTTGCCCCAGCTCGCCACGGCGTTGAACCGCGGCCGGGGGGCCAGGAAGATCGATCTGCTGACCTTCGACGCCTGCCTGATGGCCACCATCGAGGTCGCGCACGAGCTTCGCAACACCGCCGAGGTGATGGTCGCCAGCGAGGACTCCTCGTACGCCCTGGGCATGAACTACGACACGACGCTCGCCGCGCTCGCCCGGGGAGCGAAGCCGGACCCCGCGGCACTGGGCCGCGACATCGTGCTCCGTGCGCAGCGCAAGGGCAACCTGGTCGCCCTGTTCACCATCTCGGCCCTCGACCTCAGCCAGGCGAGCCGCACCACCCAGGCCGTGGACAGGCTTGGGAAGACCTTGCTGGCAGCAATGCCCACGCACGGTTCCCAGATCAAGCGCGCGCTGGCGGCGGTGAAGCCCTTTTACGTGGCGGGCCCGGACCAGTCGGACTTCAACCACCGGGACCTGCACGAGGTCCTCGTGCAGTTGCGCGAGCGAATCACCGACCGCAGCATCCAGGCGGCATGTGCCGGCGTCCAGGCCACCCTCTTCAACAAGAACGGGCTGATCCTGCTCTCGCGAGCGGCCCGCGAGGAGGCCAAGGTGCCCCGCGGCGTGTCGATCTACCTGCCCCTCGACGGCAAGGTGGACCCCATCTACAAGAACACCGCCTTCGCCAGGGACACGAGCTGGGACGAGTTCCTCGCCGCAGTGCGCTGAGGGTTCACGGCCTGAGCACCGCGCTGAGGACGAGGGCCGTCAACTCCTCATCTTGCTTCTCGACGTAACGCAGCCGCTTGGCCTTGCCCCCCTCGGCCAGCACCCGCAGGCCATCGGGGTGAAACACCGTGCCGAGGACCTGGTCGTAGCTGAGGCTGAAGGTCTTGTTCGGCGATTTGAACAGGAACCGTCGGTTGGTGGCAATCAGCAAGCCCTGGCTCGCCGGCTCGAGCGCCGGCAGCGGCTCCTCCACGCGGCAGGGCGGGTTCCCCCGGGCAGCGGCTTCCAGGACCGCCGGGTCATCCACGCCCTCATAGTCCTCATCGGCCAGCACGAACACCGTCGCTTTCCAGTGGGCCCGCTCCCCCTTGGGCCACTCCATCCCGTGGACGTCTGCCTCCGGCAGCTTGCCCGCCTTGAGGTCTGTGAGGGTCCTCAGCTTCGCCATCTGCCGCGTGTACCGCTGCACCTCCCCGTCAGCCATGCCGAGGTACGTCTGGATGCGCTCCAGCTCTTTTTGCTTGCGTGGGGTGTAGTGCCCCTGAGCAAAGGCATGCTTGAAGGCGATGTCATAGGCCTTCTTCTTGAACTTCTTGACGTCCTGGTCCGACAGCTTGAACTGCTTCTTCAGCTTCTCGAGCTCGCTGATCTCCAGGTCCGTGAGGACGCCGTCAGCCACGGCCCCCTCCAGCGCCTTGCGGAAGGCGCGCAGATCCGGCCCACGGTCCCGGGTGCCCGCGAAGAGCTCGACCAGTTGCTGGAGCAATCCCATCTGCAAACATCCTCCGCCTCCTACATACCCGTGCCCCTTCGCTGCCCCCCGGCCCGGGGCTCAACCGCCCAGGAGGATCATGTCGTCCCAGAACCCCGGGTAGCTCGTCCGGACACAGGCCGTGTCGACCACCTCGACCGGCCCCGCCGCGACGAGCCCGATCACCGCCAGGCTCATCGCCAGCCGGTGGTCCCCGCCGCTGGCAACCGCCCCCGCACGCCAGCGCGCGCCTCCCTCGACAACCAGCTGGTCACCTTCCGCCGTGGCCCGAAGGCCCAACGACCCCAGCCGCTGGACAATGGCCGCAAGCCGATCGGACTCCTTGTGTCGCAGCTCGCCCACGCCCTCGAAGACCGTCTGCCCCGCGGCACAGCCGGCCGCCACGGCGAGGATCGGCACCTCGTCAATGAGCCGCGGGGCCACCTCAGGCCCCACGCGCGTGCCACGGAGGGTGGCGCTGCGCACCACGAGGTCACACACGGGCTCCCCTGCGACCTCCCGGCGGTGCTCCTGCGTGAGGCTGGCCCCCATGGCCCGCAACACGTCGAGGGCCCCCGTCCGCGTCTCGTTGACGCCGACGCCCTGCAGCACGACCTCACTGCCGGGGACAACGGAGGCCGCCACCGCCCAGAAGGCCGCTGACGACACGTCGCCCGGCACCTCGAACTCGAACGGCTGCAGCTCGGCACGCCCGAGCACCCCGACGCCACCCTCCACCTCCCGCACCGTCGCCCCGAGCGCGGCGAGCATCCGCTCCGTGTGATCCCGAGAGCGATGCGGCTCGAGGACGCGCGTCTCTCCCTCGGCGAACAGGCCGGCGAGCAACACGGCGCTCTTGACCTGGGCGCTCGCCACCGGCGAGAGGTGGGTGATGGGAACGAGCCCCCCCCCCTGGATGACGAGCGGGGCCAGCCGGCCGGCGGCCCGTCCCGAGACCCGCGCCCCCATCCGGGCCAGGGGCTCCAGCACGCGGGCCATCGGGCGGCGACGCAGGGACGCGTCCCCCGTGAGCACCGTCAGGCCCGGGATGCCCGCGGCAAGCCCCGCGAGCAGCCGCATCGTGGTGCCGCTGTTGCCCGCATCGATCACCCCCTCGGGCTCGTGCAACCTCGAGAGCCCGCCCCCCCGGATCCGGAGCTCTCGCGCGGGGTCTCCCTCCACCTCGGCGCCGAGCGCACGCACGGCCTCCAGCGTGGCCAGGCAGTCATCCCCCGGCAGGAACCCGCGAATGCGGCTCGTGCCGTTCGCAAGGGCCGCCAGCAGGGCCGCCCGATGGGAGAGCGACTTGTCGGCTGGCGTGACGAGTTCGCCTCGCAGGCGCGACACGGGCCGCACCGTGCGACGCTCGACGGACAGGAACATCGGGGCCTCCCGGCAAGGCCGAGGCAAGGGGGGACACGCAAGGATGGTACAATGCCGGCCCCTGAAAGGAGATCCCCATGGCCCGTCTCGCGATCGCCGTTCACGGCGGCGTCGGCAACTCACCCGACAACCTCGACGGCTGCGTCGCCGCCGCCGAGCAGGGGTTTGCCAGGCTGCAGGCCGGGGAAGACGCGCTGAGCGCGGCCGTGGCTGCCGCCGTGCGCCTCGAAGACGACGGGCGGTTCAACGCCGGCCGGGGCTCCAGCCTGCGAATGGACGGCGAGACCATCGAGATGGACGCCGCCTGCATGGACTCCACGGGCCGCCTCGGCGCCGTCGCCGCGCTGCAACGCGTCCGCAACCCCATCCTGGTGGCCCGGGCCGTGGCCGACACGCCTCACTGGCTGATGGTCGGGGATGGCGCGGAGCGCTTCGCGCGAGTCCTCGGGCACGCCGAGTTCAAGGAAGTCACCGCCCGCGCCCGCGCCATCCACGCCAAGGTGATGGAGGCGCTGGCCTCCGACACGCCCTATGACTTCCAGGAGGAGTGGCGCGCCTTCGACTTCAAAGCCCACTGGAACTTCCCCACGCACTGGCAGGAGGTCATCCGGGCGCACGGCACGAGCACCATCGGGGCCGTCGCGCTCGACGCAGCCGGGCGCTTCGCGGTGGCAGGCTCAACGGGCGGCAGCTCGCCGATGCTCTACGGTCGGGTGGGCGACACGCCGATCGTGGGCTGCGGCTTCTACGCTGGCCCGGCGGGTGCGATCGCGTGCACGGGCATTGGCGAGGCCATCGTGACGAGGCTGCTGGCCCGCACCGTCTATGGCTGGCTCGAGGACGGGATGCCGCTTCAGCAGGCCCTCCAAAAGGGCGTCGACCTCTTCCCCGCCGCTGAGATCGACATCGGCCTGATCGGCGTCACGAACGAGGGCGGCGCCACGGCAGACAACCGCCGGATGCCCGGGCACGTGATCGCGAGCGTCTGACAGGGCCCGCTGTGATCCGGGGCTGGCCGCTTCTCAGGCCCGTTGCCCCGGACGAGGGCGGGGGCCCGGGGCCTCAGCGTCTGCCCAGCGTCCGCCCTGCGTCGATGCGGCCGTGCCCCGTGCGGGCGTTGAAGCCATCGCCGAGCGGCACCACGCCGCGGACGATCGCGGCCTTCACCTGGGCGGGCGTCCAGGCCGGGTGGGCGCTGACGATCAGGGCCGCCAGGCCCGCCACCATCGGCGTGGCCATCGAGGTGCCTGACAGCTTGCCCTCACCGACCCCCAGAGGGGCGTCCTTCCCCCGGCTCATGGTGACGGCGTAGGTTGGCGCCGTCGACCAGATGTCGACCCCCGGCGCCGCCACCGAGATCCACGGGCCGCGCGTCGAGAAGGAGGCAGGCTTGTCCGTCCGGCTGGTCGCGCCGACGGCGATCACGCCGGGGATGGCGGCCGGGTAGTTCTTGAGCGCCTTGCCCTCGTTGCCCATCGCGGCCACCACCACGACGCCAGCCTTCAGGGCCTCGGCCACGGCCGCCACCATGGCCTGGGAAGGCTCCTGGCCGCCCACGCTCAGGCTCAGCACCCGCGCCCCGCTCGCCACGGCCCAGCGGATGCCCCGCACGATGTCGGAGGTGGCGCCGGCGCCGTTCCGGTCGAGGGCCTTGACCACCAGCAGCTTGCAACCAGGGGCCAAGCCCGTCAGGCCGTCCTCGCCGGAGGCCGCCGCGATCCCCGCGCAGTGGGTGCCGTGGCCGTTGTCGTCTCGGGCGCTCCCCACGCCGAGCCGCCCCAACAGCCCGCTCGCGCGCCAGTGACCCACCACCTGCTCCCGCAGGGCCGGGTGCGAGAGGTCCACGCCGGTGTCCACCACGCCGATGCGCACGTCGGGCTTGCCGCGCGTGACCCGCCAGGCGTCCGCGGCCCGGATCTTCTCCAGCCACCAGCGCCTCGACGCGGCAGGCTTGCGACGGGCAGCCTCACTCGATGCCGGCAGATTGGCCGGGCCGCCGTCGCCCTCGGCCTTGGGCTGCTCCGGCAACCGCACGATGCGATCCGGCTCGACCCAGGCGACCGCATCGCCTGCGGCGTCGGCAAACCGCCGGGCGTCCATCCCCGCCGGCAGCGTGACAACCTCGGGAGCCGCCACGGGGCGCCCGCCCTCCAGCCCGGCTGAGCGCCCGGCGCCGAGCCGGCTCAAGACCGCCGTGGCCTCGTCGGGCTTGCGCCAGCTCACGAGGACCTGGCCCGGGATCGCTTGCACAGCGGCCGTGGCCGTGCCTCGGAGCGCAGCGGCAGGGGCCAGGGTCCGGCCGCAGGCCACCAGCGAAGCCGCCAGCGCCAGCCAGGTCCCGCCCCGCACCGTCCGCACCCACATCGTCGCCATCCACTGCCCCCGCCTGTCGCGTCGCACCCGCACGCTGGGTTGTCGGCCCCATAAGGGTGCGAGATGACCAAGGACCGGTTAAGCCTGGCGTAAGCTTGGATGAGACCGTCAGATGTGGATGGCGCGTCCCATCGCCGCCAGCACGGCCTCGTGGAGGGCCTCGGACAGCGTGGGGTGAGCGTGGACGGCTTGTTCCAGCTCGTCGGCGGTGATCTCGGCGGCCCGCGCCAGGCCGAACTCTGGCAGCAGCTCCGTGACGTCGGGGCCCACCAGGTGCACACCAAGCAGCTCCCCGTGTGTGCCGTCCACAATGGCCTTCACCTGGCCCACGGCATCCCCGAGGGCGAGGGCCTTGCCGTTCGCGGCCAGGGGGAACCGTCCGACCCGAACGTCATGCCCGCGGTCCCGCGCCTGCACCTCCGTCAGGCCCAGGCTGGCGACCTGCGGGTGGCAGTACGTGCAGCGGGGCATGTCCTCGTAGCGCAGCGGGTGCGGGTGGTGCCCGGCGATCGCCTCGGCGGCGACCACCCCCTGCGCCGAGGCGACGTGCGCGAGGCCAGAACGGCCGTTGCAGTCCCCGATGGCCCAGATGCCCGGGACGTTGGTGCGCATCTGATCGTCGACGGTGATGAAGCCGCGCTCCGTCGCCACGCCGCAAGCCTCGAGGCCCAGGTCCTCGGTGTTCGGCATGACGCCCAGCGAGACGAGCATGCGCTCGGCCTCGATGACCTCCGGGCCGGCCGGCGTCGCCACCTTCACGCGGACGCCCTTCCGCGTGAGCTCGTGCCCCTCAAACTTGCTGCCGAGGTGGAGCGTGTAGCCGTACCCCCGGTAGGCCTTCTCGAGCACCTCGCTGCACTCCGGATCCTCGTTGGGCAGCAGGTGGTCGCGCATCTCGACGAGCGTCACGTGCGCCCCGTAGCTGCCGTAGACATAGGCGAACTCGCAGCCGATGGCGCCGCCGCCGAGGATGACGATGGATTTGGGCGCGGTGCGGTTGTCCAGCAGCGCCGAGCGGCTCGTGACGATGCGCTCGCCGTCGGCCTCCAGGCCCGGCAGCAGCCGCGGCCGGGCGCCCACGGCCAGGACGACGTGATCGGCCGTGAGCACCTGCTCGCCCACCTGCACCCGACCGGGGCCGAGCAGCCGCCCCGTCCCCTGCACCACCTGGATGCGGTTCTTCTTCATCAGGTAGGTGATGCCCTTGACGAGCCGGTCCGCGACCTCGCGCGAGCGGTCGAAGGCCACCCCGTAGTCGGCCGAGAGCTTGTCGAACTTCACGCCCCACTCCTTGGCGTGCTTGAAGAGGTTCAGCACCTCCGCGTTCCGCAGCAACGCCTTGGTGGGGATGCAGCCCCAGTTCAGGCAGACGCCCCCGAGCCACTCGCGCTCGACGAGGGTCACGGCCTGCCCGAGCTGGGCCGCCCGGATGGCGGCGACGTAGCCACCAGGCCCGCCGCCAAGGATGATCACGCTCGCCATGGTGCCTCCCTAGAGCAAGAGCTGGAACGGATGCTCCAGCAGGCGCTTGACCTCCGCCGCGAACTGCGCGGAGCCCGCGCCGTCGGTGATGCGGTGGTCGGCCGAGACGGTGAAGCGCAGGACCTGGCCGACGGCCAGCTGGCCATCCCGGACGACGGGCTCAACCTGCACGGCCCCGACAGCCACGGCCGCGCTCTGGGGCGGGGTCACGATGGCCGTGAAGGCCTCCACGCCGTACATCCCGAGGTTGCTGACGGTGAACGTCCCACGGCCGTACTCGTCCGGCCCGAGCCCACCCGCCTTGGCCCGCCCCGCCTTGTCGCGGATCTCCCGGGCGATCGCGCCCACCGACTTCGTGTCGGCGGCATGGATGTCCGGGGCGATGAGCCCGTCGGGCAGCGCGACGGCAACGCTGATCGCGACGTCGGCCGGGTGCTCGATGCCCGCCTCGGTCCACCGGGCATTCAGGCTGGGGTGCTTGCGCAGGGCCAGGGCGCAGGCCTTCACGATCATGTCGTTGACGGAGATGCGGACCTCCTTCTCGAGGCCGCCGTTGATCTGCTGGCGCAGCGCCATCGCGGCGTCCATCGACACGGCCATCGTGACGTAGAAGTGCGGGATGGGCGCCATCGCCTCGGCCATCCGACGCGCGATGGCGCGGCGCATGCCCGACAGCGGTTCGATGCGGCCAGGCCCCGCGGGGGGCGCCGCGGGCGCCAGTGCGGGAGCGGTGGGCGCGGCAGCAGTGGAGGAGGCAGCCACGGGGGCGGAAGGCGAGGCCGCGGCAGCCTCCACGTCCCGGCGCACGATCCGGCCCCGCGGGCCCGTGCCTGCAATGCCCGAGAGGTCCACGCCTCGCTCGGCCGCGACCTTCCTGGCCAGTGGCGAGGCGAAGATGCGACCCTGCGAGGCTGCCGCGGCAGCGGCTGGCGCGGGGGCGGGCGCTGGGGCCGGGGCCGGAGCTGGGGCGGGCGCAGGGGCCGGGGCCGCAGGCGCCGCGGCCGGGGCCGCCGGAGCCTCCACCTGCTCGCCGGGCTCGGCGATGATGCCGATCGGGGCGCCAACGGCCGCGGACTGTCCGGGCCCCACGAGGATGCGTGCGAGCACCCCACTGGCGAAGGCCTCAATCTCGATGGCGACCTTATCCGTCTCGATCTCGGCGACGGGCTCGCCCTTCGTGACGGCCTCGCCCTCCTGCTTCAGCCACCGCAGGAGCTTGCCCTCTTCCATGTCGTAGCCCATCTTGGGCATCAGGATGTTGCTGGCCATGGGTCCTCCAGGTGCGTGCGGACGGGTCAGAGCGTGGCCCGGCAGGCGGCCAGGATCTCGGCCTCCCCGGGGATGCACAGCTTCTCCAGGTTCTTCGCGTAGGGCATCGGGACCTCCCGGCCCCCAACCCGCCCCACCGGCGCATCGAGCCAGTCAAAGGCATCTTCGGAGACGCGGGCGGCGATCTCGGCCCCGATACCCAGCGTCCGCCAGCCCTCCTCGACGACGACGCAGCGGCTGGTCTTGCGGACGGAGGCCAGCACCGTGTCGGTGTCGAGCGGCCGCATCGCCCGCATGTCGATGACCTCGACGGAGACCCCTTCCGCGGCCAACTTCTCCGCGGCCGCCAGGCACGGCTTGAGCATGCTCGACCAGCAAACCAGCGTGAGGTGTTCCCCTGCGCGCTTGATGTCGGCCTTGTCGAGCGGCAACACGTACTCACCATCAGGCACCTCGCCCTTCTGGCCGTACAGGTTGGAGTGCTCGATGAACATCACCGGGTCCGGGTCCCGGATGGCGGCTTTGAGCATCCCCTTCGCGTCATAAGGCGTCGCTGGCATGACCACCTTGAGGCCTGGGATGTAGGCGTACCAGTTCTCGAAGGTCTGCGAGTGGGTGGCCGACAGCATGCCGTAACCGGCCGCGGTGCGGATGACCATCGGCACGGACCACTGCCCGCCGAACATGTACCGCATCTTCGCGGCGTGGTTGACAATCTGGTCGATGGCCACGAGCGTGAAGTTCACGCTCATGATCTCGGCGATGGGGCGGGTGCCGCCCATCGCCGAGCCGATCGCCATGCCGATGATGCCAGCCTCGGCAATGGGGGTGTCCCGCACGCGGTCAGGCCCGAACTCCTCGAACAGGCCCTTGGTCACGGCGTAGGTGCCGCCATAGGCGGCGATGTTCTGGCCCAGGATCCACACGGCGGGGTCCTGGCGCATCTCCTCGGCGATCGCCTGGCGGAGCGCGTCGCGGTAAGTCATCACAGGCATGGTCCGGCCCCTCTCAGTGGACGCCCGCAGCGGGCGTGGTCACGTCGTCGAACAGCGTGTCCGGGTCTGGCAGCGGGCTGTCAAGGGCGAAGCGCGCGGCGGCCTCCACCTCCGCGGCCACCTCGGCATCCAGCGCCTCGGCCGAGGCCTGGGTCAGCACCTTGGCGCGCAACAGCCGGGCGCGGTAGGTTGCCACAGGGTCCTTCTTCTTCCACTCCTCAACCTCGGCCTTGTCGCGGTACAGCTCGGGGTCTGCCATCGAGTGGCCGCGGAAGCGGTAGGTCATCGCCTCCAGGAAGAACGGACCGTTGCCGGCGCGCGCGTGAGCCACGGCAGCGCTCATGGCCTCGTAGACGGCCTCGACGTCCATCCCGTCGATGCGATCGCTCGGCATGGCGTACGCGCGCGCCTTGTCGACAATCTGCGGCACGGCCGAGTTCATCGCCAGCGGCACCCCCATGCCGTAGAGGTTGTTCTCGCACACGAAGACGATGGGCAGGCGCCAGAGCTGCGCGAAGTTCATGGCCTCGTGGAACTCGCCGATGTCCGTCGCCGCGTCACCGAAGAAGCAGACGGAGACCCCACCCTTGCCCAGGTACTGGTGGGCATGCGCCAGGCCCACGGCCGGCGGCAGGTGGCCTCCGACGATGGCGTACCCCCCCCAGAACCGCTTGGTGGCATCGGCCAGGTGCATCGACCCGCCTCGGCCGCGACACACGCCGGTGGCGCGCCCACACAGCTCGGCCATCAGGCCGTTCGGGTCCAGCCCCCGCGCCAGGGCGTGGCCGTGGTCGCGGTAGTGCGTGACGATGTCGTCCCGATCCTCGAGTGCCGCAATGGCGCCCACGGCGATGGCCTCCTCCCCGATGTAGAGGTGAAGGAAGCCACCGATCTGCGCCCCGGCATAGAGCTCCGCACACTTCTCCTCGAAGAGCCGGATCTGGAGCATCTGGCGGTAGAACTGACGGCGAAGTGAACGATCCATCCGAGGTCCTCCCTGCGTCCCTGCCTGCACCAGGGCACGCGTCGCACAGGATACCACAACCGGCCGTTGGTGCCTGTCCTGACACGCTGACGACGCCCCGCCATCAGGGAGTCGGCCCCTGGCGCTTCCGGCAGCCAGCAGGCCTCACGGCGCGCCGGCCGAGGCCCCTTCAGAGGTGGCCCCGCCGGCCACCACGGCCTCGCCGCGCTTCTTGCCGACGCCGTAGACGAGCCCCAGCTGGCGATCCCCCGCCCGGCTGTAAAGCAACGCGCCGTAGTGCGTCCGGGCCGTCGGCGGCTGTCGGCGGGTGCCGTCGCCCGACAGCGACCCTGCGCCGATGATGGTCCCCGCGCGCTTCACCCAGCCATCCTCGTTTGCCAGATCGAGCGCGGAGTTGAGAGGCGTTCCCCCGGGCGACAAGAGGGCCGTCGGCGAGAGTCCGCTCCACGGCGAGGCAGGGTACACGCCGCCCTGCAAGTAGGACCCCAGGCCGCTGCCGGCAGGCGAGTAGTCCGGGGGGCCGTCCCCGGTGTCGGTCGTGTCAGGGCTCCGCGGCAGGCCGCCGTTGTGATCGGCGGAGTACTGCAACAACGCCGTCTGCACCACCTTCACGTTGGCGATCATCGAGGCGTTGCGCGCCCGGTCCTGAGAGGCCTGGAAGTTGGGGTAGGCCACGGCCGCCAGGGTGCCGACGATGCCCACCACCACCATCAGTTCAAGCAAGGTAAAACCCGCCCGACGCCCGACCCGGGCGCGGGCAGCGGCGCTGCAAGGGAGAGTGGAGAGGGATCTCAGGCTCATCTGGGCGTGCCGTCGGGACCTCCGTGTCACAACCGGCCAACCCCCTCATACCCGACGCCCCCGCCAAGGTACCCTTGCCATCTCCCCTCTCGGCCCGCTGTGCCTGCTATAATCGGCCCCATGACAGGCCAGCCCCCGCCACGGATCGAGATTGCCGAGCCCCTGGCGTGCCGGGACGGGCGCACGGCCATCCTCCGGCGGGCCACCCCTGACGACGCGGAGGCCATCTGGCAGCTGTACCACCGGGTCTACCACGGAACGTACAGCCTCCCCATCGTGAACCTTCGCCCGCAGCGCGAGGAGGCTCTGCGTGACCCGAGCTGCCTCTGGGTCGTGATCGATGCGGGCGAGGGGCTGCTCGTGAGCTCGGTGATCTTCCTGGTGGACGCGGCGGAGCGCCACGCCAAGGTCTTTGCGGCCGCCACCGACCCGGCCTGGCGACGGGATGGCCTGGCCGAATTGAGCATCAGGGCGGGCATCGCGCGGCTGATGCACGAGGAGCCCCGGCTGTGCGACGTCATCTACGCCACCACCCGCACCCGGAACCTGGGGCCAGACTCCTTGCTCCGCAAGCTGGGCTTCATGAGCCTCGGCATCTTCCCCAACGTGCACCGCACGACCCACTACGAGACGCACGGCCTGAAGGCGCTGTTCCACCCCGCGGCCTTCTCCGGGCGCCGGGTGGTGCCGCGCCTGATTCCGGAGGTGGCAGGCTTCTATGACATCGTGCGCCAGTCTTACGGGCTGGAACCTGCCGAGATCGTGCCCATCACCGACCGCCTGCGGCTGCGCGTCGAGCGCGGGGAGCTGGTGCCGGTGGCGCTGGAGCGATGCCGGGAGCGCGGCGAGCTGCTGCTCGACTTCTTCCCCTTCCATCCCCCCACGCACCTGTTCCTCGCGCAGCACGGGCAGGTCAAGGCCTTCGTCAACCACGACGGCAAGGACGGCCACGGGGTGCTGGTGGCGTTGCAGGTCGACCGGGCAGAGGTGCAGCACCTGACGCACATCCTCGACATGGTCTTCGAGACGGGCCGCACCGTCGGCATCGACTACATGGAGGTGCTCGTCAGCGCCCACGAGCCGACCCACCAGCGTGCGGCCTTGTCGGCGAATTTTCTGCCTTGCGCCTACTTCCCGGGCATGGCGCAGCGCGGGGAACGTCGCGAGGACCACCTCGTGTTCGCGCGCTCGACCTTGCCCCTCAACTTCTCGAACGTGCAGCTCACGCCGCGCGACCGCAAGTTCCTCGACGCGTACCTGATGAACACGGAGTTCCGCAACCTGGTCGTCCAGATGCAGGAGCCCGTGGTAGACGACGATGGAGGCGCCTGAGTCCCCTCTCCGCGACGCCTTCGAGGGCTGGCCGTCCGAGGCTCAGGCCGCGTTGGTGGACGCCAAGCTGCGCGCGCTGTTGCAGCTGGCGGCGGCTCAGGCCCCCCTGTACCGCCAGCTGTGGGGCCCCCTCGGGCCCTTCGGCGGGCTGGCCGACCTGGGCCGCCTGCCCCTGCTGACGAAGGAGACTTGGGTGGCAGCCTCTCCGCCCCGCTCCAGCGACGCCCTGACGGGTCCCCTGACGGACGCCGTCGTGTTCCGCAGCGGAGGCAGCACGGGCGCGCCCAAGTTTTCCGTGTACGGCCATCGCGAGTTCGCCGGCTGCATGCCGCTCTTCGCCCGCACCTACCGGGCCGCGGGCCTCAGGCCCGGCGATCGCGTCGCAAACCTCTTTGCCGCGGGCGGGCTTTATGCGTCCTTCAGCTTCGTCAACCGCCTGCTCGAGACGCTCAGCTGTCTGAGCTTCCCTTACACCGCGGCGGCCGACGCCGAGGCGGTGGCGGACGGCTGCGCCCGCTTCGGCATCGACGTGCTGGTGGGCTTCCCCTCGCGGCTGCTCCAGGTCGCGCCCGCGCTGCAGGCCCGGGGCGTGCGCATCGCCAAGATCTTCTATGCTGGGGAGCACCTGCACCCGGACGACCGCCAGCACCTCACGGAGGCCCTTGGCTGCACCGTGATCGCCTCGGCGGGCTACGGCGCCGTGGACTCAGGGCTGATGGGGCATGCCTGCGAGGCCCGCGCTGGCGGGTTCCACCATGTCCTGGCCGACCACGTGGTGGTCGAGGTCGTGGACCCGGCGACGGGGCTCGCCAGGCCGCCGGGCGAGCCCGGGGCGCTGGTCGTGACCAACCTCGACCGCCACCTGCAGCCCGTGATCCGCTACG
>JAYKHL010000241.1:0-2979 GCA_035284865.1 Candidatus Sericytochromatia bacterium | reverse complement strand
CGGCGGTGGCCGGGGCGAGCTCCACGTCGAGCTCGGCCAGGCGCCGCAGCACGGGGGAGAGCCTGGCGTCTCGCTCGGCCTTGGCGGCCGGGCCTTCGCCGAACAGGCCGTCCTCGTAGTTCGCCAGCACGCGGTCACGCTTCCCGGCCAGCTGCTCGCGCTCGGAGGCGAGGGCGGCCCGGCCGCCGTCGCCTCCGGCCCGGGCCGCCGCCGCCCGCACCTCGCTCGCGCGGGCCTGCAGGCCCCGCAGGAGCAGCCGCAGCACCACCTGGTCGACGAGCCGGCTGTTCACGCTGGCCATCTGGCAGGCCCGGCCGCGCGACTTCTTGCGGAGGTTGCAGCAGTACCGGAAGACGTTGGTGCCCTGGCCCTTGGGAGTGCGAGTCATCGCGTGGCCGCAGCCGCAGAGCAACCTCCCGGTCAGCAGGGCCTCGGTGCCCGGCGTGGGGGCTTGCGATTGGCCTGGTGGAACTGTTTCAGGACGACGGCCACACGGGCGTGGAGGTCGGCATCCCGGTCGGGGAAGGCACCCACCACGCCTGCCCACCGAGCGACCTCCCGGTCAAGGCGCTCCTGGAGGCTCGTCGAGCGGATCTGTGGCCAGTGAGCCCGGGGGGAAAGGCGTGTCCGCCGCGCGCCGCCGTTGCTCCCTCGCGTCATCTGGAATCCCAAGCCAGTTCCGGGCCAGCCGAGCGGCGAGGCGCCCCCAGGAGACGGGCCGGCCATCAACGGCCTTCCCGGTCCACCCCTTCTTGGTCGCTGCCGACGGGTACACTGGAGGGGAGGAGCGGCGGCCGGAGCTGTGCCGCGAGGAGGAGCGATCTGATGACGAAGCCCGGCTGGCGGCATCCCTGGCTTCTTGTGGTGGCCTGTGCGGCGCTGGGGTGCCAGACCACGCCGCCTCAGGCAGGGGCCCCGTTGCCGGCTGGCGCGGTGGCGCGCCCAGCGGCGGGAATGGGACTGATCCGGGGCGTGGTGAAGGTCGACACCGGTGAACTCACCGCAGCGTATCGGCTGAGCCAGGCCGCAGCTGCTGGTGGCCGGGTCACGGCGCGCAGCCCGGGGGCCACGGTGGAGGGGGAGGTGGCGCCGGATGGGACCTACGCGCTGCAGGTGCCTGGGGGCTTCTCATACACCCTGGAGGCCACGGTGCCGGACGGTCGGGGGGGCGTGACGCGGGTGGTGGCACCGACCCCTGTGAGCGTGCCGCTCGCGGAGGACCCTCCGGTTGTGGATGCGGCAAGCCTGGTGACGCGCCGCACGGGCAGCATCCAGGGCCTGATCGAGTTGAAGGACGCCGCCGCGGGCGAGACGGCCGAGGGGGCGGACGTGTTCCTCGGTGGTGGCACGTCCGTGGTGGGGAAGGCCGGCGAGAGCGGCCGGTTTGCCCTGACGAACGTGGCTGAAGGAACCTGGAACGTGGTGATCTCGAAGCCTGGCTACCAGCGCCAGGTGGTGAAGGGCGTGGAGGTGCGCGCGGGGCGCCCCGCGATGCTGGCGGAGCCGGTGGTGCTGGAGCGGGCGGCGGACGCTGCCACGGCGGGGGTCCGAGGCGGGGTGCAGACCAGCACCGGGCAGGCGCTCGCGGGGGCGTCAGTGGCGCTCTACCCGCAGGACCGGTTGGGGGCGGGGGTCACGGATGCGGGGTTGGACAACTTCGTGGCCGTCACCGATGAGGAAGGTCGGTACGCCATCACGGATTTGCCAGCCGGGACGTACACGGTGCAAGTGGCCCGGCCCTTCCACCAGCTTCCGCCTCGCCGCACGGTGACGGTCGAGCCGGGGGTGACGCGAGACCTCGGCGTGACCAGACTGACGAGCACGGTGACCCACTTTGGCCGCGTCAGCGGGACGGTGGTGGACGAGCAGGGGCTGCCGCTTGATGGCGCCGTGGCCCAGCTGGATCCCCCCGTGACGGAGGCGCAGTACGCGGACGCGACGGGGGCCTTCACGCTCGATCGCATCCTGCCAGGCGAGTACAACATGGTCGTCGCAGCCGGGGGCTACGAGCCCGTGATCATCCCGGTGACGGTGGACAACGCCCCCGGCTTCGAGCTGGACACCGGCACAGCGGGGGGGTATCGGCTGGCTCAGGGCAGCGCCCGCCGCTTCCTGGTGCGTGTCGGTTCTGTGAAGATGGCGCGGCGGCAGGGGCCGGCGGGCTTCCCGGTGATCCGTCCCCTGCCGCCGGCGGCGCCTCCGGGGGGCGGAGCCGCGATCGTCGAGCCGATCTTCGCACCGGCGACGGAAGGCGCCTTGGATGAGGCGGCGTTTTCCAAGCAGCTCGGCGACGTGGATGAACCAGACCCTGGCATCCGGTCGCTGCGAGAGGTCAGGAACCTGCGCTTCTTCAGGCCCAACCCTGGCACGCCTCGCATCGACGTGACCCGAGCGCGCGAGGTGGCCGGGCGGTTCCTGGCCCAGCGCAGGGACTCTGGCGGCGGCTACTGGCAGCCGAGCGCGCGCGTGAGTGAGGCCGCGCCGCTGGCCCTGCAGGATGGGTTCTCGGACGAACCGGGGGCCTACGAGTTCCTGGTGACGGACGCGAAGGGGCCCGCAGGCCACATCGTGGTCAACACCTCGCGCGAGATGGTCCCCGTGCCGGAGTCGAGCGCGACCGGCACAGGACACCGGACAGCCCTGCTGGAGCGCTTCGAGGCCGTGCACAAGCGGGCCCCTCAGGCTCCGGTGTTCCATCGGTTCTCGGCCTTTTCCTGGGCCCTGGAGGACAGGGCCGACGGCGCGCACGCCTCCCTGAGCGTCGGTGGCTTCGACTACAAGGCCTTCCGGGCTGGCAACCGGGAGCTCGTGGAGAGACCCGACCAGGCCGCGGCGATCAAGGCGTCCTGGGAGCTTTACGACGCGCCCGCCGCAGAGCCACCGCGCTACCGGTTGAACGTCATCAATGTCGTCGGGGAAAGGACCCTGACGGGGATGCCGAACTATGCCCAGTTCAGCTACCAGGGCTGCGCTGTGAGC
>JAYKHL010000240.1:0-2765 GCA_035284865.1 Candidatus Sericytochromatia bacterium | reverse complement strand
CCCGACCAGCGGAGGGTGCTGGCCGAGCGGCTGCTGAGCCTGGCGGAGCCACGCCCCCCGGCGGGCTGGCGCAGGTGGCGGCAGCCTGTCCCACGGCCCCCGACCGGGCCGGTGCTGGTGCTGGCTGCCGGGTTGCTGCTGACGGCCCGCACGAGCCTCTCACGAACGCTGGTGACGCGGGTCGTGGGGAGGGGGCGGGACCCCGCGGCCGTGCAGGCGGCGCTGCGCTGGCTGGAGGAGGTGGGGCTGCTGGTGTCCTCGCCCCCGCGTCCCGGGGTGCTCACGCCCACGCCGGCCGCCGTGGCCCTGCTTCAGGGGTTGGGGGTGGCTGCGCTGCAGCGCCACCCCCACAACGATGTGGCGCTGCCTGCCCACCTGACGTCCCTGCTCGCCTCCGCCCCGGAAGCTCTCCCCCCGCCGGTCCAGCCAGCGGCAGCCGCGCCGGTCCAGCCCCCGCCCTTGGGCTGCCGGCGGCGCTCCCGGGCCGCGGCTTGGCTCGCGGGGCTCGCAGGGCTCGCAGGCGCCATCACGCTGGGGTGGGGGTACCTGGGGCGGCCCCCGACGCCCCACCCCGCCTTGGGCTGGCGCTTCCAGCTGGAGCGGCTGGCTGCCGGGGGCGGCACGCTGCTGCACCTGGACCACGCGGGGTTGCTGCTCTCGTTGCAGGATGGGGCCCTGTACCGCAGCGCGGCGGATCGGCTCGACTACAAGCGCCCCGTCGCGTTCAGCGGCTTCGACATGGCCGCCGATTGCAGCTTGATCGCGCCCAGGGTGCAAGCCGCCGTCCAGGCGCCCGGGGGCAGGTTCCTTTGGGTGGAGCTCGCGGGGAGCGGGGGCCCGGAGCGGTGCCTCGTGGACCTGGAGACCAGGACCGTGACGCATGACGCGGGACGCTCACTGGTGCCGGCGCAGGCCCCGCACGTCGTAGGCTGGCTGTCCCCCACCGAGCTCGGGCTGGCCGCGGAGGCGCCCCCCCGGCGGGGGCCCTGGCAGGCGGTGGACGTGACAGGCCGGGTGGCTCGGTTGGTTGCCCCGCCCCGGGGACGGCACCTGCTGTGGCTGGCTGCACCGGGCCCTGCTTCCCACCGAGGCGCGCTTGCCTGGCACGCCGAGGCCGGCACCTGGTGGCTGGCGCTCGACAGCTGGCGGGAGGGAGCCGGGTTTGTCGATGGGCCGCGCTGCACGTTGCGTGGCTTCGTGCCAGCGCCAGACGCGGTGCCGCGCTCGGGCGCCATCTCGGGAGATGGCCGGCTCCTCCTGCTCACGTGGTCGCTCCCCGTGGCTGCGGCCCGGGTGCTCACCCTGACCACCCTGCCTGCCGGGGAAACGGTGGTGGTGCCCACCCCCACCGCGCTGGTGGCCGAGGCCCCCGTGTTCTGGGCGCCACGGGGCACAGCCCCGGACGGCCAGCGGTTCTTCGTGACGCTGGCCGGGCCACGGGGGCCGGAGCCGACCGCCGTGGCCGTCCGAGCGGCGCTCCGGGAGCCGCAGGGAGGACGGACCGAGGCCCCCAGCGGGCGGCAGGCCGGCTCGCCGCCTTGAAGGGAGGGCCGGAGGCCACGGGGGTGCCACGTCGCCAGCGGCTTGCGCGCCCGGCGCTAGCGACCCACCTCGAGCCGGCGCTGGGCCAGCAAGAGACGGCCCTGAACGACCGCGAGCACCTGCTCGAGCTGGCGAAATTCGGGGGCTTCCCCCGCACCCTGGCCACGCAACACCTCGAGTCGCGTGGCAAGAGACTGCACCTGGCCTCCAAGGAAGTCGAGCTGTTCCCTCGGGCTCGCCTTGGGGCCCGGGTCGGGCAGCGTGGGACGGAAGCGGGGGGCCAGTGGCTCCCGGTTGGCTGGACGCGCGGCACCCCCGGCGCCGGCCCGCCCCGGCCCCCGCGAGGCGGGAGCGCCCCGACCGCCGGCTCCGGGCTGGCCCGGGGGGTGAGGCTTGGTGGGCTTCTTCATCACGGCGGTTCGACCTCGGCAGGGCGCGACGCCGCGCCCACGGGGTCGTATACCCGATGGGGCGGCGCACCTTGCATCGCCGTGCTAGACTGAACGGGCTATGCGTGTCCCGACCGAGCTGACGGTGTCAGGCCTCATCGACGCCCTGGCCGGGGCGCCGGTGGCGCCGGCGGGCGCCACGGCCGCCGGCGTGACCCTGTGCATGGGGATTGGCCTGTTCCAGAAGGCGCTTCGCCACCCGGTGGCGGCGGCGAGCCCGCCGCAGGTCGCGGGTGATCTGGAGCTGCTCGAGGCCCTGCGCCGGCGGGCGGAGCGTCAGGCTGAGGCTGCAGCCCGCGCGGAGGAAGGCCTTGCCTCCGCCGGCGGGGACGCGGCACGGCTGGCCGTCTACCGTGCGAGCCGGACCCTCCTCGAGCTGTCCCTCCTGGCGCTCGGCCAGATCCGGTCCGTCCTGGACCGGGGGACGACGGACCTCCTGCCTGACCTCGAGCTGGCCTGGAGGCTCGTCGCGGCCGCCATGGAGGGCGCCTTCACCCTGTGCGAGGGTCACCTTGGGCAGCTCCCGGCGGCCTGGGCCAGCGGCGAGGCAGAGGGGCTGGCCTCCCAGGCCAGGTACGGGCGAGAGCTGCAAGCCCGAGCCATGTCCGAGCTGGCCTGGCGACTGCGGCGGTGCTGAGGGGAGCGCCCGGCGAGCCCGTGCTTGCCGTCGAAGGCCTGACCAAGTGCTTCGGTGACGTCACGGCCGTCGCTGGCATCAACTTCGCCGTCCACCGGGGCGAGATCGTCGGGCTGCTCGGCCCCAACGGGGCGGGC
>JAYKHL010000239.1:0-24223 GCA_035284865.1 Candidatus Sericytochromatia bacterium | reverse complement strand
GCATCGACGACGTGGTGGTGTTCCACGCGCTGGGCCGCGAGCACCTGCGTCGCATCGTGGACCTCCAGCTGGCCCTGCTCGGCAAGCGGCTGACGGAGCGTCGCGTCACCCTCTCGCTCACGGATGCCGCCCGCGACTGGCTGGGTGAGGTCGGCTATGACCCCGTCTACGGAGCCCGCCCCCTGAAGCGCGCGCTGCAAGCCCACGTGCTGAACCCGCTGGCGCGAGCCTTGCTGGAGGGGCGGGTGGGCCCGGGAGACCACATCCTCGTGGAGCGTCAGGCTGACGGGCTGCACTTCGAGAGGTCTCCCACTTCATCGCACCCAGCCACGCCGCAGCCGGCCTGACCCGCGGCGCATGCTTCCCCGCCAGCGACGTGCCATAATGGGGGCCAGATGTCCCTCATCAACTGGTACCCAGGCCACATCGCCAAGGCGCAGCGCGAGCTGCGCGAGAAGCTGAAGCTGACGGACTTCGTCCTGGAGCTGGTGGACGCGCGTGTGCCTGCGAGCTCCAGGTTCGACGTCACCCGGCAACTGCTCGGGGAGCGCCCCCGCATCGTGGTCGTCACGAAGGCCGATCTGGCGGATCCCGCCAGCACCCAGGCCTGGCTGCGCACCTTCCGGGTCGACGGCGTGGCGTCCGTCGTCCTCAACGCGCAATCTGGCCAGGGACTCGCGGGCCTTCACAAGCTGATGGGCGAAGAAGCGGCGCGAGTCTCGGCCAAGATGAAGGCCCGGGGCAGGCTGCCGCGGGCCAGCCGCGTGATGGTCGTGGGGCTGCCGAATGTCGGCAAGTCATCGCTGATCAACCGGCTCGCGAAGAAGCGAGCGGCCCAGGTGGGGGACAAGCCCGGGGTGACCCGCGACATCCGCTGGATCCGCCTGGGCAGCACGCTGGAGTTGCTGGACACGCCCGGCATCATCCCCCCCAAGCTTGAGGACCAGGAACTGGCCCTCAAGCTGGCGATGACGGGGGCCGTCAGCACAGAGGCCTATGACCCCATCCTCGTGGCCCCGGCCGCCCTCGACCTGCTCCAGCGCCTGGCCCCGGCGACGCTGGCGACGTGGGCCAGCCCCACGGTGGAGGAGTTTGCCCGCGTGCGGGGCATCGTGGGGTCAGGGGGGCACCTGGATGAGGGGCGAGCCGCGCGCATGTTCCTGCAGGACCTGCGCACGGGGGTGCTGGGGCCCATGACGCTGGATGCACCACCCGCGAAGGGCGGCCAGCCCCCTCCTCCCCCTCCCGCGGAGGAGGCCCCGGCCCATGCATAAGGGGGCCTGGCTCGACATCTCCCGGCTGGTGGGAGCCACCACCCCGGTCTGGCCGGGCGACCCACCCATCCGGGTGACGCCCCACGCGACGCTCGAGACCGGGCCGTGCCACGTCAGCAGGATCGAGCTCGGCAGCCACAGCGGCACCCACGTCGACGCCCCCGCCCACTTCGTCCGAGGCGGCGCCACGCTGGCCGAGGTCCCCCTTGGCCGCTGGAGCGGGCTGGCCTGGGTGGTGGTGGTGGACGACGCGCGAGACATCCTGCCAGGCTCGCTGTCACCCGTCTGGCCGCACGGTGCGGCCTGCGAGCGGGTGTTACTCAAGACGCGGGCTTCGCTGGGGCACGGCGACGCGCCAGCCCTCACGCTGGAGGCGGCAGCCTGGCTGCTGGAGGCAGGCGTCCGCCTCGTGGGCATCGATGGACCATCCATCGAGCGCGATGAGGGGGGGCTGTTCCCCGTTCACCATGCGCTGCTGGGGGCGGACTGCCTGATCGTGGAGGGCCTGGACCTGGCAGGCATCGACGCGGGCCACTACGAGTTCCTCTGCCTTCCCCTGAAGCTGGATGCGCCCGATGGGGCCCCCGCACGAGCGGTCCTGAGGACCTTATGAGCGGCACCACCTTTATCTATGGCAAGCCCCTGAACGAACGGGAGGTCGGGGACTATCACCGCATCCTTTCGCAAGCCTACGCCTGGCCGACCGATCCCACCCTCAACCCCGCTGCCGAGGAGGGGATGGCGAACCTGCGGTTGCTGCGGCGGGCAGCGAGGGTCATCGGTGGGCTGTCGTTGCAGCCTTGCCGCCAGTACTTTGGAGGGCGTGCCGTGCCGATGGCCGGCGTGCGTTTGCTGGCGATCGCCCCGGATATGCGCGGCCAGGGGGCAGCGACCACGCTCATGGAGGCCTGCGTGCGGGAGCACCGGGAGCGGGGCTGGGTGCTGTCGGCGCTCTACCCGGAGATGCGCGGGCTTTATCGGAAGTCCGGGTACGAGGTCGCCGGGGACAGCCCGCTCTGGCAGCTGCCGCTCGACGCCCCCGTGCAGGCCGATCGGAGCCTGACGCTCAAGCCCTTCGACCTCGGCAGCGCGACGGGGATGGCAGCGATGCGCAACCTCTACGAGGCGCAAGCCCAGCAGGGCAACGGCTGGCTCGAGCGCTCCGACTGGTACTGGTCGCGCATCTTCCGAGAGCCGCCCGAGCAAGGCCCCGGGGCCCGCGTCTATGCGTACCTCCTGGAGCGGGAGACCGCGCCAGAAGGTTACATGATCTACAGCCAGCCCGAGGTGGGCCCCCGCCGATATCGCCTGCAGATGCACGACTGGGTCGCCAGCACGCCGGCTGCCCGACGCCGGATCTTGTCCTTCCTGGCGGATCACCGCTCGATGGCCGACGTGGCCGAGCTCTACGCCGGGCCGCAAGACCCGCTGTTGCTCGGCCGCGACGCGCACCTGGCCCCAGCGTGCGTGAACCACCCGTGGATGCTGCGGGTGGTGGACGTCCAGGCGGCCCTCGAACAACGGGGCTATGCAGCCGGGGTGGGGGTCGAGTTGCACCTCGGCATCCGCGACGGCCTGCTCAAGGAGAACGAACGACCGTTTGTGCTGACCATCGAGGCGGGCAGGTCCGCCGTTCGCGTCGGGGGAGAGGCCCGCATCATGCTCGACGTGCGCGGGTTGGCGGCCCTGTACACCGGCCACGTGACGCCGCAAGCCCTGAAGGGGCTGGGGCTGGTCGAGGCCTCCGACGTGGATCTGGCAAAGCTGGGGACGGCCTTCTCGGGCCCCCCCCCCTGGATGCCCGAGCGGTTCTAAGGCACCCCCAGGTGCCCGCGCCCGCGTGGATGGCGACGGGATGGCGGCCAGACGGCCTGGCTGGAGCAAGGCGCGGCCTGGCCCCGGCGCGGCCGGCCCCGGCGCCCCCACAGCCAGGCGGGGTGGAGGAACCGGAGCGCCTGACCCAGCCCGAGCCTCAGGAGGCGTGAGGGAACCGCTTGCGCTTGACGGGGTTGCGCTTCAGGCCCTCGCCCTGAAGCAGCGGCGGCCGCGGCACGCGCCGCGCGCGACGGCGGCGGCGCCAGCCCTTCAACCGCACCAGGGAGAGCAACGAGGCCGTCACCATGCCAGGAAACACCCAGGACGTCAGGGTCTCCCACGGGGTGGCCGCCACCGGCACGGTGGCGGCGGCCACGAGCGGCACCGTCTGCAGCACCCGCTCGCCGTGGCGGACGACCAGCTGGCCGACGGGCTGGTTCTGGCTCACCGGCGCGACGAGTTCATCCGGCAGTTGCCAAACCTGTTGGAGGGCGACCCGATCCGCCTGGCCGACGGGCAAGCTCACGGTCACATCCCGCGGCGCAATGACCTCCACCATCCGGCTGTGGCCCGCCTGGATGGGCACGGTGCCCACAATCTCCCCCTTGCGCGCGACCGCAACGTTCTCAAACCGGTCGAGCCCAAAGGTCAGCAGGCTCTGGGAATCGGCCCAGAGGTCCTTGGAGGCCAGGGTGGACTGGATGACGTGCCGCCCTCCGCGCTTCGCGCTGCCCACGAAGCACCGCCCGGCTGCCACGGTGTACCCCGTCTTGCCACCCGTGGCCCACGCATAGTTCCAGAGCAGCTTGTTGTGGTTCCGCAAGACCCGACCATCCGGCTTGCCAAACCCGGGAATTCGCTTGAACTTGCTCTGCGCGATCTCGTTCCAGTCCGCGTGGTGGGAAGCCTCCCGCAGCATCACGGCGAGGTCGTAGGCCGATGAAACGTGTCCCTCGGAGGGCAGGCCATGGGGGTTGTTGAAGTGGGTGTCTCGCAAGCCCAGCGCCTGCGCGCGCCTGTTCATCAGGTCGACAAAGTTGGCCTCGGAGCCCCCCAGGTGCTCTGCCACGGCGGTGCTCGCGTCGTTGCCGGAGCTGAGCAACACGCCGTACACGAGGTCCCGGAGCTTCAGCCGCTCGCCCTCTTTCAGGTAGATGGTGGACTCCCCGATCGAGGCGGCATGCTTGCTGACGGTCACGTACTCGTCCAGGCGCCCGCTCTCCACGGCGAGCAGGCTGGTCATGATCTTGGTGGTGCTAGCTGGCGCCCTCCGCTGGTGGGCGTTGCGCTCGAACAGCACCTGGCCGGAGTCCGCATCGATGACGACCGCCGCGGCCGCCTTGACGCCAGGCGCAGCCGGGTAGGCCTGGGCCGCGGGAGCCAGCGCACCCACGAGTCCCCCGAGGACCCCCAGCACGCACCCTGCCAAGAGCTTGTTCCAAGACAATTCAGGCTTCCTCCGCGGGGGGCAGGCCTGCCCGGCCCCCCATCAGACCCCCTCCCGACAACCAGGAGTGCCAGGAGCGTTATACCCGGTCCAAGCGGGGCGCAGCCCGGTGTCGCTGCCCCCTCGCCATCGTAACCCCAAGGACCTCGGGGGTCCTCATCATAGTGGCCGGCCCCACCCGGTCGATGTGACCGAGACCACGGGCCCAGGTCACGGGTAGATGCGGGTCAGCATCCGCGCGAACGGGATCGTCTCCCGGACGTGTTCCAGGCCGCACAGCCAGGCCACCGTGCGCTCCAGGCCAATGCCAAAGCCGCTGTGGGGCACCGATCCGTACCTTCGGAGGTCCAGGTACCACTCCAGCGGGGCCGCCGGGACCTGGTGCTCCTCCATCTTCTTCACCAGCTGGTCGTAGTCGTCGATGCGCTGGGAGCCCCCGATGATTTCACCGTAGCCCTCGGGCGCCAGCAGGTCCGCGCAGAGGACCACCTCCTCGCGCGCCGGGTCGGGCTTCATATAGAAAGCCTTGCACGCCGCCGGATAGTGGGTCACGAACACGGGCTGCTCGAAGTGGGCCGCGAGTGCGGTCTCATCAGGCGCGCCAAAGTCGTCGCCCCAGGCCACCTGCTGGCCCTTCTCAGCGAGGATCTTCAGGGCCTCGTCATAGGTGATGCGGGGGAAGGGGGCCTGGACCTTCTCGAGGGCCGCCACATCGCGCCCGAGCACGTCCACGAGCTCGGCGCGATGCCGCTGCAACACCGTCTTCACCACGTACGAGACGAGTTGCTCCTGCACCTCCAGGCTGCCCCAGAGATCCACATACGCCATCTCGGGCTCCAGCATCCAGAACTCCATCAGATGTCGCCGGGTCTTCGACTTCTCGGCCCTGAAGGTGGGCCCGAAGCAATACACCTTGCCGAGCGCCATCGCGTGCGCCTCGTTGTACAGCTGGCCGCTTTGAGAGAGAAACGCGGGCTCCCCGAAGTAGTCGGTCTGGAACAGCGTCGAGGTGCCCTCGCAAGCAGCGGGCGTGAGGATCGGGGCGTCAACCAGGGTGAAGCCCCGCTCGTCCAGAAAGGCGCGCATGGCCTGGATGATGGTGTGCCGGATCCGGAGGATGGCCGCCTGCCGAGGCGTCCGCATCCAGAGGTGGCGGTGGCTCATCAGGAAGTCGACGCCGTGCTCTTTGTGGGAAATCGGGTATTCTCCCTCCACCACGTGGATGGGCTCCACCTCCGTGCTCGTGAGCTCGAAGCCGCCGGGCGCACGATCGTCGGCGCGCACGAGGCCACGCAGCTTGAAGGCGCTCTCCTGGGTGAGGGCACTGGCGGCCGCCCACGTCGCCTCGCTCACCTCCTTCTTCACCACCACGGCCTGCACCGTGCCCGTGCCGTCCCGCACGAGAAGGAACTGGATCTTGCCGCTCGAACGCTTGTTGTAGATCCAACCTCGAAGCTCCACCTCCCGACCCACATGGGCGGCAAGGGAGTTGACGGTGGCGACGGTGACCTCGGACGAGGCGGCCATGGGGGTACCTCCGGAGACGGCCTGAGGGGCGGGAAGCGGTTCATGCTACCATGCGGCGGCTGCCCCGCGTCCGGGCCCCATGATGCCGCCATTGCCACGCCAGCTGCGCCTTTTCCCACTTGCCCTGACGGCCCTGCTGGGCCTGCAGGGCTGCTACGCGCTGAAGCAAGGCGCCGGGCAGCTGGAGCTGCTGCGACGCCGGGTGGCCGTGAGCCGGGTGCTCGCCAGCCCCACCACGCCTGAGGCGACCCGCCGGAGCCTGAGGCTCGTGCAGGCGGCCAAGGCCTTCGCGGAGGATTCCCTCGGCCTCGCGAGGACCCACAACTATGAACACCTGGTGCAGCTGGACCGAGACGCCGTGACCTATGTGGTGACCGCCGCGCCACCAGACAGCCTGGAGCCTTACCAGTGGTGGTTTCCCGTGATCGGCAGCGTGCCCTACAAGGGGTTCTTCGCGAAGGCCGACGCGCTGGCGGAGCAAGCCCGCCTCGTGGCGCAGGGGTTCGACACAAACGTGCGGGGCGTGGCGGCCTTCAGCCTGCTGGGCTGGCTACCCGACCCGATCTACTCGCCATTCCTGGCGCTGGAGCCTGCCACCCTCGTGTCGGTGGTCATCCACGAGACCACCCACGCCACCCTGTTCTTGCCCGGCCGGGCGAGCTTCAATGAGGGCTTCGCCACGTTCGTGGGGCAGGCCGGAGCGATGGCGTTCTTCAGGGCGAGGGGAGGGGAGCGGGATCCGGATCTGGCCGCGGTGCGTTCGGCCCAGCACGACGCCCGGGTGTTCAGCGCCTTCATCGCGCGCCTCGCGGCGCGGCTGGAATCGCTTTACGCCTCCGGCCGCCCCCGGGCAGAGCTCCTGAGGGCGCGGGAGCAGGTCTTTCGTGAGGCCCGAGCGGACTTCACCAGCCAGCACCTGCCGGGCCTGCAAGGGCGTCGCCATCGGGGCTTCGGCCAGGGCCCGCTCAACAACGCAACCATCGCGGCACACCGCACGTACCACCAGCGGCTGGACCGCTTCGAGCGCGCCCACGAGCGGCTGGGTGGAGACCTCCGAACGACCGTGCGCTTCTTTCGGGAGCATGTCGCCCGTGTCCCCGAACCCGAGCAGTGGCTAGACCGCTGGCTGGCCGGTCGCACGGCGCTCCCGACGCAAGGCCTCCGCGCGGGCGTTGAGCTGCGCGGCGGCCCCCTGCGTGGCGCAGGCACCGCCGGCCTGCCCGGCCGGGCGGGGGCCACAGCCGGTGCACACCTCGGCGGGCCGGTCGAGGGCCACCTCGCCAGCGTCCTCCAGCCACTCCAGGTACCGATCCGCCATCCGCCGTGGCAGCCCGAACTCCGCGGCCACCGCGAAGTTGGTGGCGCCCGGGTGGGTCTGGACGAAGTGACGGATCCGTTCGAACACGCAAGCCCTCCCTGGCAGAGGCGGTCGTGACTCCAGGCACGGCGCGGTGCCTGGCCTCATCCCATGCTATACCCGTGATGCCCGCCCTCCTGCCCCTGCTGCTCGCCGCCACGGTCGTGCTGGGCCTCAGCGGCTGCCTGGGACGCCTTGCGCGGTACGGAGATGAGCGTCCCCGGGCGGCTGACGCGGTCACGTTTCAGCCTGAACGAGGGGCCATCTCCGAGGGCCGGCTGGCCGCCTTCATCCTCGTCACGAACCCGTTCCTCGCACCGGCTGACGCCCGCGTGCAGGCCGAGGCCATCGCGCGGCATGCCCACGCGCACGGTCTGCCGGTCCACCTGGTGGCGTCCCTCATTGCCACCGAGTCCAGCTTCAACCCGCGAGCCGTCTCGCCGGTCGGTGCGCAAGGGCTGGGGCAACTGATGCCTGCCACGGCCCGGGAAATGGGCGTGATGGATCCCTTCGACCCGGAGCAGAACATCGGCGGCACCACCCGCTACCTGGCGTGGCTGGCGAAGGTGTGGCACGACCACCCTCAGCGCTGGGAGCTGGTGCTGGCCTCCTACCTCGCCGGGATCGGCACCGTGACACGCCAGGTCCGCGCCGGCCAGCCGCTCACGGGGGAGCAAGGCGCCTATGTGGACAAGATCCTCCGGCTGTCAGGGAAGGTGTGACAGCTGGGTATGAGAGGGTCAGGGTGGATGGGCGCCCCCGGAGCGGGCGCTGGAGACACAAAGGCGTGACAAGCCGAGACGAATCATTCGAGCTTTGGGTGCCGGACGTGGACGGAAGCCCCGTCGACGTTTCCAGCCCCAAGGCCCTGGGAGAGGCCATCCTGGCTGCCGCGGGACGCTCCGAGGGGGAGGTCACGCGGCTGGTGACCCACCTGGTCGACCTGGGGCAGCACTACGCTGCGGCCCGATGCCTCGAAATTTTGGCCCAGCACAAGCTCGGGCTCGACCTGACGGGCCACGAACTCCTCGACTACCACTTCCCGGGCTTCGGCACGTTTCACCAGGTCATCTTCGACCTGCTGCGGGCAGGCGCGCTCTACCACCGCTCTGGACGCCAGCGCACCAGCCGGGCTGCCGTCAGGCGGGCGCTCCTGTTTGTCGAGGAAGCCATCCGGAGCATCCGGGGGCTGGACCGGGTTGATAACGGGGAGATGGCTTGCCTTGGCATTGCCTTCGAGCTGGCCGGACACTGTTGCGCAGCCCTCGAGGACGCCGATGGCCTCGACTACTACCGGGCGGCGCAAAGATACTGGAGCCAGGCGGCGCGGATGCGGCCGGAGGCCTTGCTTCAGTGGTCCCACCACCCTGTCACGCGCACCGTGATCCGATGCCTGGAACCCGTCGTTGAGATCCGTCCTCATCAGATTGAGCCCGACGAGCTCTTCGCCGCCGACTACACGACCCGCATCGACACCGCCCGGCGCCTGCTCGCCTGAACCAGAGGAGCTCACGTGGAACTGTGGGAGGAGGACCTCTATGAACTGATCGGCGTGGAGGAAACCGCAACCGCCGATGAGATCCGCAAGGCCTACAAAAAGCTCGCCACCGAGCTGCACCCCGACCGGTTTCCGGACGACCCCGCCAGGCGCGACGAGGCCACCGCACGCTTCAGCAAGGTCACGAACGCTTACAACATCCTGAAAGACGAAGAGGAGCGGGCGGAGTACGACTTTGCCCGCCGGCTGGGGTTTGCGGGAAGCAGCACGCCCACCCCTGCGAAGGGGGGAACCGCCGGGGGCAAAAGCATTGATGAGGACGGCAACGTCAGCGAGGCCCGCAAGGCCCAGGCCCGAAACCAGTACGAGGCAGGCCTCGTGGCTCACAAGGGCAAGAACTGGTCGAAGTGCATACAGCACTACAAGGAGGCCGCCCGGCTGGACCCGTCCATCGCGGACTACCCCGCTTACCTGGGGCTGGCCTACCACCAGCAAGGGCTCAAGACGCCGGCCAACAAGGCCTTCGAGCAGGCTCACAAGCTGGATAAAAAGAACAAGATCGTACGTCAGTACTACACCCCCCCCAGCCAGCAAAAGGACGCGGGCGGCGGGCTCCTCGCCAAGCTGATGGCGCTTTTCGGGGGCAAGAAAGAGGGCGGCAAGGGTGACGCCAAGCCGGCCCCCAAGGGCTCCAAGGGGAAAGCCGGCGTCAAGGGCAAGCCGGACAAGAAGAAAAGTGCCGGCCGCCGCTGAGGCACCGGCGTTACCTTACTGTCGCAGCGTGCCCGAGCGCATGATGGCAATGATCAGCCAGAGCGCCATCAGCGCAGACACCGAGAAGATCGCCAGGCTCAGCACCGGGTACCCGAAGAGGCGGTGCGTCGAGGGCGCGTGCATCACAATGGCCGCGCCGAGGATCATCGAGGCCACCAGCAGCGAGAAGCTGATCTTGTTGCCGATCACGGCGATCGTCAGTTGCAGCTGCTCCAGCCCCAGCATGTTGTACTCGAAACGCAAGCGGCCCGCATTGAGCTGGGTGAGGATGTCATCGAGTTGCCGGGGCGTGCGCACGGCGATGTTGCGCCAGTCGATGGCCGTCCGGGCCAGCTCCTGCCGGTTGAGTTGCTGAAAGAACTGGTCCGTCAGCGTCTGCATGATGAAGGGCTCCGCCACCTTGATGAGCATGTACTCCTCGTCGAGCTGACGGTTGATGCCCTCGATGGTCACGAAGACCCGGGCCATCATCAAGAAGCTGGGCGGCATCCGCACCCGGTATTGGACCATCAGGTTGAGGATCTGCTGCAGCAAGAGCCCCACCTCAACCTCCTTGATGGGCTTACCGAGGACCGACCGCAGCAGGTGGTCGAGTTCTGTGGCCAGGGCGTGCCGATCAATGTTGCGGCTCGGCTGGCCGTACTCGAGGATACGCTCCGTCGCCCGCGAGGCGTCGAACTGCACGATCGCGAGCAGGAAGTCGATCAGCAGGTCGCGAGAGCGGGGGTCGAGCCTTCCAACCATGCCAAAGTCGATGATGACAAGCTCAGGCCGGTTCAGCTTGCGGTCCCAGCGGACCATGATGTTGCCCGGGTGCGGGTCCGCGTGAAAGAAGCCCTCCACGAAGATCTGCTGCAGGAAGACGTTGGTGATGGTCTGCGCCAGCAGCTTGCGTTGCTCGACCGTCAGCTCGAGCCCCGGCGAGGCCCCGGGCGGCACCACGTAGCCCGGGAACAGGGTGGAGATCTTGACCCCCTCGACGAACTCGAGCGTCAGCATGCGATGCCCCGAGTAGTCCCAGTAGACGCGGGGGGTGGAGACCTGCCGGGCATAGTGCTTCTTGAGAGAGACGCCGATGATCTCGGTGTTGGTCCCCTCGCGTGCAAAGTCCAGCTCCCCGGTGATGACGGCCGCAAACTCCTCGACGATCTCGGTGAGGTTGTAGAAGCGCGCCCACTCGAAGCTCTTGGACAAGCTGCGGGCGAACTCCCTCAGCAAGCGGAGGTCCGCCTCCACCACCCCCTGCACGCCTGGTCGCTGCAGCTTGACGATGACTTGCTGGGGCACCTTTGTGGCGGGGTCCAGGATGGTCGCCTGGTAAACCTGCCCGATGCTGCCGGCGGCCAGGGGCATCTCCTCGAACTCGGGAAAGATTTGCCGGGCACTGGTGGCCTCGGGCTCCCCCAGGTTGCGCGCGCGCACCTTGGCGTTCCACTCGTCGAGCAGCACGCCCTCCATCGCCGGCCACTCGATGGCCGTGACCTTCTCCTGAAGCTTCGAAAGCTCCTGGATGTAAGCTGGCGGCAGGATATCCGCCCGGGTCGACATCACCTGCCCGAGCTTCACGAAGGTGGGGCCAAGCTCCTCCAGGATCGTGCGAAGCACCTGGGGAAGAGGTAGCTTGAGCTCCACCTCCTCTCCCTCATCCGTGAGGTTTCGAGCCGTCAGGCTGTAGCGGGACAGGCGCCCGCGGAACGTGGCGGGCAGGAACTCCGCCAGTGACAGGTGGTAAAGCAAGGCGTCGTAGCCATGCTTGAAAAGGATCGACGCGATCTCGGCCCGGCGCTGGGCAGGAGAAGGTGCGGCGGGGGGCGTCTTCACGGAAACCATCTGGCGGCTGACCTGTCGCTGGGGGCGCGTCCAGTCTAGCACGCACCCGGCCCTGAGGCCGTCGCTCCCGTCACCAGGCCCCGGCTCCGCCGCCAGCCGGCGCGGGACCAGGCGAACTTGCCTTCACTCAGCGGGCGGCCGAGCCGTGGCGGCTCCGAACAGCGTCGAGAAGGATCTGGGCACCGTCGACGGAGCAGGCTGCGAAGACGGTGGTGACGTCCACGTCGAGCTCGTCTGCCAGCTCCTGGAAGACGGCCCTGCGCCGGGCCTGGCGCCGGTGGTAGCGCAGCCGCGCGACGGCATCGTCAGGCGGGAAGCGGCGTATAACGTCCTCGACAGGCATCTCGAGGTGCCTGCCGAGCTCGGCGTAGGCTTCCTGATAGGTGGTGTCAAGCTCGGGGCAGACGAAGGCCATCATGTTGCGCACCGACGTTCCTCCAGGCAGTTTAAGTAGAGACCCGCAAACTTTAACCGGACATTAAACTTATACGCCATTCGTGCCAGGTCTTGCTAGGGTCGCCGAAGATTTTTCCTCCCACCTCGACGGCCCCCCCTTGCGGCCCCGGCCAGACAAGGGCGCGAAGGGCTCGCTGACAGGTGCGTCTGTCATAGACACGGCTCGGGTGGCGATCATATGATCCGAACGGCCCGGGGTGCGCCTCCAGGCAGGCTGAGGCGTCCACCAAGGCTGGCGGAAGGGGGTCACGGTGCCCGGAAAGTTCGTCCACCTCCACGTCCACTCCGAATATTCGCTCCTCGATGGAGCGAACCGGAGCGGCCGCCTCGTCAAGCGCGTCCACGAACTCGAGCAACCCGCCATCGCCCTCACGGACCACGGCGTGATGTATGGCGCCCTGGAATTTTACTGTGAGGCCAAGAGCAGGGGCATCAAGCCGATCATCGGCTGTGAGCTGTATGTCTGCAAGGATCGCCTGGACCGAAGCAGCCACGGCAAGCAAAGCCCGAACCGCACGTTCCACCTGATTGCGCTGGTGAAGGACCGCCAGGGCTACCGCAACTTGACGAAGATGGTCTCCCAGAGCCATCTAGAGGGATTTTACTACAAGCCTCGCGTCGACTACGAACTGCTGGAACGACACCACGAGGGCCTCATCCTCCTGTCGGGGTGTCTCGGGTCCGAGATCCCACAGAAAATCCTGGCGGGCGACATCGATGGGGCCTACGAGCGCGCGAAGTGGTTCAAGGCCCTGCGGGGTGAGGACTTCTACTTCGAGCTTCAGGACCACGGGCTCGAGGAACAGCACCGGGTGAACGCGCAGCTCATCGCGTTTTCGAAGGACCTCGGCGTCAAGCTCGTGGCGAGCAACGACGCGCATTACACCTGCCACGAAGACTACAAGACGCATGACGCGCTGGTCTGCATCCAGTCTGGCAAGCTCATCTCAGACCCGAACAAGCTGTACAAGACGGATCAGTTCTACATCAAAAGCGAGGACGAGATGCGGGAGAAATTCGCGCACCTCCCCGAGGCCCTGGCCAACACCCTCGAGGTCGCCAGCAAGTGCAACCTGATCATCGAGTTGGGCAAGCCTCAGCTGCCGCAGTACCCCCTGCCCGAGGGGCACACCGAGATGACTTACCTGGCAGAGCTCACGTGGCAGGGGGCGGAGCGGCGCTACGCTGAGCTGACGCCCACGATCCGGGCGCGGGTGCAGTACGAGCTCGACATGATCGAGCGCATGGGCTTTCCCGGTTACTTCCTGATCGTCTGGGACTTCATCCACTGGGCGAAGACCAGCGGCATCGAGGTGGGGCCCGGCCGCGGCTCGGCGGCGGGCGCGATCGTCGCCTACTGCCTGGGCATCACGGACCTCGATCCGCTGCCCTACAACCTCCTGTTCGAGCGCTTCCTCAACCCGGAGCGCGTGAGCATGCCCGACATCGACGTCGACTTCTGCATCGAGCGTCGGGGCGAGGTCATCAAGTACGTGCAAGAGAAATACGGCAAGGACAAGGTTGCGCAGATCGTCACCTTCGGCACCCTCGGCGCCAAGGCCGCCATCAAGGACACGGGCCGCGTGCTGGAGTTTCCGTTTGCGGAGACCAACCGGCTGTGCAAGCTCGTGCCCCCCGAGCTCAACATCACCCTCGAGAAGGCCACGGAGCCAGGCAGCGAGCTGGACGGCGCGGCCAAGGCCGACCCCCAGGTGGGGGAGCTGATCTCGATGGCACGCAAGCTCGAAGGCTACGTCCGCAACACCGGCATCCACGCGGCCGGCGTGGTCATCTCGCGAGACCCGCTTGACACCCTCGTGCCGCTGCAAAAGGCCGGCAAGGACGACTCGGGCTTCGTGGCCACCCAGTACGAGCAGAAGTACCTCGAGAAGATGGGCCTGCTCAAGATGGACTTCCTGGGGTTGCGCAACCTCACGATGATCGCGAAGGCCCTGCGGTTCATCCAGCAATTCCAGGGCATCGCGATCGACTGGGCGGCCATCCCGATGGACGACCCGAAGACCTACGAGTTGCTGAGAAGTGGGGACGCGGTGGGCATCTTCCAGCTGGAGTCCGAAGGGATGCGCAAGCTGGTCTCCCAGCTCCAACCCAGCACCTTTGAGGACCTCGCCGCGCTGCTCGCGCTGTACCGCCCGGGGCCCCTGCAGTCTGGCATGGTCGAGAGCTTCATCAACCGCAAGCACGGCCGAGAGCCCATCGATTACCCACACGAGTCGCTGGCCCCCATCTTGAAAGACACCTACGGGACCTGCCTCACGGGGGACACGCTGGTCAGAGACGCCATCTCGGGTGTGCTGGTCAGGCTCGACGCCATTCGTGATCGCGACCACATGCTCGTCGAAGGGGTGGACGCCTCATTGCGCCCGAGCCTGGCGCGTGTGACGCACTTCTTTGACCAGGGTGTGAAGCCAGTCTTTCGGCTTGAAACGGTGCAAGGTCACGTCATCAAGGCCACGGCCGACCACCGGTTCCTGACGGCCCAGGGCTGGTGTGAGTTGCAAGACCTGCGCCCGGGCGACATGGTGGGGGTCCCGGTCTCCACCTACGGCCTGGACGACTACGCCTTCCGCGCCCGCACCAACTTCCAGATCGGAGCGCTGCGCGCCTTCGAGGACGCCCTCGAGACGCTCGACCCGGAAAGCTCTGCCGTGCGGCTCGCCGCCAACCCGATGGCCTTCGAATTCGAGCGCCTGTCGCGCGTGCGCTGGGTGCCGATCACCACCATCCGACCGGCAGGCGCCGAACACGTCTACGACATCACCGTCGAGGGCATCCACAACTTCGTCGCCAATGGTCTGTACGTTCACAACTGCATCTACCAGGAGCAGGTGATGCAGATTGCCCAGGTCTACTCGGGCTACTCCCTCGGCCAGGCGGACCTGCTGCGCCGCGCGATGGGCAAGAAGGACGCCAAGGAAATGGAACGCCAGAAGGCCGTCTTTCTGGAGGGGTCTGCCGCCAAAGGACACCCGCGCGAGACCGCCGAGCCGCTGTTCGATAACCTGGCAAAGTTCGCGGAGTACGGGTTCAACAAGTCGCACTCGGCGGCCTACGCCGTGGTGACTTTCCGGACAGCCTACCTGAAGGCCCACTTCCCGACGGAGTACATGTGCGCCCTGCTGTCGAGCGTCATGGGCACCCAGGACAAGGTCCAGCTATACATCCACAACGCCAACCAGATGGGGCTATCGGTGTTGCCACCGGATGTCAACGAGTCCGAGGTCGACTTCACCATCAAGGGTGGCAAGATCCGCATCGGCCTGGCCGCCATCAAGAACGTTGGCATCGGCGCGGTGGAAGCCATCCTCGAGGCGCGCGCGCGGGTGGGAGGCTTCACGGACTTCTACCAGTTCTGCGACGAGGTCGACATGAAGGCCGTCAACAAGCGGTGCATCGAGAGCCTCGTGAGGGCCGGCACCTTTGACGGCCTGCCGGGGCGGCCTCACCGGGCCCAGCTGCTCGCTGCCATCGATGAGGCCGTGGAGCGGGCGACACGCCAGCAACGGGAAAAGGCCTCGGGCCAGATCTCCCTGTTTGCCGCCCTCGGGGGTGGGGCCACGGACGGCGGCGAGGGGTTCCAGGCGCCGCGCCCGACCCTCCCAACGGTGCCACCGATGAGCACGGACGAAGCCCTGACGCTTGAGAAGGAGTTGCTCGGCGTGTACGTGAGTGGTCACCCCCTGCAGGTGTTCGGCTCCAAGCTGTCGATGTACAGCACCCACCTGCTGGCGGCGTCCGACGAGATCGCCGACGGCACGCTGGTGGTGGTGGGGGGGCTGCTCACGGCCACCCGAAAGGCCGTCACCAAGAAGGGTCAGACGATGATGAGCGGGACCTTGGAGGACCTCACAGGCTCACTTGAGGTGCTGTTCTTCCCCGAGTGCTACGAGAAGCACGCCCTGCTCTTGCGCGACGACGCGAAGCTGCTCGTGAAGGGCAAGTTCTCGAACCGGGACGACGAGCGGAAGCTGCTGGCCTCCGTCGTGAAGCCGTTGGCGCACCTGCCGATCCTGCACCTGGAGCTGCCGCAGGAGGTCACGGGGGGCCACCTCATCGGCCTGCGGAACGTGATGACGAAGTTCCCAGGTGACACGCCCGTGGCGTTTCACTTCCCCCACCTGCGGGAACTGGTGCTCGCCGGGGAGCCGTTCCGGGTGGACCCGAGCGAGGAACTGCTCTTCCAGCTCAAGCAGCTGCTGGGGGTCCGGGCCGTTCGTGTGGCCGATGCGAGCCCCGGCGAGGATGTCGCCATCCCAAGCTGAGGGCACCTGGTCCACCAATCAAGTCTTCGCCCGGCGGCTGGCTCGTTCTGACGCCCAGGGACGTCGTCACGCCTCGGTCACGTGTCTCCGGGCACACTCCCTCGTCGTTCCTGGCCCCTGGACGCCAGCCCGTCGCCATCCACTCGCGCTCGTGACGGGGTCGGTGCTCTCGCCTGGAGCCCTACCCCTGGTCCCCTCCGGGAGGTATGATGGGGCACAAACGGGAAGGAGGCCCAGGCTTGGTCGAGATCGGCATCGCAGGCCCCATGGGAGCGGGCAAGACGACCGTGGCGAACGCCCTGGTGGCCGCCCACCGCTACCGGCGGCTCAGCTTGGCCGACCCCCTGCGGTACCTCACCACGTTGTTGCTGGGACGCCCCATCGACAAGAAGACGGATCGTGGCGTGCTGCAACGCGTGGGCGGGGCGGCCCGGTCTCCGGCCTGGAGAGGACTCGACACCCCGCTGGAGGCGGCGCGGGCCGAAAGGGTGGAGGCCCTGGCCACCCACCTGTTTCCCGGAGCCCCCCCCGACCGCGTGCAGGCACTCCACGAGGCCCTGTACGGGGAGGGATACGCCTACGGCTGGGGGCAGCCCGAGTACTGGCTCGGTCGCTGGCGCCGGGACCACCTGCGCTCGCCGGGGCCGGTGGTTGTGGACGACTTGCGGTTCCCGATCGAAGGGGAGCGCCTGCGTCGCCTCGGGTTCTTCGTCGTCTACCTCGAGGTGCCGCTCGAGGAACGCCAGCGCCGGATCCTGGAGCGAGACGGGCGCTGGGACCCGGCGTGGTCCAGCGATCCCACGGAGGCAATGGTGGCGGACATCCCCCACGACCTCAAGCTTGACGGCACTGCCACACCGGAGGCCCTGTGCGAGCACATCGTGGGCGCGGCCACGGCCTGGCAGGCGGCTCGACACGGCACGGGGCTTTCCTGAGCCCCGCTCAGGGCAGGCGCTGCAACGATGCCCCTGGGTAGTAGTGGGAGAGGATCTGGCTGAAGGCATAGCCGGCCTGAGCCAGCCGCCGGGCCCCCCACTGGGACATCCCCAACCCGTGGCCCCAGCCGCGCCCCGCAAAGACGAACGCGGTAGGTAAGCCCCCACCTTCCCCCCGAGGCGCCATGTTGAACAGCGTGCTGTTGAGCCCTGCGGCGAGGCGCAGGGTCTCTCCCGAGATGGTGCGGGTGGCGGCAGTCCCCACCACGCGTACCTCCCTGACCCGACCCGAGTAAGAGCGCGAGACGGGTTGGAGATCCCGCAGCCCCCCCACCCGGATGCCGCGGTTGGCGAGCCGCGTCGTCAGCTGGGCCGCATCGACGTTCTTGTGCCAGGTATAGTGCGGGGAGTCCTGGTCATAATCGGGCACGGCGCGAATGTGGTCAAGTCGCTGCAGCCACACGTCCTCGCTGTTCTCGGTGTAGCCACCCGAGGAGGCGTGAAAGAAGGCTGGCAGGACCTTGCCGCCCTGCATCAGCACCACGCCACGGGTCCCCTCCACGGCGAGGTTGCTTGCCAGAACCTCGCTGCCCGCCCCTTTGTAGACCTGGCACTCATCGGTGTCACACACATCGTAGCCGGCCTTGCCGTGCTTGCCGACGTTGGCGAGCACGTAGGAGCGCGCCGCCACCGCCTGACACCGCAGGGCCGCGTCCGGCCAGCTCGCGGCCATCTCGGAGGGCACCACGCCATACAGATAGGCCTCGAGATCGACGCGGTTGATGACCACGAGCCCCCCCTTGCCCACGCGCAGCTCCAGGCCTCCCCGGTACCACCGCCCCCCGGCGAACACGAGGGGGGTGCCGGCCTGCGAGGCAGCCTCGATCCGCACCCCGGAGGAGAGCCGCAGCTGCTGGGCCCGGGGGCCACGCAGCAGGACCAGGCCACGCTGCAAGCTGGCCTGCCAGCCCTCGAGCGGGGCCAAGCGGCCCACCTCTTGCCCACGCGCGTCCCGCACGTGGGCCTCCACCGATGAGGCCAGCGTCGTGCCTGACACCCCCTCCAGCACGCCCACCCGGAGCGGCAGGGGGGCGGCCACGCCGGGCCGCGCCAGGCAGCAGAGCAGCAGCAGGGCCAAACCCAACCCGGGGCCCCGGCTCCTCCTCCGCTCAGACACGCATCACCCTCATCCAGGCGCCCACCAGGGCCGCCTCATCGAGGCAGCCCGCCCTCAGCCGCTCCACGAGCACCGACAGCTCTTGCAGGGAGGCCAGAAGGCCCGCCGCCTCGGCCTCCGAGAGGGTCGCGCCGGGGGGCAGGAGCCCCTCCAGCCCGACGACCACTGACTCGCGTGAAGGCTCAGAGAGTGGCGCCTGCCACCCCTCATCAGCCAGCGCTGCGGCGAGCCAGTCGTCTGCATTCAATGGGGCCATGGTGCGATCTTAACCAGCAAGGGGGCGCTGCACAAGCCACCACATCACACGCAGGGCCCCTCACCTCTCAGAGCGGGATCACCCCGAGCCGCGGGAAGGGCCAGAACCGGAAGACGGTCCGCCCGATGATGTTGCCAACCGGCAACGGGCCCCAGACGTGACTGTCCTGGCTGTTGTTGCGGTTATCACCCATCACGAAGACTGCCCCTTTCGGGACCAAGCCCCCTGGCATGCCCAGGATCTCCCAGTCCGGGTCGGGGTAACGGGGCGCCTCGAGGATGTAAGGTTCATCCAGCGCACGCCCCTCGATGAAGACCTTGCCTGCACGGATGTCGATGCGCTCCCCCGCCAACGCCACCACCCGCTTGATGAAGGCGTTCCCGGTCCGCAGGCCCGCCGTGGCGGTCAAGGGTGGCTCAAAGACGACAATGTCACCCCGCGCTGGTGCCTCGAAGCGATAGGTGATTTTCTCCACGATCAGGCGATCGCCCACCTCAAGCGTCGGCAACATCGACTCGGATGGGATGAAGCGCGCCTCCGCGACGGTCGCCCGAACAACGAGGGCCAATCCCAGGGCGACCACGAAGGTCTCCACGTTCTCGCGCGCCTTTGACTTGGGTGCTCGCCACCAGGCCACCAGCCGCCCCCAGGGGCTGCCGGGCGTCGCTGTGGTCAGGTTAGGGCTGGGCGCCTCGGCAGGCGAGACGGGTTCGGTTTGCTCGGTCACGCAAGGTCCTCTGGGTGAGTTTAAGGACCCGCCGCCCCCCGGGTCAAGTAGGCCGCCACGCGAGCCCCCGCGAAGAGCCAGGCACAGGCGGCCGCGCCCCCGAAGGCCAGCAGGGCCAGCCGCCACCCTGGCTCCTCACCGCTTCGGCCGAGGGCCAGCCAGCCCGTCGAGACGGCCAGCAGGCAGACCAGCCCGAGGATGTGCACCGCGTGCCCCGCCCAGCTGGCCGGGGCGTGGTGCCAGGCCAGGGCCGCAGCGATCACCCCGCCCCCCCCGAGGATGCCGGCAGCCCGGGCCAGCACCCGCGAGGCCGCCCCCACGTCCAGGGGCGCGTAGACCCGGCTGGTGCGTCGCTCCCCGATCAGCGCGCGGACCACGGCCCCCACGAGGGCAAGGCCCAGGCTGGCACCGGCAACGGCCGTGAGGCCATCCCGGAGGTGTGACCAGTACCGGGCCACGTCCGAAAGCGGCCCCCCCCCCCCTTGGCCCCAGGTGGCCGGAGCTGCATAGGCCCACCCCATCAGCACCAACGCCCCGGCCGCCACCGGGGCCCCAAGCACCGTCATGTTGTACAGCAGGCCGGTGGCCAGCCAGACCGCCACCCAGGCCGCCAGAAACCACTCCCGGAGAGGCAGCTGCGACGCCCCTGCAAGCACCAGCATGGCGCCAGTCGCCGCCAGCACCACGGTGAGGGCGAGGCGCCCCAGCGACGCCGCCGAGGCCGCGCTCGTCACCAGCCACGCGCCATACGCCCCCAGGGCGCCGATGGAGGACACCAGGCGGAGATCCGACAGGAAAACCAGGGCCACGGCCTCGCCGGCGTCAGGCATCCCCCCGCCTCCACCCCACCAGCGCGTAGATCGCGACAGGCTCCTGTCGCCCCTTGATGGGAAATGTGCCCAGCGGTTTGACCCGGGCGTGCTTATCAACCAGATCGAAGGTGCTCTGGCTCAGGATGATGTCCGTGTGGAGGTCCTTGTTCATTGCCTCAAGGCGTGCAGCGGTGTTCACCGCGTCTCCTATCACGGTTCTGTCTTGCCTGGCAGGCCCCCCGATCATGCCCTCGATGACCTGGCCTGAACAGATGCCGATGCGGTTCTTCAGCGGCACCCGCCCCTCCGCCAGCCACTTGCTCTGGAGCTCAGCCAGGGCCTGCTGCATGGCAAGCGCCGCCTGGGCGGCGAGGGCTGCACCATCGCGCACGGGTTGCTCCCACACCACCAGCATGGCATCCCCGATGTACTTGTCGATGCGGCCGTGGAAGCGCTCGACCACGCCAGCCATCACGCCAAAGTACTCGTTCAGCAATGCCACCACGGCGTCGGGAGGCAGCCGCTCCGCCAGGGCCGTGAAGCCCTCGATGTCCGCGAACAGCACCGTGACGCTGCGATGGGCGCCCCTCACGGGAAGAGGCGCCTCCGCGGCCGGCGGTTGCTTGGGGGTGCGCGTCCAGAACCTCGTGGGTGCCTCCCCCGTCAGAAGCCAACGCCGAGCGTGACGGAACCCGCGGCGCCGCGCAAGGAGGGGTCTGCCCCCGCCCCTGCATTGAGCTGGACCCAACGCGTCTGAAGCCCGAGGCCCGCGGTGTACATTGGCGCAAAGCCAAGTTGCTGCGTGCCAACCCGCAACGCCAGGGGGCCCACGCGCTTCTCCACACCAATGGACAGGACAGGTCGCCCGGGGACGTTCAACCCGGTCAGAATGGGGGCGTCGAGCCCGGCCGTGACCAGTGAGTCGTTGAGCAACGAGGCGGGCAACCGCTCGAACTGCGGCGTGAGGGCCACACCGGCCCGCACCGCGAACGGCTCGGCCACCCGGAAGGCCACGGTCTGGGTCGGGCCGTCCTGCACGAGTGACAGCGCGTTCGCCGAGGTCGGATCGGTGTCAAAGGCATAGCGGTACGTGGTCTTGCGGGCGTTCCAGAACAGCACGGGGTTGACCAGGGTCACGCCGAGCGACCACCACCGGTTGAAGCGCAGGTGGGCCCCGACGTCGGCGGCAACCCCCGTGTTGTCGGGGGTCTCGCTGCTGAACACCAGCGAGGACCGCGTCAGGCCCTTGCCCGTGAAGGCCTGCACGGAGCCCAGCAGTTCCCCAACGGTAGCAAGGTTGACCGCCTGATCGAAGGCGCCGATGGCGTTCACCAGGTCCGTGACCTCCCGATCCATATCGAGCCGGATGGCAGCCGAACCGGACAGCGCGTTGAACGTGGCATTGGACGTGGAGCCGCTGCCGCCCGGGAGGGGCAGCACCCCGAGAGGCAGCGGCGCCCCGCCGGCTCCGCTGGGTGTGGTCAGCAGCCCGGCGCCGTTCTGCAGCACCTTGCCTGTCACCCCCACCGTCAGTTGTGCCTCTGGCAGGCGCTCAGTCAGGGCCTTGGGCAACGGGAGCGGCTGCGCGTAGGTCGCCGCCACGGTCCCCGTGACACCCGACGCCACGGTGGCGGTGAAGTCCTTCTTCGTGGCGACCCGCTTGGTCCTCCCATCGATGATGAAGGACTTCATGTTCTTCTCAAGGGCGGCCCGCAGCGCCGTCACGTCCGAGCGCAGCGTGGTCAGGTCCGTCGTGAGGCCCCGACCGGCGGAGGCCGCCACCTTGTTGGCCGCAGCCGAGATGTCCGCGAAGCCATTCTCGAAGACCAGGTTGTTGAGGTCGGCTGCGAAGTCGGGGCTGAGGTTCACGGCTCCCACCGCGGTGGCCCCACCATAGACGCGCAGCGCGACGCTGCCAGGTCCCACGCCGAAGGCGAGTCCGAAGGGCTCGACCAGCGTCTGGGCCCGAATGTTGAGGCCTTCGGCAGACCCCAGGCGGGTCAGCAGGGCGGGCGTGGTTCCGCCGCGGCCCAGGGCCGCCAACAGGCCGCCAGAGTTGCCCCGGACGGAGGAGAGCAAGCTGGCGGCCTCGGCCACCCCCAGGACGTTGTTGTTCAGCGAGACCCCGAGGGTGGGCAGAAACAGGCCGAAATTCCGACTGTTTCCAACCGCAGCCGGGTTCCAGTAGGCGAGCGAGGCGTTCCCCGCGTAGCCAACAGTGTTGCCACCCAGCGCAAGGGTGCGCGCGTCGTAGGCGACGACCTGGGCCTCCGCGGGGAGAGCCAGCGCGGCCAGGGCGACGGAGGCCGCAAGCGGGCCAGCGATAAAACGGGAGCAAGACATGAAAACGAGGCGCTTCCTTCCTGGATACGGGTGGCTTGGACCGACGAAAAAAGCGGCGCCAGGCCCTGGCGCCGCGCCCCAGCTCAGTTGGACGCTCGAACCGCCCCGGCCAGGTTCGTGTTGTCCTGATTGAACTTGATCAACTCCGGCTGTTCCTTCCCGTTGACGATGACCTTGGCCTCGGCCTCGATCTTCGAGTCCACGATGCCGATGCCGGCCTTCAGCACGGTCTCATCCCGGTCCAGCCGGACGTAGAGTTCGAGCGTCCCGATTTGGGGGGCATCTGCAGGCATCGGATCCTGCGTCGCGAAGGTCAGCGTGCGGATGGTGAAGTCGAGATCCTTGTGCTTGATCGAGCCCGTCATCGTCGCCGCCACGTTGCCCAACACCGACCCGGCCCTCCGCCCGGTGGGGGTGTAGGTGAAGGAGCCCTTGGCGTCCAGATCATAGCCGTTGGTTTGCCCCCGGAAGTAGTCGATGGTGGACTCCACGGCACCGCTCTCGAGCTGCTTGCTGTCGTACTTGACCTCGGCTTCGACGTTGTTGGCGTTGATTTTCTCGACCTTGCCGATGCCGGGCGAGAGGTCTAGGAGGCGGAAGTTCAGTCCTCCTGCAGCCACCAGGTTGTTGGAAGCAGGCTTGGCAGGCGCCGACAGGGCCCTCATCAGTTCCAGGCCCCCGAGGGCCGTCGCGATGGCCGCCGTGGGCAGGCGCACGTCCACGCTGAAGGCCGACGCCTTCTTGACCTGCGCCAGGTTCTGGTTGAGCGTGTTGAAGGTGGAGGCATCGCAGCCGAACGAAGCCGCCAGCACGGCGACGGACGCGAAGCCAAGGACGGAGCGCGAGAAATGGGCCATGGCGGTTCTCCTCCTGAATGGATGGGCTGGAGGCACGACGCCTCGAAAGAAAGGCTTCGCCCGGCTTTTACGTGCCCGAGGGCTCCCGCGCGAAATTTCCACTACATTATCCCCCCGGCCTCACAAACTAAACGTGGTCGGGCCGACGCCGGCCTCGCCTTGCAGGCCGGAAGCCGGTACAATGCACCCCTAGGTTTGGCTCGCCTGCTGGAGGCCCCGTGCACCACCTGATTGACCATGTCCTCCTTAGCGAAACGCAGATTGCCGAGCGCGTGCGTGCCCTGGGCGCCGAGATCACGGCAGACTACGCCGAGCGCCCCAACCTGCTGCTGATCGGGGTGTTGCGTGGCGTGGCGGTCTTCTTCGGGGACATGATGCGGGCCATCGAGCTTCCGGTCGATATCGATTTCATGTCCATCTCGAGCTACGGAGCGAGCACGCGTTCCTCAGGCGTGGTACGCATCCTCAAGGATCTCGACGAGAACATCACAGGCCGTCACGTGGTGATCCTCGAGGACATCATCGACACCGGCCTCACGCTCAGCTACCTGGTCCGCCTGCTGCAGGAGCGGCGCCCCGCCAGCCTGGAAATTTGCACCCTGCTGGACAAGCCCTCCAGACGTCTGATCGAGGTGCCCGTCAAGTATGTCGGCTTCACGATCCCGGACCAGTTTGTGGTTGGCTACGGGTTGGACTACGACCAGAAATACCGCAACCTGCCATACGTCGGGGTGCTCAAGCCGGAGGTCTATACCAAGGGATGAACGGGCTCGGGCCGCCACGCCTGGCAAGGCGCGGTAGGTTGCGCCCAGGGGGGGCTTCGCCTATAATGGGCGTACACTCCGCCCAGGTGGC
>JAYKHL010000238.1:0-9031 GCA_035284865.1 Candidatus Sericytochromatia bacterium | reverse complement strand
CATCATCAACTTCAACGCCGTCAAGGAGGCGGTCGACAAGGTCCAGAAGCAGTACGCGGACGCGGGCTTCCCGCTCGCGCGGGTCGCCGACATGGGGCTGGCGCCTGACGGCACGCTGCTGTTCCGGATCGCGGAGGGCCGCATCCACAGCATCAAGATCACCGGCAACGAGGAAACCAAAGAATATGTTGTGGTGCGGGAGCTCTCGACGCGGCCCGGGGAGGTCTTCAATGGTGAGAAGATGCGCCTCGATCTGCGGCGCGTCTACAACCTGAACTTTTTTGAAGACGTGAACCTGAAGTTCGAGCCCGCGCCCCGACCCGAGGGAGGGGGGCGCCCAACGGACGACATCGTTGTGGTGATCGCCCTCAAGGAAAAACAGACGGGCTCGATCAACCTGGGGGCCGGCTACTCGACCCGCGACGGCATCCTCGGAATGTTCACGGTGAAGAAGGACAACCTGCTTGGCACCGGCCGCCAGGTGGGGCTGGATCTGTCCGTGAGCCAGCAGCTTCGGGTGGCGGGGGAGCTCAACTACATGGACCCCTGGTTCGACCAGCAGCGCACGGGGCTGGGCGGGGCGCTCTATGTGCGACGTTTCAACAACTTCCTCGCGGATTTTCGGGAAGACCGGATGGGGGGGAGCTTCAACGTGAGTCGGCCGCTGTTCGGCGATCCGCTCACGTCCCAGTGGCGTGGCACCCTCGGGGCCCGGCTTGAGCGGATCTCAACCTTCGACAACGTCTGGGCGGGGGGGAACCCGAAGCCGGCTTACCCGAACGGCAAGCCCATCACGGTCGATCCGGGGGGCGTGGACGGCGTGATCGGGGCCAACCTGGGCGTGACCTTCGACTCCCGCGACATCATCATCAACCCGACCGAGGGCGTGTTCGGTCAGGTGTCCATCGAGCCGGCAGCCGTGAACGACGTGGCCTTCCCGGTCCTCCGCGGCACGTCGACCGGGAACTTCTTCTTTCCCATGCCGGCGATGCCCTGGGCCCCCAACGAGCGCTCGACCATCGCCATCGGGACCCGGCTCGGCCTGATCGCGGGCCCACGCGTGCCCGCCTACGAGCGGTTCTTCTCCACCGGGCCGTTCCTGGTCCGGGGATGGCCGGAGTTCGTCAGCCTCGATCACCCCACGGTTCAGAAGTACGGCATCAACTACTTCCAGGGTTCCAACGCGTTCGTCGGCAGCCTGGAGTATCGCTTCCCCATCTTCAACATCGTGTCGGGCGTCATCTTCGGGGACACCGGCATCTTCTGGGACGAGCGATTCGATCCGTCGCTCCTCCACTCCGGCTACGGGGCTGGGGTTCGGCTCACCACCCCCCTCGGTCCCATCCGCCTCGACTACGGCCTGAGTGGCCTGGAGCCGGGGCAGTTCCACTTCTCCATCGGCCAGAAGTTCTGAAGCCCTGCAGCAGCCAGAAAGGACCCGCCATGTCCCTGTCACGCCTTCTCACTCGTGCCACCCTCGGAGCCGCCCTTGGGGCCGGTCTGCTGGCAACCACGGCTGCCCCGGCGGCAGCCATGGCCGTCGGCTACGTGGACACCGCCAAGGTGCTGCTGAGCTACAAGGGAGCGCGCAGCGCCCAGGGAAAGATGCAGGCCGAGTTGTTGAAGTACCAGCAGGCCTTCACGGAACGCCAGCGCAAGATCGCCGAGGCACAGCAGGCGGGCAAGAGCCAGGCTGAGATCCAGAAGATGACGGAGGCCTTCGAGAAGGAGTTGCAGCCGCTGAAGGCCAAGGCCATGAACCTCGAGGCCCAGCTGTCTGGCGATGTGAAGAAGAAGATCGAGGGGGTGATTCACACCGTCGCCCGGCGTCGCAGCCTCGACCTCGTGCTGGACAAGGCCGCCGTGCTTCACGGCGGGACGGACATCACCCAGGACGTGGTGAAGGCGCTCCAGGGCAAGTGAAGACCCCTTCCGGCCACCCGCTGGAGGCCCTCGCGCGGGCAGTGGGAGGCGTCGTCCAGGGAGCCGGTGACGTCCGGATCACCGGGGTGGCGGCACCGGATCAGGCGGGGCCAGGGAGCCTGGTGTTTCTGTTTGACGAGCGACATGCCGCCGCCATCCGGGCCAGCGGGGCTGGCGCGGTGGTGGTGGCAGCGGCGCGAGACGACCTCCCCCAGCCGCAGCTGGTGGTGTCCCACGTCCGGCTGGCAATGGCCCGGCTCCTGGCCGTCTTCGCCCCCGCGCCGCCGCCGTCAGGCAGGCACCCCACGGTGGTGGTGGAGGCTGGTGCCGAGGTGGATGCCACGGCCTCCCTCGGACCGTTCGTCGTGGTGGGAGCCGGCAGCCGGGTTGGCCCCGGGGCGGTGTTGCAGGCCCACGTGGTGATCGGGCGCCACGTGACGGTGGGGGCCGGCTGCCGGCTGCACCCTCATGTCGTCGTCTACGACGGCGTGGTGCTCGGCGATCGGGTGGAGCTGCACGCGGGCACCGTGGTGGGCTCGGACGGCTTTGGCTACGTTGCGGACGGGCAGCGACGCCAGGTGAAGGTGCCACAGCTGGGCGGGGTGGAGGTGGGGGCAGACGTGGAGCTCGGCGCGCTGGTCGCGGTGGACCGGGGCACACTCGCCGCGACCCGGCTCGGGCGGGGCACCAAGGTCGACAACCTCGTCCACATCGGGCACAACGCCCAGATCGGGGAGGACGTGACCATCGTCGGCCAGGCCGGGCTCTCCGGCAGCGTGCGGATCGGGGACCGGGCCACGCTCGCTGGCCAGGTCGGGGTCGCCGGCCACCTGTCGATCGGGGCCGACGCCCTGGTGTTGGCGCGGGCCGGCGTGACCAAGGATGTGCCGCCAGGCGCCTGTGTCAGCGGGTTCCCGGCGGCGCCGCATGGCGAGGAGCGCAGGCGGGTTGCGGCCCTGCGTGACCTCCCGCGGCTGCGGGCTGCGCTGAGGGCGCTCGCGCGTCGGCTCGACCATTCCGAGGGGCGAGCGCCATCCTGAAGGCTGGCTGGCCCTCCCCTGGTTTGCTACGATCGGACCGCCCGATGCCTGTCCCCCCGACCTTCGACCCGACCGCTCCCGGCGCGCCGTTCGCGCGCCGCTGGACCGTGGCGAGCGGCGTCGAGGTGCGTGGCGTCGGCGTGCACTCGGGGATCACCACCCGGGTGGTGGTGCGACCCGCCGAGGCTGGTGTGGGGCTGCGCTTCCGCCGCGTTGATGTTGGCGGCTGCCCGGAGATCCCTGCCCTGGCTCGGTGGGTTGTGGCCACCCGGCTTTCGACCTCCCTGGGCGTGGGAGACGTGCGCGTTGCCACCGTCGAGCACCTGCTGGCTGCGCTCTGGGGCCTTGGGTTCACGGATGCCTGGGTGGACGTCGACGGCCCCGAGGTGCCGATCGTGGACGGCAGCGCGCTCCCCTTCGTGGAGGCCCTGCGGGCCGCCGGCGCGACGGCCCTCGAGGGCGCCCGGCCGGTGCTCCGGCTGCCGGCCTGTGGCGTGGCGGAGGGCGATCGTTCCGTGACCAGCTTGCCAGGCGAAGAGGCCCGCTATGCGGTGGCCGTGGACTACGGGCGGCCCCCGCTCGGGGCAGCCCTCGCCAGCGGGGTGCTCTCGCCGGCCCACTTCGCGGCAGCGATCGCGCCCGCGCGCACCTTCGCGCGGGAGGCCGACGTCGTGGCCATGCGCGAGGCGGGCCTGGCCCGGGGGGGCAGCCTTGGGACGGCCGTCATCGCGACCGACGCAGGCTTCTCGTCGGCGCTGCGCTTCCCGGATGAGCCCGTGCGCCACAAGGTCCTCGACCTGGTGGGCGATCTGGCCTTGCTAGGGGGGGGGTGGCTGGGGAGCGTGGTCGCGTTCAAGGCCGGACATGCCCTGCACACCCGCTATGCCGCGGCAGTGGGCGAGGCCGGCCGCACGTGAGGGAGGCAGAGGCGATGGACATCCAGGCGATCCTGGCGGTGCTGCCGCACAGACATCCCCTGCTGCTCGTGGACCGGGTGCTGACCCTCGAGCCCGGGTGCAGGGCCGTCGCCCTGAAGAACGTGTCGGCCAACGAGCCCCAATTCCAGGGGCACTTTCCGGGCCAGCCCCTGATGCCTGGCGTGTTGATCTTGGAGGCGATGGCCCAGGTCGGGGCGCTGCTGATGCTCTGCACGCCGGCACACGCGGGCAAGCTCGCCCTGTTCGCAGGCGTCGACGCCTGTCGCTTCCGTCGCCGGGTGGTGCCGGGGGATCAGCTTCGGCTGGAGGTCGCGCTGCTGCGCCTGCGTGGGTCCTTCGGCAAGGTGAGGGCCACGGCCTCGGTGGAGGGAGAGCCCGCGGCAGAGGCCGAGCTGCTGTTCACCCTGACGGAGCCAGCAGGGCCTTGATCGACCTGCATCCGACCGCCGTTGTCGATGCGAGGGCCGTGCTGGCGCCGGGCGTGCGGGTGGGGCCCTACGCGGTGATCGGCCCTGACTGCTTCGTGGGTGAGGGCACGGTGGTGGGGCCGCACGTGGTGATCGAGGCCCACACCACCGTCGGCCGTGACTGCCGCCTGCACGCCGGGGCCGTGGTGGGGGGGGCTCCACAGGATCTCAAGCACACCGGCGGCGTGTCGTACTGTGTGCTGGGGGATCGCAACACGGTGCGCGAGCACGTGACCATCAACCGGGCCACCGGCGAGGGCGATTGCACCCGGCTGGGGGACGACAACCTCCTGATGGCTGGGGTTCACGTGGCTCACGACTGCGTGCTGGGCAACGGGTGCGTGCTCGCGAACGGGGTGACGATGGCGGGCCACGTGGTGATCGAGGATCACGCGGTGATCGGTGGAATGACGGGGTTGCATCAGTTTCTCCGCGTTGGCCGGCTGGCGATGGTCGGCGCGATGAGCCGCGTGACGCAGGACGTGGCGCCCTTCATGCTGTGCGAGGGAGCCCCGCCGCGCGTGCACGGGGTGAACGTGGTCGGCCTGAGGCGCCAGGGCGTTCCGCCTGCCACGCGGCGGCTGCTGCAACGGGCCCACCGGCTCTTGTTCCGGTCATCCCTGCCGGTGTCCGGGGCCCTCGCCGAGCTGGCCCGGCTCGGCGAGGGCCCCGAGCTCGAGCACCTGGTGCGCTTCTTGCAGTCCAGCACGCGCGGGATCAGTGGCATCGCGCACCAGGAGGCTGGCCTGGAGGGAGACCATTGACGCAGCGACCCAGGTTGTTTCTGTCTGCCGGTGAGGTCTCGGGAGATCGCTACGGCGCTGCGCTGGCGGCATTCCTCCGGAGCCAGGCACCGGGGGTGGAGCTTCGGGGCCTGGGTGGATCGTGCATGGCCGCCGCGGGTGTGGCCCTGGTCGACGATGTGACGCCGGTGAGTGCGGTCGGGTTGCTGGAGCAGCTTCCCGCCGTGGCTCGGGTGCTGCGTGCGCTCGGGGCGGCCCGCCGGGTGCTGGCCGCGTGGCGCCCTGACGTCGTGGTGCTGATCGACTTCCAGGGCGCCAACATGCGGCTGGCTCGGGCGGCCCGCGAGCTGGGTATCCCCACCGTCTACTGGCTCCTTCCCCAGGCGTGGCTCTGGGGACTGCCCGGCGAGCTGGCGCGGGTGGCAAGGGCTGTCGACCAGCTGATCGCGGTGCTTCCGCCCGAGGCCGCGGCCTACCGGGACGCCGGTGGGGCTGTCGTGCAGGTGGGGCATCCGCTGCTGGACCTCCTGGCCGAGTTGCCGCCCCACCGACCTGCGCCGGGGCCTCTGGTCGCCTTGCTGCCGGGCTCGCGCGCCGCGGAGATCAGGGCGCTGCTGCCAGCGTTCCTGGGGGCAGCAGCCCGGGTGGCCCTGGCCCACGAGGACGCTCGCTTCGTGTTGCCCCTTGCCAGCGGGCACCTCGCATCCTCCGTCCGTGCCGCCCTCGCAGGCTGTGCGTTGCCGGTCACCGTGCTGGAGGGCGAGGAGGCACCAGGCTGGGCCCACGCCGATGTCGCCCTCGTGGCTTCGGGCACGGCCGTGCTGGAGGCGGCCTGCCGTGATGTGCCTTGTGTGGCCGCTTACCGCGTCGCCAGGCCGACGGCCTGGCTGGCCAGGCGGCTGCTCCGGGGGCCCCACGTGACGTTGCCAAACATCCTGCTCGGGCGGTCCGTCGTCCCTGAGTGCCTCCAGGATGAGGCTCGGCCTGCACGGCTGGCGGCCGAGCTGGAGGCCCTGCTCGCTGACCCCGGGAGGCGTGAGGCGCAGCGGGCCGGATTCGCCGAGGTTCGCGGCGGTCTCGGGGGGCCTGGCGGGGTGGCTGCTGCGGCCCGCGTCGTGCTGGCTGCTGCCGGGCTGTGGCTGGAAGATTCCTGCCTGCCGCGCTAGCATGGGCCCATGCGAGCCGTGGTACAGCGTGTGATGCGAGGCGAGGTCACCAGCCAGGGAGAGCTGCTGGGAGCCATCGGGCGTGGCCTGCTCGTGTTGCTGGGGGTCGGCCACGCCGACACGCGGGACGACGCGGATTGGCTGGCCGATCGCGTTGTCGATCTGCGCGTCTTTGCCGACGAGGCGGGCAAGACCAACCTGTCCCTCGGGGACGTTGGGGGTGCGGTGCTGGTGGTGTCACAATTCACGCTGTATGCTGACGCGCGCAGGGGGCGGCGTCCCAGCTTCACGGACGCCGCCCCCCCCGGCCTGGCGGTGCCCCTGTACGAGCGGTTCATCGCCCGGCTCCGCGGCCGTGGTTGCCGGGTCGAGACGGGGCGGTTCGGGGCCGATATGCAGGTCTCCCTCGTGAACGACGGCCCCGTGACCCTGTGGCTCGAACGCGTGGCGGGGCGATGCCCCGAGACCTTGGTCGGGTCACCCCCTGGAGAGACGCCATGACAGCTGTCACGCCCCCCTTCTCACTCCATCGGGCCGAAGCCTTCGTGGAGGCGGCCGGGACCCCCCTGGAGCGTTCCCTCTGGAAGGCTGGGTTTGGCTGTGGCCCCGTGGAGGTGCTGGTTTTCGAGCTCGAGGCCCACCTTGATGCTCAGGGGGTGTGGCGAGGCCTGGGCGAGAACGAACCGCCTGGCGGGCTTGCCTCCGCGGTTGCCGCTCTGCGGCTGCTCAGCACCGTCAACCTGGGGGAAGACATCTTCGAGGTGGGGGCGCGCACCGTGGCGCAGCTCGCACGGCGACGCAGCGCGGACGGCAGCTGGGATGCGCCGGGCCCCTGGCCGGGCGGAGGTGACGGGATTGGCAGGCGCGCCTGGTACACCGCGGCCATCGGCGCCCTCGTGGGAGGGCTCACGGGGTCTGCTCCCGCAGCCGAGGTCCGGCGGATGGAGGAGGGAGCTGCGCGCTGGCTGGAGGACCACTGGCGGCGCCTGCCCGATCCGGGACCGGCCCTCTGCTGGCTGACGCTCGCCTGCGTGGGGAGCAGCCGCTCCGACGCCGCCCGCCACCTTGTCGCCGACGCCGAGGCCCGGCTGGCGCACTGGTGCGCCGTGCCCCGTCCTGCTGCCGATCTCGCCTGGCTTCACGCTGCCCTCCGAGGCGGAGGCCGTCCTGCCGAGGACGGCCTCCGCAGGCTCGCCTGGGAATGGCTGGTGGAGACCCAGCTGCCGGATGGGAGCTGGGCGGGCGAGAGCGATGTGGGCTGGCCGGTCTCCGCCGTCGAGGCCACCTATCATGCCTGCCGGGCGCTCGTTCGGCCGTGACTGCCAGGGCCGAGGTGCGACGGCCGACCCCGGGTGAACTTCCGGCCGTGCTCGCGTTGATGGACGACCCTGCCTCCGTGCACCGCCGGGTGGCCTGCCTCCATCGGGCTTTCCCCGAGCAGGCGACGGAGCTTCGCGCCCGGCTCGTCGAGGACGAGAACCTGGTGCTCGAGGCGGCGAGCGGTCTCGTCGGGTATGCCTCGTGGCAGCGCTTCGGGGATCACGCCCACCTGAACGTGATGACGGTGGCCGGTGCCCACCAACGCCGGGGGCACGGCACGGTGCTGTATGACGCCTTTCGACGGGAGGCCGCGACGCTGGGCGCCCGAAGCCTGTCATTGCGTGCCTATGCAGACTCCGGTTGGGCCCTCGCCTTCTACGAACGTCAGGGGCTGCGCATGGTGACCACGGTCGCCGAGCTGACGGCCGAGGATGCCGGGCTGCTCCGGTTCCTGGACGCAGCTGCCTCGGCCGGGGCCTGGCCGGACGACCGGAAGGTGCTCTTCTACGGGAAGCTGTGAGGTGTCGCTGGAAGGGCCTCGCCAGGGAGGGCCGCATCCCGATCCTCAACGGGAGCCCCCGAGCCCGGCATGTTCGCGCATCAGCCGGACGAGCTCGTCCGGGTTGTCCGAGTTCGCAAGCGCGTCATCAGCCGAGATGACCGCGTTGCAGTAGTGCTTGAACAGGGCCTGGTTCTGGCTCTGCATGCCGTCGTACTCGCTGGTCTTGAGGATGGCGTACATCGCCTCCGTGTTGCCCCTCTGGATGTGGACCTTGGTGTTCTCGCCACGGGCGTTGGGCGTCACGAGGAAGATCTCCAGCGACGCCACCCGGCCTGGCTTGTCGGCCCGGGGAATCAGGCGTTGCGCGACGCTGGCCTTGAGGGCGCTGGCCAGCTGGACCCGCACCGCCTCTTGCTCGTGCGGAGGAAACGTGTTGATGAGGCGGTTGATGGTTTGGATGGCGTCGTTGGTGTGGAGCGTGCTCATCACCAGGTGCCCGGTTTCGGCGGCCTTCAGGCCGGAGGTGATCGTCTCTGCGTCACGCATCTCGCCGATCAGGATGATGTCGGGCTTCTGACGCAGCGCACCCCGCATCGCGTTGGTGAAGCTCATCGCGTCCACCTCCATCTCCCGCTGGGTGAAGATGGCGAGCTTGGGCACGTAGACGAACTCGACGGGGTTCTCCAGCGTCAGCACATGGATGCGTCGGGTGGTGTTGGCAAACTCGATCAGCGCAGCCAGCGTGGTCGTCTTGCCGGAACCGGTCTGGCCGGTGATGAGGATGAGGCCCTGCCGCTCGAACACGGTCTTCTTCAGCACCGGCGGAAGGCCGAGCGCTTCCGCCGGAAGGATCTCGTTGGCGATGACCCGCAACACCATGCCCGCCGCGCCCTGGGACTGGTAGATGTTGCAGCGGAAGCGCCCCACGCCGG
>JAYKHL010000237.1:0-3025 GCA_035284865.1 Candidatus Sericytochromatia bacterium | reverse complement strand
CTTCCTGCTCGGCTCGCTCGACCTGCTGGCCGCCTCCCTGTGGCGGGCCAGACAGCCCGCCCGGCCGGAGGAGCTCGAGGACGAGGCCATCATTCACGCCCGGGGCGGGGGCGCCTGGGTGCGGCTGGCCTGTGGCAGGGCAGGCCGAAAGCACGAGCGCGTGGTGGTCGAGACCACCCTCGGGCGCTTCGTTACAGACAGGGAGCGGGGCACGCGCGAGGACGTCGAGTTGCTCACGTGCCCGCGGGCCTGGGAGCAGGCCCTGGTGGATCAGCTCGATGCCTTCGTCGCCGAGGCGCGAGACGCGGCCCGCCACGAGCCGGCGGTGTGGGACCAGCTGCCTGCCATGGCCTTCATCGAGCGGGCCTACGGGCTGGCGCGTCTCAGTCTGCCCCAGGGGGGCGTATGACGCCTGGCCCCGTGACCTCCCGGTCTCTGGCAGCGTTGCACGCCCTGCTGAGCGCCTGGAGCCGAGGTGAGCGGCGCGTGGCTCGAGCGGTGCGCGAGGCGCTGCAGGGGGGCCTGGCGGACCTGGCCGAGGCGCTGCAAGCCCGTCGGGCGCGAGGCGCAGGCCCGGATGTGGGCGGCGCACCACGGCGGCGAGGCCACAGACCCCATCTCCACCGATTACGCGCTCGCCAGCCTGTTCGTGCTCTCCGTGCGCACCGCCGAGCGCCCGCTGTTCGGCCAGGCGCTGCAGCGCTTCACGGCGCGGCGGGGCCCCCACGCGGGGCTGGCGGGGCGGGATCCTTACCCGCTGGGGGTGATGGAGGCCGTGCAGGCCTGGTGGCAGCGCCTGGAGGGCAGGCAAGGGGCTTCCCTCCGCCACCTGGAGGCCGCCGCCGAGGCGTTCGGCCCCGGTGCCGGGCTGGAGCAGCTCTGGCTGCGCGTGCTCCGTGCGCACCTGACGGGGGAAGCGTGCGCCACGGCAGACGTCGCACGGCTGCGTGCCCGCCAGGCCCCAGCCTTCCCCGTGCAGCCGCGCATGGCGGCGGTTGACGAGGCCCATGCCGGGCTGGCGTTGTCAGGGGACGACGTGCCCTTCCCATGGCTGTCGGCACCGACGGCAGACGGGGTCTGGGCGGGGGTGTGGCAGGGGTTTGTTTGACCGGGGCGGGGCCGGCGGGCAGACGTCGCCCGGCAGCGCAGGCACCGGACTCCGGCCTCGCCCCCCCAGGGCTGCCCTCACCCAGCGGCCTGTCAGCCTCGTGCCACCTCGAAGGCCACGACGTTGCGTTGCTCGCGGCTGAATTCGATGCCGACCAACGTCACTGAGACGCCTGGGGCGCGGTACTTCTCAGCGTAACCCCGGGCCTGCAACTGCTTGAGGGCACGGCCTTCCGGCACCTGCTCGACCACCTTGAACTCGAACAGGTAGACACGCCCGTCCACCCGGAGGGCGAGGTCGATGCGGCCCTTGTTGGTGGCGTCCTCGACGCGCACGTCGTAGCCGAGCGCCGTCACATAGCTGTAGAACACGCTGACGTAGTGGCCCTCGTAGCCCGCCAGGGGGCTGTTGCGGTACCAGTCGTGCGGGATGCTGGCAAACAGGGCACGCAGGGCCGCCTCGACGCCAGCCATGTCGCCCGCCTCCAGGGCGACCTGCAGGCGATCACGTGTCTGCACCGCCACCTGTGCCACCGGGCCGAGGCTCGGCAGCAGGGCCTCGTTCAGAGCCAGCTCGACCTCCGCGTTGGGGTAGCCCAGCGTATACAAGGGTTGCCCCAGGCGCCGCGCCTCGACTCCGTGGATGGTCATGTAGCCGGCCTGGAACAGCAACGCCTCGGGCTCGATACGGTCCACGTCGAAGCTCGTCAGAAGGGCATGGCTGGTCTGAAGCCGGGCGAGGTCGGGCGTGAAAAAGCGACGTTGGGCCAGCAGGTCCACCAGGAAGGTGGGCGTGCCTGTTTCGAACCAGTAAGGCAGGAACTCCCGTTTCTTGAACAGGAGCAGCAAGTCGAAGGGGTTGTAGACAGCTTCCCCACGCCAATTGTAGCCATTGTACCAGCGACGAATGGCTTCGCGATCGAGGCCCTCCAATTCCGGAGCAAACACGGTGTCCACGTCCTGCTCGGTGTAGCCGCAGATGGCTGAGTATTCAGGATCTAGCGTGACGTCATCGAGGTTGTTGAGGCCCGAGAACAGGCTCACCTTCGAGAATTTGCTCACCCCCGTGATGAAGACGAAGCGCAGGTGCGCGTCGGCATCCTTGAGGACGCTGTAGAGGTCTCTCAAAGCGTCGCGCATCGCCCGCGCCCGGTCGGGCTCCGTGAGGTTGTCGAGGATGGGCTTGTCGTACTCGTCCACCAGCACGACCACCCGCTGGCCCGTCCGGTCACGCAACGTCTCGACGAGGTCGGCCAAGCGGCCCCTGGCGTCCGCGAAGGTCTGCGGCACGTCGTGCTCACGCTCCAGCCGGGACAGCTGCTTGTGAAGACTCGCGGCCAGGTCCTCCGGCGTCTTGAGCACGCCTGCCCCAAAGCTCAGACGCAGCACGGGGTGCTTCGTGGACCAGTCCCAGCACTCAGCCGCGTGCAGGCCCTCGAACAGGCCCCGGTTGCCCTCGAACAATTCCTTTATCGTGTCGAGCAACAGGCTTTTGCCGAAGCGCCGAGGCCGGGAGAGAAAGTACGGCTTGCCCTGCTCGACGAGTCGCAGCACGAAGGGCGTCTTGTCGACGTAGTAGTGGCCATTCTCGCGGATCTCGCGGAAGGTCTGGATCCCGATCGGCAGCCTCTTGCGTTGCATTTCGCCCCCAAGGGGATCATACCCGCGCGTTCGGGCCTTCGCCAGGTCCCACGCGCACGTACGGAAGGCGTCACTCAGCTCACCGCCCGCCTTCCACCCACGCCTTCGCAACCTGGCGAGCCACCTCAGCACCAACCTCGGCGGCGGCCCCCCTGATTCCGCGCTAAGGGGCTGAAACGATCACCCCGTGCGGATGTGGCCACACCCATTGGGTGCAGGCATCATCGCTCCCCTCTCCCCGGCTCGCCGGGGAGAGGGTCCGCGTCAGCGGGGGTGA
>JAYKHL010000236.1:0-3054 GCA_035284865.1 Candidatus Sericytochromatia bacterium | reverse complement strand
GAGCTCCAGCGTGAGGGTGTGGGGGCGGGTGTCCTTGTTGAGGAGCTTGAGGTGGTAAAGGTTGGCGGCGCGTCCATCGGCCAGCCTGATGACGGTCGCGCGGTCGCGGGTGACGGCCAGGCCGAGCAGGGGGCGCGTCAGGACCAGGGTGGTGATGGTGCCGAGCAGCGCCACCAGCACGACTCCGTACCACGCGAGGCGTGGCCTCCAGTAGCGATGAACGAGCGCCGGAGGCCACGCCCTGCGGGGCTCGGCCACGTGGGCCGCCCACTCGCGCGCCGAGGCAAACCGGATGAGGCCCGGCTGCGCGTGGAGCTTCGCCATCGTCTGATCACAGGCGTCGATGCATCGCGCACACGTGGTGCATTCGTACTGTGGGCCGTTGCGGATGTCGATGCCGACCGGGCACACCGTCACGCACTGGCCGCAATCCACACACCCCCCACGGGCCACTTGCTGCTTGCCCTTGCCACGCGGCTCGCCTCGCAGCGCATCATACGTGACCACCAGGGAGGAGCGGTCTTGCATCGCCCCCTGGAACCGCCCGTAGGGACAGGTCGTGGTGCAGATGAAATCGCGCAGGTGCCCCGCAAAGAGGTACACCAGGCCCGCCACCAGCGCCCCCGTGACCAGGGGGGGGCCCGTCAGCGTGAGGGTGGTGAGCCGGTGGAGCAACGCCTCGACGCCCAGAAAGTAGCTCACGAACGTGAGGCCCAGGACGCCGGCGACGCTCAGCCAGGCAGCATGCTTCCCCACCCGGCGCGCCCGGGCAGGCCACCCCGCCTGCCCAGCGTCCAGGGCCAGGCGGGCAGGCCGGTCGCCCTCTATCAGATGTTCCAGGGCTGCAAAAAGGTTCCAAAACAGCGTATGGGGACAGGCGTGCCCGCAGAAGACGCGCCCCACCAGGGCCGTGGTCGTGAACACGAGCATCGCCGCGACCGCCAGCACCAGGCCGAGCATGTAAAAGTCCTGCGGCCAGAACACGTGCCCGAACACGTGATATCGCCTGTGAGGGATGTCGAACCACAGGGCCGGGGTGCCCCCCACCGTGATCCAGGGGAGGCTCAGAAAGGTCCCCAGCTTCACGGCGAAGAGCAGCCACCGGCGCCGTTCGTGGGGGCCCCAGACCCATTGGGTCTGGATCCGCGGGCGGCCCGTCAGCAAGGCCACGGTGGTGTGGGTGCGGGGCGCGGCCATGGCCCGTTCCTCTCCGCTTCTACTCCGCGCCGGCCAGGCTGCGGATGTGGGCCACCAGCTCCCCGATCTGGGTCGGGGAGAGGCTGGTCTCGAAGGCAGGCATGCCGCGTTGGGTGCCCTTCGTGATGGTGTGGGCGATGGCTGCAGGCTTGCCACCGTAGAGCCAGGTCCCGTCCGCCAGGCTCGGGCCAATGGCGCCGCCTCCGTCGGCCCCGTGGCACGCCGCGCACTGGGCCGCGTAGGTCGCCTGGCCCCGCTGGGCCGCACCGGGGTCGGCCAGAGCCGCCGCCAGCGCGTCCTTCGGAGGGGCAGGGGCCCGGGCCAGGGCGTCGGCCACCTCCTGGTCGTACTGTCCTCGTTGGGACCAGCCCGTCAGGTTCACGCCCACGCCAGGGTAGGCCAGGATGTAGAGCACGCTGAACCAGACGGTGAGCCAGAAGACGTTCACCATCCAGCGTGGCATCGGGTTGTCGAGCTCGGTCAGGCCATCGGGACCCTCGATGATGGGCACGCCTTCGGGCGTCGTGCGGGGCTCTTCAGGGTGTTCAGACATCGGTCAGGCTCCGGCGTCTTCCAGTGGGATGCGGGCGTAGCGCTCGAAGGTTGCCCGATCGGGGCCAACGAGCACGTATGCCAGCGCGCCCAGGTAGATCGGAAAGAAAATCACCAGGGCGATGATCTTGGACAGGGCCACCAGGGACAGCTCGAACACAGGCCCTCCTAGCGCGCCAGATTCTTGGTCGCGCGCCCCAGCGATTGCATGTAGGCCACCATCGCATCCAGCTCAGTCTTGTTGAGGACCTCCGTGTAGGCTGCCTCGATGGCTGCGTCCGTATAGGGCACCCCCAGCGTGCGCTGGGCCCGGAGCTTGGCCTGCACCAGGCGGGCCCTGTCGGCATCGAGCGTGGTCTTCTCCAGCCACGGGTACCGCGGCATCAACGAACCCGGCACCATCGCCTGCGGATCGTTGAGGTGCGCGACGTGCCAGCTGTCCGGGTACTTGCCACCAATGCGGGACAGATCGGGCCCGATGCGACGCGAGCCATACTGGAAGGGGCGGTCGAAGTGAGCCTCGGCGGCCAGGGAGTAGGGTCCGTAGCGGAGCGTCTCGTGGCGGAACGGGCGGATCATCTGCGAGTGGCAGTTGTAGCACCCCTCGCGAACGTACAGGTCGAAGCCCTCAGCCTCCAGGCCATTGCGAGGCTTCACCGCTGCAACCGCACGGGCCTCGGCAGCGGATGGCTGGCCACCTTGGGGGAGGGTGAAGAGGGGCACGATCTCGACCAGGCCCCCGATGGCGACGGTGATGGTGATGAAGGTCGTGAAACGCATGGCGTTCTTCTCCGTTGCCTTCTGCAACGCGAAGAGCCTCTCTCGGGGTGAATTCACGGGTGGCACTCCTTCAGGCGGGCGCGGCGGTCGGGGGTGTGGCAGCCGGTGAGGTCGCCGTGCGGGCCGTGTTGTAGGCCATCACGAGCATGCCGACGAGGAACAGCGTGCCACCCACAAACCGAACGATGTAGTAAGGTTGAAGCGCGTTCATGGTCTCGACGAACGTGTAGGTCAGCGAGCCGTCCGCCTTGACCTGACGCCACATCAAGCCCTGCATCAGGCCCGCGATCCAGAGGCTCGTGACGTAAAGCAACGTGCCGAGGGTCGAGATCCAGAAGTGCCAGTTGACCAGCTTCATGCTGTACAGCGGCTTGCCGACGAGGCGCGGCCACATGTAGTAGATGGCCGCCACGGAGATCATCGTGACCCAGCCGAGCGCGCCGGAATGGACGTGCCCGATCGTCCAATCCGTGTAGTGCGACAGGGCATTGACGGAGCGCACGGAGAGCAAAGAGCCCTCGGTCG
>JAYKHL010000235.1:0-11080 GCA_035284865.1 Candidatus Sericytochromatia bacterium | reverse complement strand
CGATCTCCCACGTACCAGGTCTCGTCGGCCCGCAGGCCATACTGCTTCAGCACCCGCGACAGCGCCTCCGCCTTGGACGGAGCGACCGGGTTCCAAGAGTCCAGCGCATAAATCCTTTCGAAAAATCGTCCCCAGCCGAGGCCGTCTATAATCGCCCTGGCTGGGGCCGCCCGCTTGTTGGTGACCACGGAGGTTGCAATGCCAGCGCGAGCCAAGGCCACCAGCATGGCCTCCACACCATCGAACGGAGCAGCCAGCAGGAAGCCAGCCTCGTCATAATGAGCCTTGAAGGCTTCGGTCGCGCGCGCCAAGAGTTGCGCGTCACCGGGGGGTAGCCATGGAGCCAGCAGCTCACGCAGCGGCGGTCCCACCATCTCCCGTCCGACCTCAGGCTGTGCGGCAAGGCCACACGTCCGCAATGCCGCACGCAAACTGACCGCGATGCCTTCACAGGAATCCACCAGAGTACCATCGAGATCGAACAGGAGGTGGGCTCTTCGCACGAGCGGCTCAGCCCTCCCCCCGGACCCGCAGGCTCTGGGCAGCCACCCTCCCATCCAGGGCCTCCGCCAGCACGGCGAGCGGCAGCAACGGGGCCATGTCCTCGAGTGGCATCGAAACCATCGAGCCATCCGGCTGAGGCATGGCAGAGACCTTGGGCGCCAAAACCTCGGTCGGCACAAGCTCGACCACGCAGACCGACGGGCCCGGATGGGCCAGCGCCCGAGCCAGCTCGTCTCGCCAGCAAGGGCCCCGCCTCAGGCGCGAGGCCGGAAGCCCGAAGGCCTGCGCGAGTGCCACCCAGTCGGGTAGCCAGAGACCTGAGGCCTCATCCACCGCCAGAAAGCGCCCTTCAAAGTAGTTAGCCTGGGTGTTACGGATCGACGCATATCCACCATTGTCAAGCACGAGCAAAACCAGTGGCAGGTCCAGTTGCTTGAGGGTGGCTAGCTCCTGGAGATTCAACATCAAGCTACCATCGCTCTCGACAGCTAATGTCGGCCGCCGCTGCGCCCCGAGGCAGGCTCCAATCGCTGCTGGAAGACCGTACCCCATGGCCCCCAGCCCCGAAGTAAGAAACACCCGCTGGCCGGGTTTGTTTCGAAAGACCGTATAGAACACCTCGACCGCGAGCCCCGAGCTCCCGGTCACGATCAGCTGATCGGGTGGCACCAATTCCGAGAGCGCGTCCACCAGCTCGAAGTGAGCCAGCGGCCCCTCGGCGGGGAACGGACGGCCGTCAATCGCGTCGAAGCGCCTCTTCCAGCCCTCGCAGCGACCACGCCAGGCTTCCCAAGGCCCCGGCTCCTTCACGCGGGCCGCAAGAGCCGTGACAAATTCCCTGGCGTCCGCCTGCACCCGCGTCGCGTCGGAGAACGGGTGCTTGGCGAGTTCTACGGGGTCGACGTCCACCACCACCTTGTGGGCTTGGCGGGCAAAGTCCGCCGGGTGGTATGCCGTCACCACGTTGTCGAGTCGGACCCCGATGGCGATGAGGAGGTCACAGCTCTGAACTGCCAGGTTCGGGGCACGGGCGGCCACCACGCCGGGGCGCCCAACATAGAGCGGATGCTCGTATGGCAACATATCCGCAGCATTCCATGTAAAAGCACAGGGGATCCCGCTACGCTCAGCCAGTGACCGCACTGCATCAGCTGCGCCCGCGATACGCACGCCGTGCCCGAGGAGGAGCAGCGGACGCTCTGACCTGGCCAGCCGGGCCAGCAGCGCATCCCAATCGATTGGCAGGTCCCCCAGGGTAGGCACTGGCGGCACAATGCCCGACACTCGACCGGGCCATGGGGCGGCCTGGACGTCGAGCGGCAGGTCGAGCCAGACCGGCCCCGGGCGGCCGGAGCGCATCAGCGCCAGCGCACGCTCGAGCTCGTCGGCCACGTCCTCGGGCGCCAGGATGGTGACAGCGTGCTTTGTAATGGGTTTCGCCATGGAGACAATATCCACCCCCTGCACGCCAGCCTGTCGGAACTCGCTGGCCCGAGCGGCCTCCGCACGCTTGACCTGGCCCGAAATCACGAGAAGGGGCAGCGACTCTGCCCAGGCACCAGCCACGGGCGTGAGAACGTTCGTGCTGCCCGGCCCCGTCGTGACGAGGGCCACCCCGAAGCCGGCTGCGCTCGTCCGCCCACACGCTTCGGCCGCGATGCCACAGGCCTGCTCATGGTGGCAAGGCACCGCCTGCAACCTCGGCTCGCTGATGAGCGCGTCGTTGAGGTGCATCGCACCACCTCCCGGCAGGACGAAGACGTGCTGAACGCCAGCCTCCACGAGGCGCTGCATCACGTAGTCTGCGACCCGGGTCGTGTGAGGCGCCGCCATCAGCCCATCCAGTAGCTCAAATAGGTCTTTCGGTGAGGGTTCTCGTTGATCGACGGGTCCGTGTAGTAGGAGTCGTTCGCGTGATGCGTAGACGAGATCTCCTCGATCACGGCACCCGTCTCGCTGGAGAATGCATGGCGCACCCCGGGCATCACGGTGAGGACGTCGCCAGGCCGACCCCAGCGCTCCTCGCCGTCGAGCGAGAAGCGAACCTCACCAGCCATGACGCAGAAAGTCTCCTCCTTGAGAAGGTGATGCTGCTCCGGATGGCGCTGCCCGGGCAAGAGCACCATCACCTTCTTGCAGTAGCCGCGATTGACAACGGTAAACATCGAGAGACCCACCTCTTCGAAGCGCTCAATGCCGTAGTGATGGGAGATCTCGAGCTCGACATGGCCGGGGACGACGACCCGTTGTGACGCCAGAAAGGCCCGGACGCGCTCGCAGATCGAGAGCACTGCCTCTCGGTCATGCTCGTATCGGGACACCCCAAGCGTGAGTGGCGCATCGGCGGCCACCGCCTCCGTGGTAATGAACCGGCTGTACTTGGACCAGTCGTTGGCAAGAACCTGACCGGGTGAAGGTGGAAAGGCGAAGTAGACATCCTCGTCGCGCACTCGCACCCCTGCAGGAAGGGCCCGCTTCAGGAAGACACCCCGGCGTAGCGAGCGCAAACTGGCCTGTTCCCTCTCGTTGGCCGGCGCCCGCGAGACAGACTCTCCACACACCAGCCAAGTGCGCTTGGCGGCCGCCAGCCAGGCATCAACCTGCTCGGGGGACGCCGAGTAAGCGTTATTGCCAAACCGTTCCGTGGGAAGGCCCACGTGCTTCTCGAAAATCCGGGCACCCTTGGCGATGGCAAGCCGGATGAATTCGGTGCTGGCAGGCTCTTCATGTGTGCTGAAGCCAATGGGAACATCCGGAAAGCGCTCACGCAGGAAATCGATCTGACCGAGATGCATGTGGGCATCGGGCGTCGGATACTCCGCCACGCAATGCATCAGGGCAAAGGTTTTCTGCCGATGACGAAAAAAACTGACGACCCGATCGAGCTCTTCGACCGTAGCGCCAGCGGTCGAGGCGATGATGGGAACCTCGGTAGCCGCAACCGCCTCGAGCAGGGGCCAGTCCGTGAAGGAGGCGCTTGCAATTTTTACGAAGTCGAGCCCCTGCTCCCGAACGACGGCCACCGAGGCTTCATCGAATGGGGTAGATAGGACCCCGAGGCCAGCCTCGCGGGCCACACGCACCAACTCATCGAACTGCACGCGGGACAGCCGGGTCTCGAGGAAGCGCTTCACATAGCCGCTCGGCTCGCCGTGACGCTCACGCGGGTGGATGAACGTGTCAAGGTCCCTGTACTGAAACTTGACGGCAGCCCGGACCCCATGGCGCCTGGCCAGGTCCCCCAGCAACCGGATGAGAGCAGAGCCGTGGTCAGGGTCACCCATGTGGTTGTTGGCGAGTTCGAATATGAACAGGGGTTCGTTCCAGGGCTTTATCATTCGCGACTCCCCACACAGGGCAACTGGCGCTCCGCCCGGGCGCGCACAAAACCATAGCGCGTTTGTCACGCCCAGGCAAACCGGCGCGTCCCGCAGGATGAACACGGCTGCCGTCGGTTCGGCGGGGCCCGCAGCTTCGCGAGGGATTCTGGGCCCGGTGTCGGACGTGCGCCCCACCCGTGCAGCGACGCGGCGACGCAGCCAGGCAATCGATCTAGCCTCGGACCCCTGCCGAGATTCCCCAGGATCCCACCTTCACGTACCCCGCGTCGATCTCCGCTACCCGCCAACTGTCGAATAACCGCACGACAGCGCTGAACGTGGGCAAGTCATCTCGAAGCACAGGTACTTCGCCCTTGCGGTGCCACGTTAGCCCGGGACCGAGAAACTCCGGTGCCAGGCCAAGGTCCGCCGAATGCCGTCCGCCACGTCGTGGACCAGCGTGAGGCCCAGGGTGTCCCGCGCAAGCCTGATACAAGGGACGTAGCGGAGAGCCTGCACACCCGGCACAGGGGTGCAAGACACGTGCACGGGTTGCCCCGTCTGAGCTCCGACAACCCCCGCCACGTCCCGGATCGTGACGGCCTCGTCCGAGCCGAGGTTGTATGCCACGCCAGGCTCTCCCCGCAGCAGCATTGTCCACAGCCAGACGGCCATGTCTGCCGCGTACATGTAAGACCGCCACGGCGTGCCATCTCCGCCCACTCGAATAGGTCGCCCCAGGAGGCCATCGCCAATGAAGTTGCCGATGGCGAAGTGCTGGTCAAGGGGCAGATGAGGCCCCACGAACGCAAACCCGCGTGCCACCACGACCGGCACCCCCCACACCTTGGCGGCGAGGGCCCCCAACGTCTCGCCAGCACGCTTGCCCTCCGCGTAGATGCTGTCGGCCGTGAACAGGCGCGGCCCGCCCCCGAAGTCCTCGGGGACGTGGGTCAGGTCGCGAGGCTGAGGGCCATACACGGCGCCGGAACTCGCGAGCAGCACCCGAGCCCGCGTGGGCCGTGCAGCCTCGAGCACGGCGCGCGTGCCGGAGAGCAAGGTGTCAAAATACGCCAAGGAAGCCTCACGCGTGGCAGGCCCGCTCGTGTCCGTCGCCGCGTGGAGAATGTGCGAGTAGGGTGTAGCGCCAGCAAACGTCGTGACGTCTCCGGCGAGCAATCGGACCCGGGGATGCGAGGCAAGATGCCCGGAACGCGCCATGAAACGGGCAGGGTCGCGCGTGAGCACGTCGAGGCGGACGTCGAGCCCCTGCCGGTCCGCCACCCACAGGCACGACTCGAGGAGCCAGGTGCCCCAGAATCCGGTGCCTCCGGTAAGCAGCACGTGGGCACCGTCGAGATCATTCCACAGCGGCCCAAGCCGCTCGGCAATGCTGGCAAGTTCGTCCGCCGGCAGGGGCGGCTTCACGACGGTCACGTCACACGCTCAGTGACGGGTAGCACGCGTGCCTCGCGCGCATCGTCCACCGGGAAGCCAACACGCTCCTTCTCGACCACAAACGGCCGCCGCAGGACCTGCGTATGGATGGCGCCGATGTACTCGCCAAGGATGCCAGTGAAGATGAGTTGTACGCCACCGAGAAAGAACAACCCCACGACCGTCGGGGCCTGGCCAATGTTAGGAAAGTTGTTCCATAAGATGAGCTTGGCGACAAGATAGACGAGGGCGACACAGAAGCTGAAGCCGGCGACCAAAAAGCCCGTGAAGATAGCGAGGCGCAAGGGCACGCGAGAGTGTGTGGTGAACCCAAGCATCGCAAGATCATAAAGGGTGTAAAAGTTGTTCTTGGTGAATCCCCATGGCCGTGGAGCCTGGTGAAACGGGATAGTCTTGATGGGAAAGCCGAGTTCGGCGATCAGACCTCTTACGTAGGGCAGAGCGTCAGGTAGCTTCCTCAACTCTTCCACCACCCGACGGTCGTAGCAGCCAAAGCCCGTCGCATGCTGCAAGAGTTTCACGCCGGCGAGGCGCTGCAGCGTGTCGTAGTAAAGGGTGCGCAACCTATACATCAACCAAGACTCAGAGCTAGATGTCTTTACACCCAAGACGACAGGAGCCCCGGCCTCCCACAGAGCGAGGAACTCTGGAATGAGTTCCGGGGGATCTTGCAGATCCGACACCATCACGATCACGGCATCGCCCTCCGCCTGCAAGAAGGCGTGGTAAGGAGAACGAATGTGACCAAAGTTGCGCTGATTGACGATCAAACGAATGTCCGGATCCATCTGTGCCATCGCCTTGATGCGTGCCACTGTGTCATCGGATGAGGCGTTATCGATGAAAAGGTGGGTGTGGCGGTAGCCGGGCAAGCCGTCGAACACCGCTCGGATTCGTTCGCGAAGGGGCTCGACGTTGCCCGCCTCGTTGTAGCACGGGGTGATGACAGTGACGTGCCGGGGCATGCTGCGTCCTCAAATGAAGCCTGGCTCACGCGGGGGCCTTGCGAAGGGCCACCTGAAACAGGTAACCGCGACGGTCACCGATGGACACATAATTGTCGTCACGAAAGGCCAAGATCTCAAGCCCGACACGCACAACCATCTCCTCGATGGCACGACGCGTGAAGAAGTTCACGTGCTCGTGCCAATGGCGCTTCTGCTCGGGCAGCCTTGCTCCCTCTCGTATCAAGGCCTCGTGGGGAAGTTCCACGTAGAGCACGGTCTGTTCATCCATCACCCCGACCATCTCCCGCAACACCAAAAGAGGCCACGAAACGTGCTCGAGCACCTGGCTGCACACCACCAGGGAATAACCTCCTTGCTCAGCCTCCGACCGCGAGACCGCTCGCGCCCCCACCACGGGTGCGGCCCCGCTGATGTCGAAGATGTCCCAGCGCCGGTGGTGCTGCTTGAAGGGGCTATTGGCCCCCGTGTCGCCCCCCCAGTCGAGCAGGTCCACGGGCAACTGCACGTGGGGCAGCAGAAACGCCTCAACCAGGTCAGTGTACCTGACAGCCTTCGTTAATACGGCATTTACAGCCGCATACCCCGGCTCGTAGTGCTCTCTTAGAGCAACGTATTCGGCGTCCCGATAGCCCGCATACAAGCGCCCAAGCTGCTCATCGCTGAACCGGATGTCGCAAAAAAACGCGCCACATCGAGGACATACGAGGGTGTTGCAAAGGGAATGAGCCATCCCCTGCGGCACCGTTCGCAGCCCCCACTCTGCCGTGATCTCGACCGGACGCCAGCCGAACACCCGATGCGCTACAAAGGGCATCAATATAGCGGGGCCCGACTCGAGGGAGCGCTGACCGCAGCAGATGCATTCCGTCGCCGTCACGATTTCAACAAACCCTGGTTGGCTGTTCAAGTTGTTTCCCCATCACCAGACAGTTCTGCCACCACGTCCCACTAGGTTGGACCCGTTCACCTTGCTGGATGTCACCGTCCCCGGCCGATCAACGCAACAAGGGTGTGCTTGCTCCAGCAAGCCGACAGCGGCCCGTGTGGTATGACCTGTGACTCCCAAGCACTCTACCGGCCGGCCTGACGGACCATGGCGCCGCCTCGGGCATCATCGCCGGTCCCTGCGTGGCCCCCGACATCGGGTGGCCAGGCGGCGATGGCACCACCCGGCTCGTGAAGCATGCGCAAGGCCCCCAGCCGCCGCGCGCCAGTGTGTTGTTGAGGTGCTCCGAGACACCGCTCGGCAAGAAGAATACATCCGTGACTCACCGCGCTGCCATTTTCCAAAAGTGGTAGCCCGAAACCCTCAAGAACTCCTCTCCATCACACCGCCCTGCCCTGCGGCACCGCGTATAACACGAGATCCCATCCGTCCACCACGTGCGGGAGGAGATGAAACCTATACCCGCCCCGAACCCCCTGAATCTGAAGGGGTATGTCCCACAGGTGCGCTTGAAGGTGATACACGCACACTGCAATCACGGGCTGCAGCCGCTCGATAGTCGCCCGAGCCCCAGACAGGCAACGCTGCTCGAACCCTTCGATATCAAGTTTGAGAAACGACGGCGCCTTGTGATGCGAGGCGAAATCATCGACCGTGGTCATCTCGACTGAGTCTTGCCCTGCGCCGACACGCGCGGCAGGGCCGCCGGAGGACTCGACGGAGATCGACCGCCGCTCATCGCCGAGGGCCAGCCTGTGAGCGGAGACCTGAGCAAACCTGTCGCCATCGCCACGCAACCGGGCAACGAGTGCCTCGTAGTTCGATGTCATAGGCTCGAAGCAATAAACGTGAGAAAATGCTCGACCACGAATGCCATTTACGAATGCTGCCGCGGTATCTCCATCAAAAGCGCCTATATCGTACACGACCTCATCAGGAACGACGTTCACATACTTCGTGTTGAAATAAATCTCTTCGGAGCACGGTTCTGGAAGTCGATCGTAATCGAGCCACAACCGCCAGCGGACATGTTCCACGAAGATCTGGCGCGATGCCTCGTCGGACATCAAGTCGAAGGCCGCCAGGATTCTGTCTTTCTCTCGAAGCACCCGGGACGGAAGATCAAGGGCGTAGTAAGGCAGGAACGCCTCCTTGAAAGCCCACGCCATATGGCCGAACAGTGCAACATTCCTGAACCCTAACTGCTTCAGGGGTCCGATACGGTCTCTCATCCTGTCAGTGGCTTCACCCGACCAGATTGTGGTGATCACTCCCACATGCGCGGGGTCATGCTGCGCCACAAACGCGGCCGGGGTATAAACGTCGATCCCCTCGATGGACGTGCCCGCCAAGGCCGGGTTGTTATCGATGAAGGCGAGAGGCCGATGCCCCAACCGCCGGAGCACATTCAGCACCTTCTTGCCGAGGTGGCCGGCCCCGAAGAGGACAAAGGGCCGGTCGAGCCCCCCGACGGCCTCCTCGAGGCTTCCGGACTCCCGACGGCGAACATCAGCGTCAGCCTCGCCCAACAGCCGGAGCAAATCCTCACGTAAGCGCGTCGACATGGTCAGCCTCCTGAATCCCGGGATCTCTCAAGGCCGGGGTCCCTTCCAGGTGTTGGACAGCAAAGCGGCAAGCGCTTGGTGAAAGTCGCGGTCAAAGTGCGTGCACATCATCTACAAAAGTAAACGGTCGAGACAGACGCGCATGCCGTACGTCCGGGCGGCCACGGCGCGCTCGTCCGGTATCACGAAGATGCTGGAGGCCGACGAATTACCCAGCCAAGCGCGCCATGTTTTGCGGGGCCACCTCCGGGTTTCCGAACGACAGATCCGACACGGACCCGAAGATGCGCTCGCATAGCCAGCGCCGCCTTTCCACCGGGGGCGGCGCATCTGCTGTGAAGCCGCCAACGTTGGCGACGATGAGTCGCGTGGCGGCCTGCGGAACGTACGCTGCGATTTGATGCACGGTGCGGCAGGTGGAACCCGCAGAGGTCCGGCGTGGTACGTGCGTGGGACTCGCGGAAGTCGGGATAGCGCACAGGCGCGCCAAAATCCATCGGGACGATGATCGCCTGCCTGGCGGGGCTCCCGGCAACGAGGTCACTCTCGAACCGGAAGGCTCCTCGCGCCGCCCGCTGGCCGAGAAACTCGGGCAGGCTGCAGAGCGCGAACACCTGGTCATAGCCATAGTCGTTGCCGATGACGCTGATGGCCGAGCTGTTGGCCCCGAGCACGAGCGAGGCGAGCGGTCGACGCTTCATGTTGAACCGCGAGGTGAACTCCGCCAACAGGTGCCGAGCATCGGCGAAACTCCCCCCATTGCCGGCGAAGATGAGCTTGCCCCCGACCGCGAGGCTGCGGACGCAGCTCTCCACCACCAGGCTCAGCTGCTCCAGGAGGCTCGGGTCGTCCAGGAAGGCCTGCTTCACAGCCAGTGAGGCCTCGATGCGTGAACACATGAATGACTCGTGCACGCCTTCCACGCTCAAGCCTTCGCCAGGCAGACTTGCGCCACCAGGCCCACCGCTTCAGCCAGGGCCCGTTGAAGGCCTCGAGGCTCCCAAGGATCTGGGGCCTGCAGCCACTCGCGAACAACCCTGCGCGCATGCGTCCCCACCGCCACTCCCGCAAATGGCACCCCACAGCGCCTGGCCAGCTCCGCCGTGTGGGAGTTCGTGCCTCCCGACAGCAACACCGGCAACCGCCGGAACGCGGCATCCTTCAGCCGCAGCTGCTTGTGGATGACGTCGGCCGTGGCAATGGCCTGCAGCGTCGTGTTCCAGTCGTCCCTGCCGCCGCTCATCGGTACGCCATCGGCCTGGACGATGAGGCGATCACCCGCCACCTCGGCAGCGGCCCGGATGCGCGCCACCAGCTGGGCGTTGGACAGGTGCTGTCGATCGACGCACATCGAGATCATGTGCAAGGGCTGCAAGGCTGCTACGACGCGCCACTCCTCAAGGATGGTGTCGTCATCCGGCACGGCAGCATGGAGCTCCACGTTCTCGGCGCCCGCTGCCAGGCAAGCCGGCAACACCTCCTCCAGCGCCCGATGATTGTGCTCGTAGCGAATCGCCGCCACCTTGGGCGGGCAGGCCGCCTCGCAGTTGCCACAGCCGATGCACTGCTCCCGGATGATCACGAGGCTGTCGGGGATGGCGTCCGTCGGACACACGGGGATGCACTTGCCACACGCCACGCAGGCATCCGTGATGAGGGCCTTGCGCACGTGGTGATCCCCCGGCATCCCCACACTGACAGTGATGAAGGGGCGCTCAGGCGCCGCAAGCCCCAGGCCTGGGGCGAGCACCTCAGCCCGCTCGATGCCAGCCACGCAAGCGGCCACGCTGGCTGGCGTGGCCGCCACGTCGAAGGCATTGGCGCCCGCCAGGGTGTAGACGGTGGCGAGCCGCTCAATCTCCTGCAGGTTTTCGTTGCCCGCCCCGCAGACCAGCTTGAACACGGCGCCCGTGTCCAACAGCTCCCGGAGCCGAGCGGCTCGAACCTCAGTCACCGGACGCACGGTTGGTCTCCCACCGGCTGGACAGACAGGTGCCGCAGGTCTCCCAGCGCAAAGAGCGTCTCCCAGAGCACGCCGGGCCCTCCACCACACTCGGCCAGAGACCGGGAGACGGCAGAGGGGTGCAGCCCCGCCAGCCCCCCCAGCATGGGGGCCACCCCATAGCCCCAACCCAGCTCAGCCTGCAGAGGCTCGTAGCGTTGGGCCACAAGGTTCATGTAGGGCGCGGCGCGCACACCCTGATGACCTTGGCTCTCCAAGTGCGCCAGCAGCAATTCCATCGGCAGGTTCCCGGCCCCCCGCCCCATCCCGAAGGCCGTGGCGTCAACCATGGTAACGCCGGCCTCGATGGCGGCTAG
>JAYKHL010000234.1:0-47100 GCA_035284865.1 Candidatus Sericytochromatia bacterium | reverse complement strand
CGGTGAGCTGCAGCGGTTCAAGGGGCGGGAGATCGAGGTGTCCGCCGGCAACGCCGGGGGCGTCCAGGTCTTCCGGAATGGCCGGGATGTGGGTCGGCTCGGGGGCCACGGCGAGGTCGTGACCCGCGTTTACAAGCCCTGACGGCCCCGGGGTCGCGGGGTGACACGCGCAGCGGGGCTCGCGCAGGCATGACCATTCAGCCCACCAACTCGCCAGGCCAGGTGTTGCAGGAGGCCGCCGTGCGGGCCCGCAACATGGCCGTGGCGGCGGGCATGATCGCCTTCCTCCTCGTGAAGCTCTTCGGGGAGCGGGTGCTCGCTCCCCGGGCGCGCGCCCTGCGGGCGTGGTGCCTGCGCCACGTGGCGGGCCTTCTGGTGTGGGCCTGGCGGTGGCTGGCGCCCCGCTGGGAGCGCCTGAAGGCGGTCACGGCTCGGACCCGGGTGCGCATGGTGCGTCGCACGCTGGAGGTCCTCATCCGCCTTCTGACCCCCGTCGAGGAGGCCCTGCTTGTCGTGGTGGGGCGGGCCCGGCAGCGCTCCTCCGAGCTCGCGGAGCGCGGGGCCGTGTCTCTGGCGGAGGTCTTGCGGTCCACCTTCAACGCCATCGGGGCGCTCGTGCGAGCAGGCTTCAGCCGCCCGGCGGTGCAGGGCTTGCTGAGCCGCCTGCTCGAGCTCGCCGCGGAGGCCCAGAAACCCGGGCCCAAGCTGTAGAATGGTCTGACCGGCGCCGATGGCATGGGCGTCGCGGCCGCGCCGTGCAGCACAGAAGGGAGAAGGCCCCATGGACATTGCCATCATCGGAAGCGGCTACGTCGGCCTGGTGACGGGTGCCTGCTTTGCCCACCTGGGGCACCGGGTCGTGTGCGTCGACAACCAGGCCGCCAAGGTCGAGAAGCTCAAGGCCGGTCAGATGCCCATCTACGAGCCAGGCCTCGACGTGCTGGTGAAGACGAATGTCGCCGAGGGGCGCCTGCGGTTCACCACCGACATCGCCGAGGCGACGGCCTGCTCGGAGGCGATCTTCATCTGCGTGGGCACCCCACCCAAGCCCAATGGTGAGGCTGATCTCTCCGCCTTCGAGCACGTCGCGGGCGCCATGGCCCCGGCCATGAACGGCTACAAGCTCATTGTGGAGAAAAGCACGGTGCCGGTGCGCACGGGGGAGTGGCTTGCCGAGCTGTTCCGCAGCCACCTGCCGGCCGGGGCGGACTTCGACATCGCCAGCAACCCGGAGTTCCTCCGGGAGGGGTCGGCCATCCGAGACTTCTTGGAGTCGGACCGCGTTGTGCTCGGCGTCAACTCCGACCGGGCCGCCTCATTGCTGATCAAGCTCTACACGCCCCTCAACGCCCCGATCCTCGTCACGGACCTCAACAGCGCCGAGCTCATCAAGCACGCCTCCAACGCCTTTCTGGCGATGAAGATCAGCTTCATCAACGCGGTGGCTCAGATCTGCGAGCGCACGGGCGCCGACATCACCAAGGTGGCCAAGGGGGTGGGGCTCGACAAGCGCATCGGCGAGCAGTTCCTGCGGGCTGGCGTGGGCTATGGCGGGGCCTGCTTTCCGAAGGACGTCTCGGCCTTCATCTCGATCGCCGAGAAACACGGCTACGCGTTCGAGCTGCTTCGAGCCGTCGAGCGGATCAACGCCGACCAGCGGCGCCACGTGGCTGAGAAGATCGAGGCCGCGCTCGGCGGAGACCTCACGGGCAAGGTCGTGGGGGTGCTGGGGCTCGCCTTCAAGCCCAACACGGACGACATGCGAGGGGCGCCGAGCACGGACATCATTCCGTGGCTGCAGGCGCGGGGCGCGGAGGTGCGGGCCTACGATCCGGTGGCGCATGAGACGGCGCGCGCCGTGCTGGAGGGCGTGTCGTTCCTCGAGCACCCCTACGCGGTGGCGGAAGGTGCCGACTGCCTGGTGCTGCTGACCGAGTGGGGCGAGTTCCAAGGCCTCAACCTGCCTTACCTCAAGACCCTCCTGCGACGGCCCATCGTCATCGATGGCCGCAACATGTTCGAGCCGGGCAAGATGGCCTCGCTGGGGTTTGTCTACGACTCCGTGGGGCGTCCCGCAGCGGAAGGTGTGCCGGCCTCCGATTCGGGCGTGAGCCCCGTGGGCTGAGCCCCGTGTCCGCCGCCTGGATGGCGCCCGACGGCGCCCGGCTGGCCTGGGAGGCCTGGGGGCAGGCTGGTGAGCCAGTCCTGCTGCTGCACGGTGCCCTCTCCACCGCCGAGCAGAACTACAGGCTCGTGGTCGCGCCGCTTTCCGCCCGCCACCGGCTCTTCGGGCTCGACCTGAGGGGGCACGGCGCCAGCAGCAACCCCTCGGGCCGCTTCACGCTCGAGGTGCTGTGCGCGGATGTCCTGGGGGTCCTCGACGCCCTGGGGCTGGACCGTGTCCACGTCCTGGGCACCTCCCTGGGGGGCTACGTCGCGCTGGCCCTGCGCGCGGCAGCCCCCGAGCGGGTGGCCACCCTGGCGCTGGCCGGTGTCCGGCCGGGGTGGACCCGGACGCACGCCGAGGACCGGCTGGACTTCTTCCAGCCGGCGTCGATCCTGAGGGCCTACCCCCACTGGGAGCGCTACCTCGCCGAGCTCCACGGCCGCCACCACGGTCCGGACCACTGGCGTGGCCTGGCGGGGCAGGTGGGGGGCCTGCTGCAGACCCTGCCCGACCACCCGGCGGTGGGCTGGGAGGCTCTGGAGAGGGACCGTGACAGGCTGCCCCTCTTTTTTTCGGTGGGTGATCGCGATGAGCTGGTGCCGCTCGAGGCTGCCGTGGAGGTTCGCGCCCGTCGGCCCGATGCCCACCTGCTCGTCGTGCCCCGGGCCGGCCACCTCTTTCGCGAGTACGAGCCGACGGTGTTCTCGGCCGCCTACGCCGCCTTCTTGCGTCGCCACCGACAGGCGGGCTGAGGCTGGCTCAGCCCGCCTGGGGCCTCACAGCCCCTGCCCCGTCAACAGCCGGTCGACCGCCTCGAGCGTGGCCCGGCAGTCCTTGTCGTCGTTGCCGTCCGGCCCCTCCACCCGCTTGAGGGCCCCGGCCAGCAAGGTGCGAGCGTCGACGACCTTGGTGCGCGCGATTACCTCCTTGCCGCCGTAGGCCAAGAGGCTGAAGAGCCGCTCCAGCTTGTCCTCGGTGTCCTGATCAAAGCCCCGCTGGTTCATGTTGTCCGGGTCCCGCTTGCCCACGTGGTCGGTGTACTGGCCGTAGAGCTTTTGCAGCTCGCTGCGGAAGCGGGCGTCCAGGTTGGCGGTTGTCCCGCTGCGGCTGGCCACCGCTGCCGGCTTGATGGCTGTTGGCCGAGCAGGTGTCGGGAAGGGCGCTGGCGCCAGGCCGTGGTCGGCGCCGTGGGCCGCGGGTTTGGCGTGGGTGGCGCCGTGGTCAGTGCCGTGCGCGGTGGGCTTGGCGTGGCTGGCGCCGTGGTCGGCGCCGTGGTCGGCGCCGTGGGCCGCGGGCTGGTCGTGGCTGGCACCGTGGTCGGCGCCGTGGGCCGCGGGCTTGGCGTGGCTGGCGCCGTGGTCGGCGCCGTGGGCCGCAGGCTTGGCGTGGCTGGCGCCGTGGTCGGCGCCGTGGGCCGCAGGCTTGGCGTGGCTGGCGCCGTGGTCGGTGCCGTGGGCCGCAGGCTTGGTGTGGCTGGCACCGTGGTCGGCGCCGTGGGCCGCAGGCTTGGCGTGGCTGGCGCCGTGGTCGGTGCCGTGGGCCGCAGGCTTGGCGTGGCTGGCGCCGTGGTCGGCGCCGTGGGCCGCGGGCTTGGCGTGGGTGGTGCCACGGTCGGCGCCGTGGGCCGCGGACTTGGTGGAACCGGCGTTGTTGCCCGCCTCGCTGAGCAGGCTCGTCAGGAGCGTCAGGCGGTTGCTGCGCGCATAGTCCAGGGCGCTGAGCCCGTTGTTGTCTTTGGTGAGGGGATCGGCCCCTGCTGCCAGCAGGGCCCGGACCACCGCCGTGTTCTTTCGTACGGTCGCAAGCAGCAGCGGCGTGCGCCCGACACTGTCTCTGGCGTCCACCGTCGCCCCCCGGGCGATCAGGGCCTTGCTGGTCAGGGGCCAACCGGACTGCGCGGCCCAGTGCAGCGCGGTGTAGCCGTTCTCATCCTGCGCCTCCACGGAGGCCCCTTGGTCCAGCAGGCTGGTGACCTTCGGCAACAGGCCGCGGTAGGCTGCCTCGATCAGCTCGTTCTCCTGGGCCGTGCGGGCCGGCGCGGCCCAGGCCCCCAGGGTCGAGGCGCTGCCCACGAGGACCGTGGCGGCGAGGCTGAGAATCATCTTGCGGGACATGGGTTCTCCTCGGAGGGGGGACGCGCGTCTCAGTATACCCGACCAGCCCCTGTCAGGGCGCGGGCCCTCCGACGGCTGGCGTCGACGAGGCCGCTGGCGATGGCGGAGCGAGGGGGGTGGTGTCCGACGCGGTGGCCGCCGGGGCGGGTTCGGCGGGCAGCGGGTAGGTGGGATCACCATCGAGCAGCGTGAACCCATCGAAGACCCGGTCATACAGGCTGGCTGCCGCCGTGTACCGCACCTCGGGCACGGAGAGCCGGACGATGTAGCCTCGGCCCCGATGGGTCGTGGCCCTGGCCACCATGCGCATCGCCAGCGAGCCCCCCCCACGTGGCAGCCCCACCACCGACACCTGGTAGCCCGGGAGGTTGGAGAGGCGGGCCGGCGCCTCCACGACCTCGGCCGGGTCCTGGAAGTTCTGGCGGGTGCTCAGGCGGGTCAGCTCCTCGAGCGACGAGGCGGGCGGGGCGCCCGGCGTCAGGGCCCGGTTGATGGTGAGGACCCGCAGCGACTCGGCCACTGCCCCGCCTTCCTCGAGGGGGATCGAGCGACCCACCGCCACCCTCAGGGTCGAGAACCCCGTCGGGTCCGTCTGATCGAGCAGCGGGCGCACCTCCTCCTGACCGGCCTCGGTCCGCACGGGTGTCCCGAGCTGGCCCCATTCTCCCGGATAGATGAGCTCGAAGTCCGGCGCGCTGTAGCGCTCGGGGGGAGGCTCAGGGGCCGCCAGCGCGGCACGTTGGGCCTCGAAGGCCTGGCAGGCCTCGGTGAGGCACAGCCCCGTGGCGGGCGTGGCAAGCAGGCAGCCGCTGAGGAGGCAGCCTGTCAGGGCCAGGGTGGCGCTCGTAAGTAGGAGATGGGCCATGGTGCCTCCTGCTGCGTTCCGGGCCCTTCAGGGGGCCAGCCGGGCGAGCACCTCTTCGGCGTGGATCTCCGTCCTGGGCTTCTTGAAGACGTGCCGCACGACCCCGTCTGCGCCGATGAGGAACGTCGAGCGCAGGATCCCCGTGACGGTCTTGCCGTACATCGACTTGGTGCCCCAGGCGCCATAGGCCTCGGCCACGGCATGGTCGGGGTCCGCCAGCAGCAGGAAGGGCAGGTTGTACTTGGCGACGAACTTCTGGTGTGAGGCCACATCGTCGGGGCTGACCCCGAGCACGACGACGCCCCGATCCTGCAGGGTCTCCCAGTGGTCGCGGAACGAGCACGCCTCCTTGGTGCAGCCCGGCGTGTCGTCCTTCGGATAGAAATAGAGCACCACGTCCTTGCCGCGGAGCCCCTCCAGCGAGACGGAAGCCCCGGTGTGGGCGGTGAGCGTGAAGCCGGGGGCGGCCTGCCCGGGCTCGATCATGGGTGCCATTTACGGGGCTCCTTCCTGAACACGGCGCGCCCCTGCAAGCGGCGCCGCGCTATTCTACCGCGTGCCGGCCTGGGGGGCGACTGGCGCCGGACAGGCGCGCCCCTTCCAGGCCACGCCGCCCTGGCGCCAGGCCCCGCGAGAGGCAAGGGCCAGGCCGACCCAGGCAGCAGCGGCGAGGGGCACGAGCGGAGCCGTCCAGGGGGCCTGACCGAGCCGCACCACCTGCCAGGCCCGCCCCGCGATCGCCAGCACGGTCTGCAGCAGGCCGGCCGTGGCAAGCCCGGGCCACCCCGCCACCCAGCCCACCGCCGCCGCCAGGGGGGGGAGCACATACAGCACGAGGACGAGCGCCACCCCTGCCAGCAGCGGCAGCTCCGCCCCACCAAGGGCCGGGTACAGCGTGCGTCGAAGGTCCTCCAGCACGGGGCCCGGACGGCCTGCGGCGGCTGGTGGTGGGGCGCCTTCAGCGGCGTCAGCCCCGGGCGAGGCGCCCCGCGGGCCCGCGTGGGCTGCCCAGGGGCCGGCATCCCGCACACGCACCCGGCCGCCGCTGGCCTTGACGGCCCGGCCGAGGGCCAGCGCGACCGCTGTCGTGCCCGACGTGGCCGCGTGCCCCCCTGCCCGCTGGTAGGCCCCGCGCTCGATCACGAGGCACGCCCCGAGGGGCCAGGCCAGCCTGGCGTCCGGGAGACCCTCCACCGCGTCGAGCGGTAGCGACGCCAGCGCAAGGGCCTCGGTCAGGGGAGCGAGCGCCGTGTGCAGTGGGTGGCCCCCCGCCGGGTGGCGCGGAGCCCAGATCAGCATGTCGGCCGCCTTGGCCTCCGTCAGGGCGGCCTCGAGCGCCCCGGGCGCCAGCACCACGTCCCCGTCAAGGAACACCAGCCAGCGCCCCTGGGCCTCCTCGTAGCCCCTGGCGCAGGCCCAGGCCTTGCCAGACCACCCGGCCTCGGGTTCCGAGGCCGTCAAGACCTGCACGCCTGCCTGCTCTTCTGCGGCTTGCCGGGAGACCTCCGCCGAGCCGTCCGTCGACCCATCGTCGACCACGAGGACCTGCACCCGCGTGAGATCCTGCGCCATCAGGCCGGCCAGGCAGGCCGGCAGGGTGCCTGCCTCGTCACGCACGGGCACCACGACCGACACCTCCGGGGGGAGGGGGACCTCACCTGGCGAGACCGGCCGGGCAGCGGGGGCGTTACCCTCCGGAGGCGAGGGACGGGAGGCCCCGGAGGCCTGGAAGCGACGCATGTTCCAGGCCGTGAGGACCAGGTGGACGGCCCCGAGCAGGGGCCAAGGCACGAACAGGAGGGCGGAGGCGTGCACGAGCTCGGCTTTGGGGGGATCGGGCGGTGGGGCTGGCGGTGGCCCAGCTCCTGACAGGAGATACCCGCGCGGCAGCCGTCTCTCTCGGAGGGGTCAGGTTGATTTTGGCAGGGGCGGGTGTATTATTTAGGCATGACTAAAGAGCAGCGCGCCCGCGACAGCCTGCTCGGCGACACGTCGCCGGCCATCCAGGACTACATCAAGGCCATCTTCAAGCTTCAGGACGGGGGAGAGGTGGTCTCCACCACCGCCATCGCGGAGAAGCTCGGCTTCGCGCCGGCCTCGGTGACGGGCATGCTCAAGAAGCTGGCGCGTGCCGGCTGGCTTCTGCACCACCCCTACCAGGGGGTGCGGCTGACGGAGCCGGGCCGACGCCTGGCGCTGGAGCTGATCCGGCACCACCGCCTCATCGAGCTCTACCTGACCAAGGCCCTGGGCTACACCTGGGATGAGGTCGATGCCGAGGCCGAGCGGCTCGAGCATGTCATCTCGGAGGAGATGGAGGACCGGATGGCGGCCTTCCTGCAGGAGCCCACCGAGGACCCTCACGGTGACCCGATCCCTGCCCGTGACGGGACGATGGCCTCCATCCGGTGGACCCCCCTTTCGGCGATCGCCCCCGGCCAGGCCGTCCGCATCCGCCGGGTGAAGGACAGCGACCCCGCGCTGCTGCGGTACCTCGGGGGCCTCGGGATGTACCCGCATGCCGTGCTCGACGTCCTCGAACGCGCTCCCTTCGATGGCCCCCTCACGATCCGCGTGCAGCCCGGCGAGGAACGCCACGCCCTGGGGGCACAGGTGACGGGCAGCGTCTTCGTCGAGTGCGTCGGCCCGGCGGAGGGGCTGTGATGCGCCGCGGCCTGCAGGTTGGTGGGGCCCTGGCCGCCCTGCTCGGGCTGGCGGCGTGTGCCTCCGGTCCTGTCGAGCAGAGTGACGCCGTGCCCGTGGTCGCGACCACGACCATGGTCGCGGACCTCGTCCGACAGGTCGGCGGCTCGCGGGTCAGGGTGCACGGCCTGCTTGCCCCCGGCGGCGACCCCCACCTCTACCGCCCCGTTCCGGGAGACGCCGAGGCCGTGTCGCGGGCGCGCCTGGTCTTCTATAACGGGCTTCACCTGGAGCCCTGGCTGCCTGACCTGGCACGCCAGGCGGGCCCTGCCAGGCCACTCGTCGCGGTGGCAGAGGCCCTGCCGCACCGTCCCAGTCAGGCCGATCCCAAGGTGCCCGATCCCCACGTCTGGTTTGATGTGGGGCGCTGGCGGCGCACCATCACGGCCGTGGTGGGGGCCCTGGCCCGGCTCGATCCCCCCGGCAAGGCCACCTACGAGGCGAACGGGCGCCTGTACGATGCCCAGCTGGTGGTGCTCGACGGTTGGGTGCGCAGGCGGCTTGCGGCCGTGCCAGCGGGGCGCCGCCGCCTGGTGACCAGCCACGACGCCTTCGCGTACTTTGGTGAGGCCTATGGCTTCGAGGTCGTTCCCCTGCAGGGCGTCTCGACCGAGGCCGAGGCCAGCACGCAGGATCTGGCCAGGGTGGTGGGCCTCGTGCGCAAGGCGGGCGTGCCGATGGTGTTTGTCGAGAGCTCTGTCAACCCGCGCCTCGTCGAGCAGGTGGCGCGTGAGACGGGCGCGCGGCTCGGTGGGCCGCTGTATAGCGACTCGGGTGGCTTGCTCGAGGGCTCTGCCGGCAGCTACGTGGGCATGGTCCGGGACAACGTCACGCGCCTGGTGGAGGGCCTGCAATGACCGGGCGCTCCGGCGAGGCGCTGCGAGTCACCGGGCTGAGCGCCGGCTACCCCGGCCACCCCGTGCTGCGGGACGTGGGGTTCACGCTCGCGCGTGGCACGCTGACGGGGGTGCTCGGCCCCAACGGCGCTGGCAAGAGCACGCTGCTGAAGGCCGTGCTGGGGCTGCTGCCTCACACGGGGGGGGAGGTAAGGGTGCTCGGCGGCGCGCTCGCCACCGTGCGGCGCCAGGTGGCCTACGTGCCCCAACGCTCCGCCGTCGACTGGGACTTCCCCGCCACGGTCCGGGACGTGGTGCTGATGGGGCGCCTCGGGCACTGCCCCTGGTGGTCGCCCTGGCGTCAGGCGGACCTGGCGGCCGTCGACGCCGCCCTGACCCGTGTGGAGCTGGCTGATCTGGCCGCTCGGCGCATCGGCGATCTGTCGGGTGGCCAGCAGCAGCGCGTGTTCCTGGCTCGCGCCCTGGCGCAGGAGGCCGAGCTTTACCTGCTCGACGAGCCCTTCGCGGGCGTCGATGCGGCCAGCGAGGCCCTCATCCTTCAGCAACTTCAGGCCATCCGGGACGCGGGCGGGGCGGTCGTGGTGGTCCACCATGACCTGCACACGGCCCGGCAGGCCTTCGACCACCTGCTGCTGCTCAACCGTCGCGTCGTGGCCTGCGGGCCCACGGCGGAGGTGTTCACGCCTGCCGCCTTGCAGGCTGCCTACGACGGGCGGTTGCTGGTCTTCGAGACGGGCGCGGGGCCGTCCGAGCCCGCGTTCGGGCGGTCGGGGTGAGGTGGCCGTGGCGACCTTGAGCCCCGATCCGACCTGGCTCACCGCGGCGGGGGAGTTGCTCACGCTGCCGTACGAGTTCCTGCGCCTGAGCCTGGCGGGCACGGCCCTCGTGGGCGTCGCCTGCGGCCTGCTGGGGTGCTTCATCATCCTGCGTCGGCTCGCCCTCTTTGGCGACGCCCTGGGGCACGCCGTCCTGCCGGGTGTCCTGCTCGGCTGGGTGCTGGGGGGACGCTCCTCCGCGGCCATCCTCGGCGGGGCGTTGCTCGCTGGCCTGGCGGCGGCGGCCCTGGTGGCCACCATCCCGCGGGTGAGTCGCCACCAGCCGGACACGGCCATCGGCGTCGTCTTCACCGGACTGTTCGGGCTGGGCGTCGCCATCCTCAGCGTGCACCAGGCAGGCGTCAGCGGCGTCACCAGCTTCCTGTTCGGGCACGCCCTCGGCATCGGGCCGGCAGACGTGGCCGGCGCGGGAGCCCTGCTGGCTGCCGCCCTGGGGTTGCTGGCCGTGGCCTGGCGGCCCCTCCAGGTCCTGACGTTCGACCCGCAGGGGGCCGCGGTGGCCGGGCTACCCGTGGTGGGCCTCACGGCCACCTTGATGCTCGTGCTGACGGCCACCGTCGTGGTCAGCCTGCCGATCGTCGGGGCCCTGCTGGTGGTCGCGTTGCTTGTGATCCCTGGCGCCACGGCCTTCTTGCTGGTGGACCGGTTCGGCCCGATGCTGGGCCTGGCAGGCCTTCTGGGAGGCCTCTCTGCCTTCGGCGGCCTCGCCCTCAGCCACCTGTTCGGCTGGGCCAGCGGGGCCTCGATCGTCCTGGCCGCGGCGGTTCAGTTCGCATTGGCTCTCGGCTTCCACGCCGCCCGGCGCCGCCGGCGACCCGGAGGGCCAGCCGCCCGTGCCTGAGTGGTTCGCCAGCCTGACGGCGCCTTGGTTCTGGCAGGCCACGCTGCAGGTGGCCCTCGTCGGGGGGCTGTGCAGCCTCATCGGCGTGTTCCTGATTCTCCGCCGGCTCAGCCTCCTGGCTGATGCCGTGAGCCACGCCGTGCTGCCAGGGGTGGTGCTGGGCTGGCTGGTCGCGGGCTACAGCGTGCTCGGGTTCCTGCTGGGCGCCGTGGCCTCCGGCCTCGGTTGCGTCGGCGTGACCGGCTGGATCACCCGTCACACCCGCCTCAAGGAGGATGCGGCCATGGGGGTCTCGTTCTCGGCCTTCTTCGCGGCGGGCATCGTCATGCTCTCAGCGGTTCGGGGGATCGATCTGGACCCGAGCTGCGTCGTCTATGGCGAGCCGCTCGCCTCGCGGCCGGAGAGCCTCTGGCTCGCCCTCGGGCTGCTCGCGGTCACCCTGCTTGCCGGCGGGCTCGGCTACCGCGCCCTGGTCGCCGCCACCTTCGACCCCGTCCACGCGGAGGTCGCCGGGGTGCCCACCCGCGCGATTCACGTGGCGCTGCTCGCGCTGGTGGCGCTGGCCACCGTGGCGGCTCTCCGCGCCGTCGGCATCGTGCTCGCCATCGCCTTCTTCATCACCCCCGGGGCCACGGCGATGCTCCTGGCCCGGCGGCTGCCCGGCGTGCTGGCAGGCGCCGTCGCCTGCGCCGTGGTGGAGGCGGTGGTGGGGATGGTCGTGGCTGCCTGGCTCAACGCGAGCCCGGCAGGTGTCACGGCGGCGCTGGCCCTCGGGGTGTTTCTGCTGGTGCTGGCCTGGCGCGCCCGCGGCGTCACCCGGTCATCCCTGGTGGTGGTCCGGGGGTGAGCCGCCTCAGCCCCGCTCGAGCGACTCCCGTCGCCGACGAACCTCGTCGGCGAGGGCGCGCAGCTGGTCCTCCAGGTAGGTCAGGCCGCGAACCGAGGCCTGGCGGCTCTCGGTGCCCAGCAGCGCGTTGCGCAGCGAGCCAAGCAGGTCGCGCACGCCCTCGTCGCCGGCGGTTGCGGCGGGGCGAAAGGTCTCGCCGCAGCCCAGGCACCGCTGGGCGGCGCCTGGCGGGGCGGTGATCCAGTTGCGCTGCTGGCAGTGGGGGCAGCGCGCGTGGGTGGCCTCGGCGTGGGGCGCCTCGTGGGCCGCCGCGGCGCCATCCTCCGTCCGGGCTGGCGTGCCGAGGGCGTGGCCACACTGGCCGCAGCTGGCAGGCACCTCCCGCGGATCGCCCTTCACGCGGTTCAGGGCGCCACACTGCTCGCACAACGCGACCGAGGCCTTGCGGGTCGGCTGCCGCCTGGCTGCGCCCGCCCGGGCCCCGGCAGCGTCCCCGGGGCCGCTGCTGGGGCCCGGGCTGACCCTGCGGTCCGCGTCATAAGCCGCCCGACGCGTGGCGTCCAGCAACACGTCGGCGGCCACGTTCACGGCGGCCAGCGCGGCCGCGTCGCCGCCGAGATCGGGGTGCAGCCGCTTGGCGAGGGCCCGATAGGCCGCCTTGATCTCGCGCTCGGTGGCCTGAGGCGAAACGCCCAGCCGGGCGTAGTGGTCTGGCGGCTCGGGCACGTCGGTCAGAGCCGCACGGAGAGTTCGTGGCCGATGCGCTCGGCCAGGGCCGTCAGGCGCCCCCGCAGCGCTGCCTCGTCGGCCCCCGTCACGAGCAGGCCCAGGTGATGGGGCTTGGCCGGAAGGGCGTGCACCCCTCCCTCCAGGTAGGGGGAGGCATCCGGACGCTCGGTCGCCGTTGCGGTGGCCAGCACGCCCACGTACACGTCCCGGTCTCGTGCCACCGCGTAAGGCGGCTGGACCTCGCCCACCTCGAGCCTCGCCCACTCCGCCCACAGGTTGATGCCGCTTTCAGCCTCGACCATGTCCTCGATGAGCCCCGCGCCGACGCGGGCGCTGGCCTCCAGGAAGTAGAACTGGCCGTCTTCCTCACTGCGGATGTACTCGATGTGGAACACGCCGGCCAGCATCCCGAACGCCGCGATGACCTGGCGGTTCAGCGCGTACAGCGCCTGTGCCTCTTCACCCTGCTCCTGCAGGCGCCACGTGGTGTACACCCCGCCCTGGGTGTGGAGGTCCAGGATGGGCGTGCCATACCGGTGGGCCGACTCGAACACCACCTGACCGCCCGTCACCACGCCATCCACGTGGTAGACCGTGCCGGGGGTGTAGCGCTCCAGCACGTGGTGGCTGGCGCGGTCGCCCAGGGCGTCCAGCGCCTTCCAGACGGCGTCCCGGTCGCTCAGCTTCTGGATGCCCTTGGAGGAGGCAGCCATGCGGGGCTTGAGCACCCAGGGCCCCGGCACCTCCTGCAGAAACCGGGCAATCGCCGGGTGGTGAATCGCTCCGATGAAGGCCGGCACCTTGATGCCCCGTCCCGAGGCCCGCTCCCGCATCGCGAGCTTGTCGCGGAAGTAGCGCGCCGTGGTCTCCCCCATTCCGGGAATCCGCAGGTGCTCGCGGAGGCGCGCGGCGATCTCGATGTCGTACTCGCCCGGCCCCACCAGGCGGTCCACCTGCTCCGTCCGGGCCAGGTACCCGACGGCGTTCTCCACGCCGACGGGGTCGAAGATGTCCGGCACCGCATACAGGGCGTCCATCAGCTCGCGCGGCCAGTCGTACCCCAGCGCATCGGCCCGGGTCAGCACCACCACGCGGTGGCCCTGGCGCTTCAGTTCCCGCAGGAACGACTCTGCATACAGGCCGTGGGTGGCGGCCATCACGACGAAGAAGTGCAGCGGCTTGGTCATGGGGCTATCTTACCCCATCGGGCCGGCCCTCCGTGCTCAGTCCAGCAAGGTCCGGCGCTTCTGCTCCTCGAGGACATCGACCACCATGGCCTTGACCTGGGCCTCCGTGCCGAGGGTGGCCATGTGCCGCAGCAGCGAGTTGGCCATCGTCGTGACCAGGTCCCGCGTCAGCGCCACGTTGCTCGGGTCGTTGACCGCCCGGAGCATCGTCGCTTGCACCTGGGCCACAGACTCGGCCACCGCCCGCCGCAGCACCAGCTCCGGCCAGTCGCCGAGCAGGGGCAGTTCACGCAGCTGCGCGTAGGCAGGGGCCTGCTCCAGGGCCTGGTGGGCGGTGCGCGTGACCAGCGCCTCCAGGGTGGGGCGCACGTCGGGCAGCACCTGCTCCACGACCATGGTGAGGTTGGCCTCGATCAACGCCTCGAGCTCCCGCCTTTGCCGGGGCGTCAAGGTGTTCAGGGCCTTCTCGAGGCTGAACTCGCGCACGCCGTCCTGGTAGCTGGTCAGCAGCTTGATGTTCACCAGGTCGGCGACGGCATCGAGGGGGCGGGCCAGGTAGGGGCGCAGGATCGCCACCGGGTTGATCAGCCCGAGGCGCTCCATCCGGGCGCTCACCGAGATGATCCGCACCACGTGCAGGGGGCCCTGCATCGCGCTCGGCAGGGCGTACATGACCAGTGGCAACGCGTAGATCACGTCGTACCAGCGCGCGGCGAAGAACAGCGTGAAGTTCGGGTACACCCCCCGCCTCACGCCCAGCACCCCGCGCGCCACGAACTCCGCCAGGAAGATGGGCAGGAAGAGGCAGTCGATCAGCCAGAAGAAGTTGGCGGGCTCTCCGTTCTCCCGGTACGTCTGCCAGTAGTTGCGCGCCAGCAACGGGACGACCTCCGCCTCGAACCAGGCCATCTCGCCGTCCAGGCGCTCCGGGGTGAGGTTCTCGGCCGACCAGAAGCCATCCAGCCGCCTGTCCGCGGGCGGCGGGGGGCTGCCGCGCCGGGCGGCGTAGGCCACGGAGCCGATCATCGACTCGGTCGCCGACAGGGCGTCCCACGGGTTGGTGGGCTTCAACAGCCCCCACAGCCGGGCGTCGAGGCTGCGAGGCCGGCCCCGGGCGTCGCGGTCCAGCCGCCACTGCTCCTCGAGCCAGGCCCACGTGTAGGGAGCCTTCCAGGTTCGCACGGCGCGGCGGAAACGCGGAGCCTCCTCCCAGGCGTGGCGTCGGAAGCGGGCCTTGAGCCGCTCCGAGGCCCCGCGCAGGCCGGCCGTCAGGAACGGATCACGGTCGATGAGGTCGGTGGAGTGCTTCCGCATTTTGGCTATCGCGCTGCGTGCTGCAACGCTGTTCGGGTTTTTCCCTAGCGCCGCGAAGGCGGCGCGGGCATCCCGCGCATAGGCCTGGGTTTCCCGGTGGGGCTCGATCCCCCGAACGGCATCATACCGGGCGACAAGCACGTGCCAGCCCTGGGCCTGGTAAAGGTGACGACAGGCCAGGTAGCTGTAATCGAACAGGACGAGCGCCAGGTTGACGATCGCCAGCAGCAGGATGATCCAGTTGGCCGAGACATCGAAGACCCGCCACGCGCGGCCTGCTCGGGTGCCCAGGTCAAGCACCCGCTCCGGTGAGAAGTGGGTGAGGCTCGCGACTGCGCGATCGAGCTCCGGCCGCTTGCCGGGGTCACCGTCTCGGAGGGCCACCAGGACCACCCGGTCCGAAGGACACCTTCTCGCGGAAGGTGATCCGGCCCCGCGTCAGGTCGTACGGCGACAGCTCGACGCGGACCTTGTCGCCCAGCAGGACCTTGATCCGAAAGCGCCTCATGCGCCCTGCCAGGTGCCCGAGCACTTCATGACCGTTTTCGAGCTGGATGCGGAACATTCCGTTGGAGAGCGCCTCCTGCACGGTGCCCGTCATTTCGAGGACGTCTTCTTTGGCCATCGTTCGACCAGCCACGCTCCGTGATTGCCCGGCCGGCAGCGTCCGGCCCTGCTGTGCACCACCCCACGCCTCGAGGGCCCCTCGGCACGCCAAGCCCGGTTCTGGCCCTGCCCGATTCCTTTTCACCTCCCAATGAAAAGGACCCGACTCGGCCCGACCGGAGCCTGCCTCCCAAAGTTGCACAGGAAGCGAGTTTCCCCTCAAACGTATCATACCCGACGCGAAGGCGGGAATGACGCAGATCACGCTCGCGGCCAATCCTTGGTACAATCACCGTTCGCCTCGGCCGGCCCGGCCCGCCCGGCTCGAGCGCCATGCCACGGGGTTGCCGCGACCGTCATGCTCGATTGGGATCTCAAGAAGTGGGCCGACCCGGCCACCTTGCGGCGGGGCGCCGCCTACGTGAAGCGAGGAGCCGTCGGCCCGCGCAGCGTCACGGCCGGACCCGGGGGGGGGCTTCGGGTCGAGGCGGAGGTGGACGAAGGAGCCCTGGCCCCCATGCGCGTCAGCCTCGCCTGGGACGGACGCCAGCTGTCGGCCACCTGCACCTGTCCGATGGCGCCGCCGTGCAAGCACACCGTGGCGGTGGCCCTGGCGCAGATGCAGGACCCCGCCACGGCTGCCGTCGGGGAGGGCGCGCTGGGCGCGCCGGGGGCTGGGGCTGGGCCACGCCCCGGTCAGGACGTGCTGTTCTACAACTTACACCTTGCCCCCCCGCCCAAGCGCATGGAGCGGGAGTTCGTGCGCAGCCTGGCCGTCTGGGTGTCGCTGGAGCGGGCCATCGTCCTGGAGGATGGCCTGCCGGGCATGCCGCGGCCCCTGGCCCTGTGGGGGCCGATCAAGCGCGATGGCCTGACCGAGGCTGATCGGGCCGTGCTGGACCTGCTCGAGCCTTACTACCGCACCCGCAACCGGGACTTCTCCTCGTCCCAGGCCCACGGCATTCCCCTGCTCGACGACATGGTCAACCCGGTCTTTGCCCTGCTGGCCCGCTGCCCGTTTCTGTTCGGGGCCGGACGCACCCCCCTGGAGCTGCGCCCCGATCAGCCCATCCGCAGCGTGGGAGGGCCGTATGAGCTGCTCTGGGACATCGATGGCCAGCTGGTGACAGGCGCGCCGACGCGCCTGGTCGGCCGGGACCCTGCCTGGCTCCAGGTGCGGGAGGCGCTGCGGCCCGTGGTGGAGACGACCTCGCACGCCCCAGAGGGCGAGGCCGAGGGTGACCCTGCGGAGGGAGACCTCAGCCTGGCTGAGACGGTCCTGCACCCGGCCGTTGCCCCCCGGCCCCGGCTCAACCTCTCGGAGGAGGGGGACCGCCTGGTGGCTCGGCTCACCTTTCGCTACGCGTCGTCCGCGCCGGTCTCGCCCCACGACGCGCGTGCACTGGTCCCGGGGGAGGTGGATGGTGCCTGGGGCGCCTGGCAGCGCGACCCCGGGCTGGAGCGGCAGCTCGTCGAGCGGCTGGCGGGCACGCCGCTTGACTCCCGGGGGGGGGGGCAGTACCTGGCCTGGGGCGAGCCCGCGCTGGCGTTCCTGATGGAGGGCGTTCCTGCCCTGATCGCCGAGGGCTGGGAGATCTACGGTGAGGAGCGCCTGACGCGGCTGCGCGTCAACCGGTCCTCCGCGCATGTCGCGATCGGCATCAGCTCGGGCATCGACTGGTTCGATGTGAAGACCTCCGTGACCATCGATGGCGAGGCTGTGCCCTGGACCGCGCTGCGGGAGGCCTTTCGGGCCAACTCTCGCTTCGTGCGCCTCGGCTCGGGAGCCTTTGGGCGCCTGCCCGAGGAGTGGCTGACGCGCCAGGCCCAGCTCGCTCAGAGCCTGGGCTATGCGGGTGATGATGCGGACGAAGGCTTTGTGCAGCGCCTGCCTCGCTACCTGGCGCCGGCGGCGCGCGACCTGCTCGAGGCGGTGCAGGAAACCACGGCGGACGTCGACTGGCGACGGTTCCTCACGGGGCTGGAGGGCGTGGAGGCCATCCAGGAGGTCTCCACCCCAGCGGGCTTCCTCGGGGAGCTTCGTCACTACCAGTCCAGGGGCCTCGCCCGGCTGTGCTTCTGGCGCGACTACGGGCTGCACGGCATCCTCGCGGACGACATGGGCCTTGGCAAGACCATCCAGGCGATCGCCTTGCTCCTGGCCGAGCGAGAGGCTGGCACGGGAGGGCCGAGCCTCCTGGTTGCCCCGACCAGCGTCGTCTACAACTGGGAGCAGGAGATTGCCCGGTTTGCCCCGGACCTCCGGGTGCTGGTGCTGCACGGCCAGGACCGCCACTCGCGGTTCGAGGAGCTCCCGGAGGCGGATGTGGTGATCACCAGCTACGGCCTGTTGCAGCGCGACCGGTCCGTCTTGCTCGAGCAACCCTTCAACTACGCCATCCTTGATGAGGCGCAGAAAATCAAGAACCCCCGCTCGCAGGCAGCCAAGATGGCCTGTCGGATCCGGGCGCGGCGCCGGCTGTGTCTCACGGGCACTCCCATCGAGAACAACCTGCTGGAGTTCTGGAGCCTCTTCAACTTCCTGATGCCCGGGCTGCTCGGCACCGAGCGGCACTTCCGGCAGACGTACTTCAAGGCCGACGCCGAGGAGGCCGAGCTCGCGCGGGAACGGCTCCGCCGGATGACGCGGCCCTTCCTGCTGCGTCGGCTCAAGCAGGACGTCGCCACCGACCTCCCTCCCCGCACCGAGATCGTCTCTTACTGTGAGCTTGGGGTCGAGCAGCGCAGGCTGTACGAGGACACGCTGGCCGCGGTGCGGGGCCACATCTTTGCCGAGGTGCGCTCCCGGGGCCTGCGCCGCGCGCATTTCCACGTCCTGGAGGGGCTGCTGAGGCTGCGCCAGGTGGCGTGTGACCCCCGGCTGGTGCTCAGGGACGACAGCCACGTGCCCTCGGCCAAGGTCGAGCACTTCATGGAGCTGCTTCGCGACATGCTGGCGGAGGGTCACCGGGTCCTCGTCTTCTCGCAGTTCGTGAAGATGCTGGCCGTCCTCAAGGAGGCCCTCGACGCGGAGGACATCCGGTATGCCTACCTCGACGGCCAGACCCGCGATCGCCTCGAGCGGGTGCAGCGATTCAACCAGGACGACACGCCGGTCTTCCTCATCAGCCTCAAGGCTGGCGGCACCGGCCTCAACCTGACGGGGGCCGACTACGTCATCCACTTCGACCCCTGGTGGAACCCCGCGGTAGAGGATCAGGCCACGGACCGGGCGCACCGCATCGGCCAGACCCGCCACGTCTTCAGCTACAAGCTGATCGCCAGGGGCACCGTTGAGGAGAAGGTGCTGAGCCTGCAGGGCAAGAAGCGCCAGATCGTGCAGGATGTGCTGGGCGGCTCGGATCTCGGGGCGGAACTCACCCTCGACGACCTGACCTACCTGCTCACCTGAGGCCCGTGGGGCGCCGACCCCGCCTGGCTCCGCCAGCCTCCATATAGCCAGGGTTATATGGAAGCTGCGGAAGGTAAGGGTCGGGGCCTGCGGTGGCCGGTGGCGGGTGGTGTCAGGCGGTGGCAGGTCGTCAGCCTGGCTCACCGGGGCTCACCGATGCCGGGCCGGGCGGCCCGAAATTCGCCCTCAGGCCGGCTGCAGCACCCGGCTCGTCAGCGTGTGTAGCCGGCGGACGCCAAGGGCCCGCAGCAGGTCCAGCGCCTGGGGATAGCCCGCCCCGACGTCCTCCGGCCGGTGGGCGTCGGAGCTCAGGACGAGCGGCACGTCGGCCTCCACCAGCATCGCCAGCCACTCCGGGGCCGGGTACAGCTCCCGCACCGGCTTGCGCCAGCCTGCGGTGCTGACCTCGACGGCCATGCCGCTGGCCTTGATCTTGGGCGTCAGCCGCCGGTACCAGTTCATCGCGACGCGTGGCGCGTGAAACCCGAAGACCTTGATGACGTCGGCGTGCCCGATGATGTCCACCGGGCGTTCCTCGATCATCTGCTCGAGGACGCTGAAATACGTGTCGTGGATCTCCTCCACGTTACCCTGCTCCCACTGGCCCCGCATCTCGTCGAGATCGAACCCGAAGCCCCCGAGCCAGTGCACGGAGCCAATCGCATAGTCGAAGGGGTGCTCGGCCAGGAAGCGCCGCATCGCCGCCGCGTTGTCCGGCATGTAGTCCATCTCGATGCCGATCTTGAGGGGGATGCCCCGCGCCCGCGCCGCGAGCAGCAGGCCGAGGTAGGCCTCCAGGTCCTCGGTCTTCTTCCTCGCCACCCAGGGGTTCCACAGCAGGTGCTTGGTCTGGTGGAAGCGGTACGCGTGCTCCGAGATGCCGAGCTCCGTCACGCCTGCCTTGTGCGCCGCAGCCACGAAGGTCTCCAGCCACTCGGCCGTGTAGGGGCCTCGCTCGATGTGCACGTGGTAGTCCGTGATCGTGTCGTATGCGCGCACCGCTTCAGCTCCTTCCCACCACGTGGCCGGGCCACCGCGCCGGATCCTACCACACGGCCTGGCTCCCTGACGAATCTGTGTTTCTATGCGTTGCACCACGCGGCGCGACAGGCGTTTCGGGTGGCGGGGAGGCCTCGCTCAGCGCGGTGCGCAGAAGGCCGCCAGCCGGCCGAGCCCCTCCGCCAGGACGGCAGGCGGCGCCACCCACGACAGCCGCAGCCACCCCTCTGCCCCGAACGCCACCCCCGGCACCGTGACGACGCGGTGCGCCTCGAGCAGGCCCAGGCAGGCCGCCCGCGAGTCGGCGGCGAGGTGCGGCGGAAGCGCCACCATCATGTAGAACCCGCCTTCGGGAGGCACGTGCTGCAGCCCCAGCTGGCGCGCCCGCTCGAGCATCGGGCCACGGACCGCCTCGTAGTGCGGCCGGTGCGGGTCGAGCCGGGCCGGAGCGCCCAGCACGGCCAGGGCCACGCGCTGGGACAAGGTGCTTGCGGCCGTGACCATGAACTGGTGGGCCTTCACGGCTGGCTCCACCACCGGGGCAGGAGCCAGCAGCCAGCCCAGCCGGAGGCCCGTCAGGGCGTGGCTCTTGGACAGGCTGTTGACGACGAGGGTGCGATCATACCACCGGCTGAGCGGCTCGGGTGGCGGAACGTAGCACAGGGCGCGGTAGACCTCGTCCACCACCACCCAGGGCCGCGCGGGGCCCCGTGCCAGGAGCCCCTCCGCCAGCGCCTTCAGCGCCTCATCCGCCCAGACGCGGCCCGTCGGGTTGGCCGGCGATGCCAGCACGACCAGGCGCGTGGTGGGCCCGACCGCCGCCAGGACCCGCTCCGCGTCCGGGGCGAAGTGCGTGGCGGCCGGCAGCACGACCCGGCGCACGGGCACGCCCTCGAGGGCACACAGCTTCTCGTAGGCCGGGTAGCTCGGGCTGACCACCAGCACCTCGTCCCGGGCCGCGTCACAGACGGTCTTGATGGCCAGGTACAGCGCCTCCTGGGAGCCGACCGTGACGCAGACCTGCTCGGGCCGGTCCAGGCCAGGGTGTCCGCAGCGCTCGGCGATGAGGGCGCGCAGGTCGGGGTCGCCAGCGTTCGGCGTGTAGGGGCAGCCGTGGCGAGCCACCCACTCCACGGCGGCCTGGAACGGGGCCGGGTCCACCGGAAGCGTCGGCTCACCCAACCCCAGGTCGATGTCCCCGGGCTGCTTGAGCGCCGCAATGGCCCGAATCGCCGAGCCCGGAATGGCAAGCAGGTCAGGGTTCACGGCCGGGCCACCGGCTGCGTGCCGGCGGGCGCCACCGGGCGGGTCCCGTCAGCCGATGTCCCCATCGTCACCGATGGCGTTGACGGGGCAGCCTGCCAAGGCCTCCTGACACGCTGCCTCCTCATCCGCCGACCCCGGCTGCTTGTAGCACACGTCATGGGTGCCGTCGTCCACAGCTTTGAAGTTGTCGGGCGCGAGGGACTCGCACAGGTTGCAGAAGATGCAGGTCTCGTCGACGTAGTACTTGCCGGGTGCGTTGTCGGCGTACTTGGTGGACTTGTCGGCCATGGGGGGCTCCTGGGGCGTATGACGGGTGCGCTGACGCGCGCAAAAGGCGGTGGATAGCGGAGCAAGCGGCTCCGCAGGCATCATGCCAGAAAGCGCCTAGTCCGGCAACCCAGGCGCTTTCACGGTCTCGAGCAGCTGGCTCAGCGCGGCCAGGTTGGCGTCCATGTCGGCGATCGCGATCGACTCGCGGGCCTGGTGGGCCTGGGCCGTCTCGCCAGGCCCGAAGTTCACCGCCGGGATGCCGCGGGCCGTCAGCCGGGCGACGTCGGTCCAGGCCTGCTTCGGCTCCACGGGGAGGCCGGTGGCCGCACGCCAGGCCTGCACCCAGGGGTGGTCCAGGCAGACGCCGCCCGCCGGCGCCTCATCCACCACGATCACCTCCGCCTCTCCGGCGACCAGCTCGCACAGCTCCCGGTGTGCCTCCTGGGCCGTGCGGCCGGGCGCGAAGCGAACGTTCACGTTGAGCGTGAAGGCGTCTGGCACGACGTTGCGCGAGTTGGTTGTGGCTGCCGTCGTGGCGGTGATGACCTCGTGGAACTCCAGCTCGCCGAACCGGACGCCGACGGGCTGCCGCGCCTGCAGCCTCCCGAGCAGCCCGGCGGCCTTGTGCAGGGCATTCTCCCCCTGCCAGGGGCGGGCGCTGTGGGCGCGTCGGCCCCGAAAGGTCACCAGGGCGTGCAGCCCCCCCACGCAGCCCACCTGGATGCGGTTGTCCGTGGGCTCCAGGCAGACGCCAAAGTCGATCGCCGGAATGCCCCCGGCAAGGAACATCGGCTCCAGCCCGTTGTCGCTGGCCGGCCCCTCTTCTTTGTCATAGAACACCGCCACGACGTTGCAGCTGGCGATCGCGAGGCTCGCTTGAAGCAGCCCGACCATCACGGCGAGCCCCCCCTTCATGTCGCTGGCGCCACAGCCGAAGACGCGACCGTCCCGCACCTCGAGGGGCTGGTCGTCGGCGGGACGGACGGTGTCCAGGTGGCCGAAGAGCCCCACCGTCGGGCGCCCGGGACGGGCGGGCCCCCGCGCCACCAGGCCTCCGGCCACGCGCTGCAGCCCCAACTCCGGCGTCAGAGCCCCCAGCTGGGCCTCGAGGGCGTCACAGAGGGCCCGCTCGTTCCCGGTCACCGATGGGATCGCACAATATCCCAGCGTGAGGGCTGCGAGGTCTGCTGGCTGCGCCTGCACCGAGGCCCTCACACGGGGACGTCGAAGGTGCGAAGCACCTCGTTGAGGCTGGTCTTGCGGTCGGTGCTCGCCTGCCGGTGGCCGATCAGCAGGGCACACGGCACCTGGTACGTGCCTGCCGGGAAGGCCTTGGGCATCGTGCCCGGGATGACCACGGCGCGGGCAGGCACCCTGCCCTTCGTGACGCGTGGCTCTGCGCCCGTCACGTCGACGATGGGGGTCGAGCTCGTCAGCACCACCCCCGCGCCGAGCACGGCCTCTTCCTCCACCAGCACCCCTTCCACCACGACGCAGCGCGAGCCGATGAAGGCCCCGTCCTCGATGATCACGGGGCGTGCCGCCGGCGGCTCGAGCACCCCACCGAGGCCCACTCCCCCGGACAGGTGGACGTTGCGACCGACCTGGGCACAGCTGCCCACCGTCGCCCACGTGTCCACCATCGTGCCAGCTCCCACCCAAGCGCCGATGTTGACGTAGCCGGGCATCAGCACACACCCCGGCTCCAGGTAGGAGCCATAACGAGCGACCCCGGGAGGCACCACGCGAATGCCCGCGGCTGCCAGATCACGCTTCGGGGGAACCTTGTCCAGGAATGCGAGGTCCCCTGCCTCCAGCCCCTCCAGGGGTCTCAGGGCAAAATAAAGCAGAATGGCTTGCTTCACCCACTCGTTCACCTCCCAGGTCCCTGCGCGCTTCTCGGCCACGCGCACCTCGCCCCGGTCGAGCGCCGCCACGGTGGCCTCGACGGCCTCCCGCACGGCCGGCTCGCGTAGCAGGGTCCGGTCTTCGAAGGCCTGTCGGATCGGGTCCGCAGGGAGGATGTGGGAGGTCATCTGGGGTCCTCGCGCCATGCCTGGGGCGTTGTTTGGGTATAGGGGAATCGGCCTCGTGGCGATGCTGCATGATACGGCATCCCGCAGAGAGCCGCCAGGACGGCGAGAAGCACTCCACAAGCTCATCTCCGGGTTCCAGCGGCTTGACGCCCCCGAGGCCCTTCCCTATGCTGGCGGGCACCTGCCGAGAAGCCAGACGGAGCCTGGCGGGGACTTCTGAGCCGACTTTGCGAGGAGCTTTCGTGTCAAAGAAATATTCCATTCTTGTGGTCGACGACGAGCCCGACAACCTCCTCTTGCTCGAGCGCGTGCTGCGTCGGGAGCACAACGTGTTCTCGGCCAACTCGGGGGCGGAGGCGCTCGAGTTCCTTGAGGGCATGGACGTTGACATGATCATCTCGGACCAGCGCATGCCCAACATGACGGGTGCTGAGCTGCTCGGCGCGGCTTACCTGCGAAACCCCGACCAGGTGCGGATCCTGTTGACGGCCTACTCCGACGTCAAGGACATCATCCAGGCCATCAACGCCGGGCACATCTACCAGTACATCGCCAAGCCCTGGGACCCCGACGAACTCAAGCTGGTCGTGCGGCGGTCGCTGGAGTCGTACCAGCTGACGCTCGACAACCGCCGGATGCTGGCGGAGTACCGCAACGACGAGGCGATGGTGCTGTCTGCCTTCTCGAACATTGTCAGCAGCCTCGAGCAACGGGTGCTCGCACGCCGGGGGCGGGCGGCGCGCGTGAAGGATTATGCGAGCGCACTCGCACGCGAGCTGCGCCTGTTTGGGGAGGAGATGACCCAGCTCGAGGCTGCCGCCCACCTGTACCAGCTGGGGACCCTCGTGCTCCCGGATGCGCTGCTGAACACCCCCGTGGAGGCGCTGGATGCAGACGGCCGGGAGGCGCTGGCAGCCGCGGAGGGCGCCACCGAGGAGCTGCTGCTGCCCCTGCCGTTCTTTGTCAAGGCCACCCCGGTGTGCGGCCTGCTCTCCGAGCGCTTCGATGGGTCGGGCCCCCGCGGGCTGGCGGGGCCGGCCATCCCCCAGCTGGCCCGCATCTTGCAGGTTGCCATCGCCTTCGAGGAGCACCTCCAAGGGGCGCCGGGCGGGGATGGCCCCGCCTCCGAGGCTGCCCTCGCCGCCCTGTCCTCGCTGAAAGGCTCGCGGCTCGATCCGGAGCTCGTGGACCAGTTCGCTGCCCTGCTGGCGGCCAACCCGGATCTCGCCTCATGCCCAAGCTGATCCTCGGCGACAAGTCCGACCTGTTCCGGCGATCGATCTCGGCCGTCCTCCAGCACGAGGGCTATGAGGTTGTCCCGGCCGAGTCCGGCCAGAAGGTCCTGCAACTGGTCCACAGCATGCGCCCTGTGGCGATCATCCTGGACGCGGAGACGCCGGAGCCCAGCGGCCTCGAGACGTTGCTGCTGCTCAAGCGCAACCCGCAGTTCCGGCGCATCCCTGTGATCCTCGTGACCCGCGACACGACGGCGCCGCACGTGGTCAACACGTTCCGGGCCGTGGCCGATGCGATCATGTTCAAGCCGATCGACGTCAACGTGTTGCTCAAGCACCTGGCCGGCATCGTGCGCCCGGCCCCGCTGGTCAACCAGCCGATCGAGGTGGCCTTCGGGGCCACGCGGATCGTTGCCCGGCTGCGGTTCATCGACCAGTACGGCACGCTGTACCTCGACAAGGAGCCCCAGCGCCTGCGGGACGGGACCATCGGCCGCCTCTTCGGGCTCGCGCCCGTGGGCAGCATGGGGACGATCAGCTTCGAGCTGGACCGAGGGCAGCGGGTGTTCCAGCGCATCTTGCTCGACGAGGAGAATGAGGCTGGCCTGGCGGCCTTTCCCGCGGGCGATCCGGGCACGGCCGATCCGCCCGAGGTCTTGCGGATCCCCGTCAACTACCAGGGGCGGTACCTCGTGCCGGGCTCGGTGCTGAAGTCGGCCATGGTGTCTCAGCTTCACGGCCAGGGGGTGCTCCTGGCGGGGCTCGACGAGGAGCCTCGCTTCAACACGCCGATCCAGACCACCGTCCTGAGCCCTGCGGTGGGGGCCGAGGTGGGCATCACGTTCCAGGGGAAGGTCACGGCGACCCGGGCCGTGCCGTCCGGCCGCTTCGAAGCTGAGGTGCTGCTCACCGAGCCTCCGGGCTCCGCCTACGTCAGCCTCCTTGCCGAGGCAAGCGCTGGCCGGCCGTTCCGAAGTGTGGGTTGACCGATGGGGATTGACGCCATGAACACGCCTTCTGCTCCCGACAAGGCCCACCGGCTTGCCCAGACCGAGCGCCTCCAGAGCCTCGGCCAGCTCGTGGCCGGGGTCATCCATGAGCTCAACAACCCCCTGACCCTGGTGGGTGCGAACCTGCAGGTGCTCGAGGAGTACGTCGGCCAGATGGCCCACCTCAACGCGCTGTACCGGTCCGGCGCAAGCGCCGAGGAGATCGAGAAGTACGTCGAGGAGGTGGACTACGCTTACCTTCAGCAGGACCTGGCGCGCGTCCTGCTGAGCTGCCGGGAGGGGGCCTCGCGCGCCCGCGGCCTCGTGGACGAGCTGCGGCGCTTCTCCATCACCAACCACTATGAGGTCGGCCCCGTGGACCTGCGACGCCTGCTCGCGTCCACGGTGCGCCTCATCCAGACGTCTTACCGAGGCCGCATCGAGTTCGGGCTCGAGCTGGACGCCCTGGTGCCCATCGTGGGGGTCAGCGGGCACCTTCAGCAGGTCTTCATGAATCTCATCGTGAATGGCTGTCAGGCCATTCAGGACAAGGGCACGCTCTCCCTGCGCGGGGGGCGACAGGACGGGGGCGTGCTGGTCGAGGTGAGCGACACGGGGGTCGGGATCGGGCCAGACGTGCTGCCGCGCATCTTCGAGCCATACTTCTCCACCAAGGGGCCCGACCAGGGCACGGGCCTGGGCCTGCCCATCAGCAAGCGCATCGTGGAGAAGCACGGCGGTCGGTTGGAGGTCGAGTCCACCCCTGGCGTCGGCACCACGTTCCGGGTCGTGCTGCCGCTGGAGTGTGATCCGGCGCTGGCTGATGATCCGGTGTCACCTTACGAGTTGTAGGCCCCGGCCGGCCGCGGGTGCAGCGTGGCCGGCAATCGGGTATGATCAGGCATCTGGCAGATTTCAAGCTCAGGTTGCGCGCGGCCTCTTCGGGTGGCCCCACGCTTGTTCCGGGGGCACGAAGGACTGGCTGTGTTCGGAAACTCCACCACCCCACAGCAGCTGATCAACAACCGCTTCGAGCTGGTCGAGACGATCGCCGAGGGGGGAATGGGCAACACCTACAGGGCCATCGATCACCTTCGGCAGCGCCCTGTCTGGCTCAAGATTCTCGACGCGGATCACCCGCTCGCCCCCCCCCGGCTTCATCGCTTCAAGACTGAGTTTCGTCGGACCCCTGGCATCGTCGAGCTCGGGGGCTGGGAGGTCTATGACCTTGGCCTGACTGAGCAGGGCTACCTGTTCATGACGCTGGAGCTTCATGCGGAGCCGGGTGAGGCGCCTGCGGCGCAGGGCACCGCTGATGGCCCCGACGAGGGCTGGGCGCGGGCCCTGGCGATGGGGGACCTCCTGGAGGGGGAGCGGCTGCAGGCGATGCTTGCCTGGACCCGGTCCCACGTGGGCGCCGAGCGGGTGTGCTTTCAGCCGCTTGGGGACGAGGGACGGGAGGAGCCCCTCGTCGTGATGAGCGGGGACGCCGGGGAGGTGACCGACAGCGCCCGCCTGACGCTGGAGCGCGCACGGCACGAGCGGGAGCCCATCGAGCTCCGCACCGACGGCCGCCTGGGCCTCGCCGTGCCGCTGGTGGCGGAGGGTCGGGTGTGTGCCTGCCTGTGGCTGGAAGGCCCCGAGGTGGCCCTGCGCGTCGAGCAGGCCCTTGCGCTGAAGCCTCACTGGGCGGCCGCGGTGGCCGGCGATGCGCGCGTCCGGCGCATCGAGGAGAACAAGCACCACCTGGAGCGCCTCAACGACCTCGCCCGGGCCGTCTCCTCGACGCTCGACCTCAACGCCATCCTCGGCAAGGTGCTCCGCCACGCGCTCGACGTCTCGGAGGCCGAGCAGGGGGCCGTGTTCTGGGGCACGGAGCGGCTCGCCACCATGGACCGGTCGGGCGCCGCGGTGCCGGAGCTGCAGGTGAGCCAGAGCGTCATCCAGCAGGTGCTCGACAAGCACAAGCCGATCGCCCTCATCGACACCCAGGAGGACGAGCGCTTTGCCACCAAGCACAGCATCATGAACCTTCGGCTGCGGTCGATCATGTGCGTGCCGCTGCTGGCGGGGGAGCGGCCGTACGGCGTCCTGTACGTCAGCTCTCAGAGCGTCGCTCGCACCTTTGGCCCCACCGACCTCTCGGTGCTCGAGGGGCTCGCCGGCCAGGTCAGCCTTGCCCTGGCCAACGCCCGTGCCCACCGGACCATCCAGGACCTCAACGCGGGCCTCGAGGAGAACGTCCGGCTGCGGACGGCCGAACTCGAGTCCACCCTGCAAGAGCTTCGCAAGACGCAAGGGCAGCTGGTGCAGGCCGAGAAGATGTCTTCGCTCGGCCAGATGGTTGCCGGTGTCGCGCACGAGCTCAACAACCCCTTGAACTTCATCCACGGCAACACCAAGGTCTTCCGCAACTACGCCCAGGACCTGTTTGGCCTCATCGAGCTGTACGGGCGGAAGCTGCCCAGCGACCCCGAAATCGCCGAGCGCAAGCAGGACATCGACTTCGACTATCTGCAGGACGACATCACCAAGACGATCGACAGCGTGCTCAAGGGCACCGTACGTTGCCAGAAGATCGTGGCAGACCTCAAGACCTTCTCCGGGCATGACGAGGCCGAGCTCAAGCCCACGGACCTCAAGGAGGGCGTCGAGAGCACCATCTCGGTGGTGCAGGGCAGGTTTGGCGAGCGCGTCACCTTCGAGCTCGAGGTCGAGCCCGTTCCTCAGCTGAACGCCTTCGGGAAGCAACTCAATCAGGCCTTCCTGGCGTTGCTGACCAACGCGTGTCAGGCCCTGACGGCGCCGGGGACGGTCAGCGTCCGCCTGGCCACGGAAGGAGAGGAGATCGTGCTGCGTGTCAGCGACACGGGCGTCGGCATCCCGCCCGAGCACCTCTCCAAGATCTTCGACCCGTTCTTCACCACCCGGCCCATTGGCGAGGGCACCGGCCTCGGGCTCACCACGGCCTACTCGGTCGTCGAGCGACACCGCGGCCGCATCGAGGTGTCCAGCCAGGTCGGCGCCGGGTCCACCTTCACGATACGCCTGCCGATCTCCGGTGTCTCCGGAGAGGGCACGCCCGGCTGACCCCCACTGGTTCGCCGCTTGCGGGCCGGTTCAACAAGGAGGATCCCCATGGCACGCGAGGCCACCAGCGTGGACGTGTTGAAGCTGCTGAAGGAGGCCCTGGACGCCGCGCTTCAGGAGGTCAATGCGACCGCAGAGTATCACTACTCGGGGGCTGACCGCGGCTCGCTGACCATCATTCGGGATGGCAAGGCTCTGCAAACGTCCTACTTTGCGAGCTTCGAGATCCAGGCCCTGCGAGATGGGGGAATGACGGCCCTCGACAAGCAGAAGCAGGCCCTGCTCGACCAGGTGGAGCGCCTGTTGAACCCCCCCAAGCCCCAGCCGATCAGCCTCTCCACCGTCCTGCCTGCACGGAGAGGCCGCGCGGGTGCCCGTGCCAAGGCCGCAGCGGAGGAGAGCCCCGCGGAGTCGACGGAAGAGGCCGGCGCCGAGGAGTGACGCCGAGCCCGACGGGGCACAGGCCGTTCGTTCGGGCCAGCCGCAGCCTTGTGGCTGGCCTTCTTGCATCAGCCCGCGGTGCTGCCTGGTTGCCAGGAAGCGAGCACGGCGCGTACCTCGGCGTCCGTCAGCTGTGGGAAGTCATCGTAGTGGGCCCCCACCGCCGTGAAGCCCGCCGGCACCGCCAGGGCGACCACCTCGTCTGCATGGCGACCCAGCTCTGCGGGCACCCCCGGAGCCATCACCGGGGCGGCCACGAGCAGCCGAGCGGGGTGCTCTCGGCGCACGCAAGCGAGCGCCGCCCGCATGGTCATCCCGGTGGCCACGCCGTCGTCCACCACCACCACCGGGCGGCCTGTCAGCACGGTAGGGGGTAGCAGGGCGCGAATATACGCCTCGCGCTCTTGGGCGGCTGCCCACGCTGCCTGCCTGAGCCTCTCCCGCTCTGGGGCTGGCACCTCGGGCTCCAGGGGCGCGTTCCAGACCGTGTCCCCTGTCGAGGCGACCGCCCCGAGCGCAACCTCCGGCGCCCAGGGCAGCCCGATCTTGCGCACCACCCGCACGTCGAGCGTGGCGCCGAGCCGCCGGGCCACGGGGGCTGCAACGGGCAAACCGCCACGCGGCAACCCCACGACGACGGCGTTCGGGCCTACCCGGCCCACCAGCGCCGCTGCCAGCGCCTCCCCTGCTGATTTCCGGGTCCTGTACCGCATGCCACCCATCGTGCGGTCACCAGGGCTGCGACACAAGCCTCGGGCGGGCATCGGCCTCGAGTGGAAGCTGTGGGGTTCGAACCCACGACCAAGCCATTATGAGTGGCCTGCTCTGACCGCTGAGCTAAGCTTCCAGGTGGCCCAGTCTAGCAGCCGATGGGGGGAGGGTCAAACGGCCCCGGAGGTGCGTCCCGCCTCAGTCGATGTACTCCCGCAGCCGCTTGTTGCGGTTGGGGTGACGCAGCTTCCGCAGCGCCTTGGCCTCGATCTGGCGGATGCGCTCGCGGGTGACGCCGAACTGCTGCCCCACCTCCTCCAGGGTGCGCTGACGGCCGTCTTCAAGTCCGAAGCGCATCTTGAGCACGTCCCGCTCCCGGCTCGAGAGCGTGTTGAGCACGTCGGAGATGTCCTCCCGCAGCAGTTCGTGCGTCACCGACTGAACGGGGGCCTCCGTGTCGCGGTCCTCGATGAAGTCACCGAGCCGTGACTCGTCCTCCTTGCCGACCGGGGTCTCCAGCGACACGGGCTCCTGCGCGACCTTCACAATCTCGCGCAGGCGCTCGACGGTGACCTCCATGTCGCGCGCCAGCTCCTCCTCGGTGGGTTGCCTGCCGAGGTCCTGCTGAAGCTTGCGTTTCAGCTTCCGCAGGCGGTTGATGGTCTCGACCATGTGCACCGGGATGCGGATGGTGCGGGCCTGGTCGGCGATCGCGCGGGTGATGGCCTGTCGGATCCACCACGTGGCATACGTCGAGAACTTGAAGCCCCTCTCGTGGTCAAACTTCTCCACCGCACGGATCAGGCCGAGGTTGCCCTCCTGGATGAGATCCAGGAAGAGCATCCCTCGCCCCACGTATTTCTTCGCGATCGAGACGACGAGCCGCAGGTTCGCCTCCGCGAGCTTGCGCTTGGCGAGCTCCCCCTGCTTGCCTCCGGCCACGATCGCCTTGGCGAGCGTCACCTCCTGCCGGCCCGTCAGCAGGGGGATCGAGCCGATTTCACGGAGGTACATTCGGACGGGATCGTCCGTGGAGATTCCTCTCGGCACGCTGAGGTCGAGCTCGACCTCGTCCGACAGCCCCCTCAGGTCTGCCTCGGCCGGTGCGTCCGACTCGTCCAGCGTCGCCACGGCGCTCTCGAACACGTCGTGCTCCAGCGGGCCGAACTCACCCTCCGCGAGCGCCTCGAGGAGCTCTTCCTCGGCGCCTTTGCGTTTCAGGGTGTCGGTGTTGTCAGCCACGTTGAGGGGGTTCCTTTCCAGCCCGTGCTCCGAGCCCTTATGTTCCCGCCGAGGGGGGCATTCCATCCTACCCAGGCGAGCCTGAGGCAGCCATTTTTCGCCACCTGTGGTCGAGACCCCGCAGGTGCTGGATGATCGCCTGCAGCCGTTGGGTGGCCTCGCCGGTGGGATCCCCGTCGCGTTTGATCTGGTCCATCAGGTCCTGCTTGTGGCCTTGCCAGTACGCCATCTCCAGCCGCAGCAGGCAGTCCTCCACCACCTGGTCCTCCTGGTCTCCCCAGGCTGCCCCGTCCGTGAAGGAGAGCGCGGAGAGGGCCTGGAGCAGCTCGGCGTCCCCCTGACAGGCCTCCAGCAGGCGCGGCCAGCCGAGCGCTCCACCCTCGGCCACCAGCCGCACCAGAGCCTGCCGGATGGGCTCGTGTGGCGCGGAGAACGGGATGTCCTGCGTCCGCTCGCGGATGGTCTCGCGCCACGCTGGGCGTTCGACCGCCAGGTACAGCAGGATCCGCTCGGCCTCGTGCGTCGAGAGCTTCTTGGCCTGGCGGGGGGTGGGGCCCTGGGTGGGTGCCGTGGGGGGGCGCTGGCCCCGACCCAGCTCGAGGCGGATGGCCTCCGGCCTCACGGCGAGCCTGCTGGCCAGCCAGGAGACGTAGTGGTCCTGGGTGACGTAGCTTGCGATCCGCCGCAGCACGGGCACCGCGGCCGCGACGGCGGCTGAGCGGCCCTCCGGCCGGGTGGTGTCGTGGGCCAGCACCGTTCGCTCCAGCAAGAACTCGAAGAGCACGGGCGCCTCCGAGAGCCGGGCCTCGAAGGCCGCGGCTCCCTCTGCCCGCAGGTAGGCGTCCGGATCCTTGCCCGATGGGACGGCCAGGACCCGCAGGTCGAGCCCGACGCCCTGGGTGACCTCGGAGAGCGTTGCGATGCCCCTCTCGGCAGCTTGCTGGCCGGCGCGATCAGCGTCGAAGGCCAGCACGACCCGTCGGGAGGGCGTGTAGCGCAGCAACGCGCGGGCCTGGTTGGGCGTGAGCGCCGTGCCCAGCACGCCGACGGCCTCCTCGAAGCCGTGCGCGTGGGCGGTGATGACGTCCATGTAGCCCTCCATCAGCAGGGCCCGGTCCTTGGTCTTGATCGCGGTCCGCGCCTCGTTCAGGCCGTAAAGCAGGTTGCCCTTGCGATACACCAGGGTCTCAGGGCTGTTGAGGTACTTGGGTTCATCGTCGGATGCCAGGGCGCGGGCGCCGAACCCCACGACGTGGCCTGCCTCGTTCGTGATGGGGAACATCACCCGGTTTCGGAAGTAGTCGTAATGACCCTGGCCGCTCGCCCGCGGGCGCGCCAGCGCCGCTGCCTCCTGGACCTCGACAGGCACCCCCCGCCCCAGCAGGTGGCGGTGCAGCCCATCCCAGCCCCGCGGGGAGAGGCCCAGTCGGAAGCGCTTGCGCAGGGCATCGTCCACGCCTCGTCCACGGAGGTACTGGCGGGCCTCGGCCCCGAGCTCCTCGTGCTCCAGCAGCCAGATGAAGTAGTCCGCGGCGCTTTCGTTCGCCTCGCGGATGCGTGCGCGCTCGTCCGAGTCGGGTTGCCGCTCCGGCAGTGGCACCCCGTAGCGGTCCGCGAGGGTCCTGAGCGCCTCGGGGAAGGTCTGGTGCTGCGCCTTCATCACGAAGGTGAAGACGTCACCGCCCTCTCCGCACCCAAAACAGCGGAAGATCTGCCGCTCCGGGTTCACGTTGAAGCTTGGACTGCGCTCGTTGTGAAAGGGACAGAGGCCGGTGTAGTTGCGGCCGCTGCGCTTGAGCACGACGGTGTCCGACACGACCTCGACGATGTCGGCACGCGCTCTGACCTCGGCAATCGGGTCGTCAGGAATCAGGCTCACGCTCCCATGGTCGCAGATTCGTCCGCGAGCCGCCACGGAGTCGGGAGGTAGAGCCGCGCGAACACGGCCAGGGCGAAGCGGTCGGTCATTCCGGCGATGAAATCCACGGCCTCTTGCCTGGCCGCGTCCGTGGTCACGGGGCGCCCCAGGCTGCACGCCAGCACCTCGGGCTCCCCCACAAAGCGCTCATAGAGTCGCTGGACGACCCCCATGGCCTTGCTTTCCTCTTGCTTCGCCCGGCTGCCCGTGTAGACGCGCTTGAACATGAAGGCACGGAGCTCCAGGAACGGGTCCAGCAGGGCGTCGCTCAGGCGGATGTCGCCCGCCTCCAGATCGCTCGACGCCACCATGTCATTCACCATCGTGGTGATGCGGCTGCCACGGGTGGCGCCGAACGTGGGCGCCACCCAGGGGGGCAGCTCTTCCTCGCGCAGGATGCCGGCGCGGATGGCGTCATCGAGGTCGTGGTTCAGGTAGGCGACCCGGTCGCAGATCTTGACGATCTGGCCCTCCAGGGTGGCTGGGCGGTCGGGGCCCGTGTGGTGCAGGATGCCGTCGCGCACCTCCCACGTCAGGTTCATGGGCTCGAGGTGCTCGACGACGCGCACGCTCTGTTCGTTGTGGCGGAAGCCGTCGGGCCGGTGCAGCTCGTCCAGCACCCGCTCCCCGGCGTGGCCGAACGGGGCATGGCCCAGGTCGTGCCCGAGCCCGATCGCCTCCGTGAGGTCCTCGTTGAGGCCCAGGGCCCGGGCCACCGTGCGCGAGATCTGGGCCACCTCGAGCGTGTGGGTCAGCCGGGTGCGGTAGTGGTCGCCCTCGGGGGCGATGAACACCTGCGTCTTGTGCTTGAGGCGGCGAAAGGCCTTGGCGTGCAGGATGCGGTCCCGATCCAGCTGGAACGCCGTTCTCAAGGTACAAGCCGCCTCGGCCCGTTCCCGCCCGCGCGTGCGGGCCGCCAGCGCGGCTGCCGGGTGCAGGCACGCCGCCTCCAGATCCTCCTGGCGCTCGCGGCCGCTGGTGCGTGAATGAAACCGAGGCAAGGCAGCCGTCATCGAGGCCCTCCACAGGAAGCGGATGGCCCCATGATTAACATAACAACAAAGCGGCTGACAAGGCTGGGGCGCGTCAGGCCAGGCCATTTCGGACGTAGTTTTGCCCCTTGAAGGTCAGCGTCAGCCGACCATCACGCAGCTGCTCGATGTGGCCGAGGGTCAAGGGGAGCTCCAGCTCGTCTGCCACTTCCCGGCAAGACCAGGCCGGCAGCGCGGCCAGTGCCCCCTGTAGCTCTTCTTTGGTGAAGCTCTCGAGGCGGCCGTACTTCTCCAGGTAGTAGGCGGCGGTCACCACCAGGTCTGCTGGCGCGACGGCCTGCTTCATATGAGCGAGGTCTGCCAGCGAGATGTTCACCTTGGGGCTGAAGGTTGGGCTGACCCGCGGGAAGGGCTCAGGCCCCGGTGCCGCCGGGTCCTGCCCTGCGGGCGCCGCCTCGGCTCGCGGCGGGTCGCCCAGCCAGGCCTGGAAGTGGCGCTCGAGCACGTCCGCCACGAACGCCTCGCTGCCCGCCAGCTCCAGCTCACGCTCCCCCTCTCGGATGCGAATTCTTGCCTCCAACGCTGGCTCCTCTCGTCAGAGACCCCGCCGGCCTCTCCGCCGGGGCGTGAGCTGCCCCGCCTTGTGTGTACTGGCCCGGGCCAGCAGCTCTTCGGCGTGGCGCAGCGCGGCGGGGGCCGGCTGGCCGCTTGCGAGCTTGGCGAGCTCCCGGGTGCGCGCGTCGCCCTCCAGCACCGCGGCGCGGACGCACGTGCGGGCGCCCGTCACGTCCTTCTCGAGGTGGGTGTGTTGATCGGCCATGGCGGCCACAGCCGGCAGGTGGGTGATGCACAGCACCTGGTGGGTCCGGGCCAGCGCCGCCAGCTTCTCCGCCACCGCCTGCGCCGCACGCCCACTGATGCCCGTGTCGACCTCGTCGAACACGAGGGTGCCGACCGCATCCAGGTCTGCGAGCACCGAGGTGAGCGCCAGCATGACCCGCGCCATCTCGCCGCCCGACGCGGTCCGGGCCAAGGGACGAGGAGGCTCGCCGGGGTTGAGGGCCACCTCGAACACCACGTCCTCCTGCCCCGTGGCCCGGTGCCGGGGGGGCGCCTCGTGAGGACAGAGCGACACGGTGAGGCGGGCGCGTCCCATCTCCAGGTCTTCGAGCTCGCGCCCCACCGCCTGCTCCAGCTGGGCAGCGGCCTCTCGACGAGCCAGCGTCAGCTGCTCGCACGCGGCCAGCAGCTCGCGCTCGGCCTCCTGGTGCTCCAGCTCCAGCACGGCCAGCTGCGCGTCGGACGCTGCCACCGCCTCGAGTTGCCTGGCGAGGGCGTCGCGGTGCGCGATCACCTGCTCGAGCTCAGGGCCATACTTGCGGGTCAGGTCCATCAGCAGCGCGACACGTTGCTCGACCTCGGCCAATCGAGCCGGGTCGGCCTCCAGCTTGTCGAGGTGGCGCCGCAGCTCGGTGGCCACATCCCGCAACGCCGCCTGGAGGCCACCGAGCTCCCGGCCAGCGGCCCCCAGAACGTCGTCCACCTCGGATAGACTGTTAAGTGGTTGCATGCAGCGTGCAAGGATGTCGTAGGCGCTGGGGCCGTGGTCTCCTGCGTAGAGGGCCTGGTAGGCGTCGAGGCAAGCCTGCCGCAGGCCTTGCGCGTGGACCAGGCGGAGGCGCTCCGCCTCCAGCCAGGCCAGCTCTCCAGGGGCGGCGAGGCCTGCGGCCTCAAGCTCCGCCAGCTGGAACCGCCAGTAGTCTTCCTGTCGGGCCCGCTCGCGTGCCTCCTCGCGGTGTCGCTTCACGCCGAGCCGCGCTGCGGCCGCCCGCGCGTGGGCCCGCTCCACCGCTCTTCGCCTGTCCCCCAGGCGTCCGTACCGGTCGAGCACGTCGAGCTGGTAGCCGGGATCGAGCAGGCGCTGATGCTCGTGCTGAGAGACCACGTCAGCCAGGGCGGCGCCTGCCTGGCGAAGCTGGGCCTGCGTGACCTGGTGACCGTCGAGCCGGCACCTGGCGCCCCGTGCCGTCAGCTCCCGGCTCAGCGTGAGCTCGTCGTCCACGGCCGGCACGATGCCGGCCTCCTCGAGGAGGCGGGAGAGCGCCTCGGGCCAGGGCGTTCCTGCCGGCCGGCTGAAGGTGGCCTCGATGAACGCCCGGCGCTCGCCATGGCGGATGTCGTCCAGGGCGACGCGCCCCCCGAGGGCTGCGGAGAGGGCATCGATGAGGATCGATTTCCCGGCTCCGGTCTCGCCGGAGAGCAGGCAGAAGCCGCGATCGAACCTCAGTTCGAGGTGGTCGATCAGGACGTAGTTCCGAACCGCGAGAGCGACGAGCAACGGCTCCACCCACTGCCGGCAGCGGCCGCCGGGGCCGCCCCGCTTCCATTTTAACAAGGTCCCGAAAGGTGCCGCAATCAAAAAACTTCACGCAGTCAGGCGTCGGCTGATGGAGGTGCGTGGTAAAATACCGGCCGTCGTTCGTGTGCTTGCGAATGGCGGCGCCTCTGGCGCAAAAAGTTCAGGAACCACGGGAGCCGGCTGCGATGACCGACGTCTGTCAACTGCTCAGGGAGACGCGCCTCAGCAAGGGGTTGACCCTCGACGAGGTGGCGCAGCGCACCTACATCAAGCTGCATTACCTCGAGGCCCTCGAAGAGGGGCGCCTGGACAAGCTCCCCGCGATGGTGCACACCTACGGCTACATCCGCCAGTACGCCAAGCTGCTCGGGCTCGACGGCGGCGCGCTGGTGGCGCAGTTTCAGGCCTTTGAGCGGGCGGCCTCAGCGCCCCGCCACGCCCGGCCGCCAGCGGCGGAGATGCTGGGGGAGACGCTCAGCTTTCTGCGCCCGATCAAGACCACGTATGGCAACGACAATGGTAACGGCAACGGGGGCCATGCGCCCGGCGCCGCCGCGTCGGCCATCGGTGCCGTGACGCGGGCCGACGCCGAGGTGGTGGTCGCCCCCCCGCCCCCGGTCGGGCAGCCCCCCTGGGCGCCAGCGCCGGCCGAGGCGCCTCCGGCCGCGGCGCAGGGAGACCTGATGGAGGCGCGGGCCCAAGCTCAGCAGATCCTGCTCGATGCCGAGCGCGAGGCGCGCCAGCTGGTGCAGGGTGCGGAGGGCTACGCGGACGAGGTCCTGCAAGGGCTGGAGGCCGAGGTCGCTCAGGTCCTTCAAATCGTGCAGAACGGTCGGCAGTTCCTGGCCTCTCGGCGCCGAGCGGGCCCCACAAGCCTGTGACCCCAGCTGGGCCCCTGAGCCCCGCGCCTGCCCCTTGCCTGAACAGGAGCTGATTGGTGTTTCGCCTGATCCCCCGCGAGGAGAGCTTCTTCGACCTGCTCGAGGCCTCCTCACGGAACGCCCTGGCGGGAGCGCGGTTGCTGCGCGACCTTGCAGAGGACTACCGGGACGTGCCCGGTCGGTTTCAGAAGCTCACGGATGCCGAGCACGCCGGGGACAAGGTCACGCACCAGATCCTCGAGAAGCTCAACAAGACCTTCGTGACCCCGCTGGACCGCGAGGACATCCACGCCCTCACCATCGACCTCGACAACATCGTGGACTCGACGGAGTTGGTGGCCGACCGGTTGCTGCTGTACCGCATCGAGCGCCCCACCGACCTGCTCATCACCCTGGTCCGGCTCCTCGAGCGCTGCTGCGAGCAGATTGATCAGGCCGTGCCGCTGCTTCGCAGTCCGCGCCGCCACCGTGACATCTTGCCCCACGTCGTGGAGATCAACCGCCTCGAAAACGAGGCCGACAAGCTCAACCGGTTGGCCCTCGGGTCTCTCTTCGACCAGCCGCGCGACGTGCTGGAGGTCATCAAGTGGAAAGAGGTCTACGACACGATCGAGGCCGCCATCGACATGACCGAGGACGTGGCCGGCCGGCTGCACGGGATCGTGCTAAAGAATGCCTGAGCAGGTCTTCTTGTTGGTCTCCCTGGTGGTCGTGCTGGCGCTGGCCTTCGATTTCATCAACGGGTTTCACGACACCGCCAACGCCATCGCTGCCTCCGTCTCCACGGGGGTGCTGACGCCCCGAAATGCGATCATGATGGCCGCTGTGCTGAACTTCGGGGGCGCCCTTTGGGGCACGGAGGTGGCCAAGACCATCGGCAAGGGGATCATCGATGGCAAGCTCTTCGAGTCCGGCGCCGTGTTGGGTCAATGGGTCGTGGTGGCTGCCCTGCTCTCGGCAATCGCCTGGAACCTGCTGACCTGGTGGTGGGGCCTCCCGAGTTCCTCTTCTCACGCCATCATCGGTGGCTTGATCGGTGCAGCCTTGCTCGGGTATGGCCCGCCTTACCTGAACTGGGTGGGCGTGGAGCGCATCTTTGTCTTTCTCGTGGCCTCTCCCATCGTTGGTGGGCTGGTCTCGTTCTCGCTGATGGTTGGCCTCATGTGGATCTTCCGGCGGGCGCTGCCCACCACCGTCACCAACATCTTTCGGCCGCTACAAGTGGTGGCCGCGGCGTTCATGGCCTTCTCGCACGGCACCAACGACGCGCAGAAGGCCATGGGCATCATCACGCTCGCGATGTTCACCGGGGGCTACCTCGATCCGGCGAGGGGGTTTCACGTCCCGGGCCCGGTCATGCTGGCTGCCGCGACCGCGATGGCGCTCGGGACTGCGGCTGGGGGTTGGAAGATCATCAAGACCATGGGAACCCGCATCGTGAAGCTTCAGCCCATCAATGGGTTCGCGTCCGACACGGCCGCGGCGCTGACCATCACCACGTGCTCCCACTTCGGGCTGCCGGTGTCGACGACGCACGTCGTGTCAGGTGCGATCATGGGCGTGGGCGCCACCAAGCGCGTCTCGGCCGTGCGCTGGGGGGTGGCGGGCAACATGGTCCTGGCCTGGGTGCTCACCATCCCGATCACGGCGACCCTGGCTGCCGCGATCTTTGGCTTCCTTCGCTGGGCCTTGAAGTTTTAGGACGACATGGAATTCGGCCTGGTCTTTCTTGGCACCTCGGGCGCCGTGCCCACGCCCGAGCGGGGCCTGTCGGCCACCCTGCTGCGACGAGGTGGCGAGCGGGTGCTGGTCGACTGCGGGGAGGGCACCCAGCGGCAACTGATGCGAGCCGGGGTGGGCATCAACCAGATTGGCGTGATAGCTCTCACCCACATGCACGCCGACCACTACCTTGGGCTGCCCGGCATGCTCAAGACGTGGGAGCTCTGGGGGCGTCAGGAGCCTGTGGCCGTTTATGGCCCCAAGGGGTTGCTCGCCATGGCTGGGATGTTCCGGCGCATCATCGGCACGACCAGCTTCCCCGTCACGTACGAGGAGGTGGGGCCGGGGTGGCGGCTGCCTCGGGACGGCTGGGCCCTCGAGGCGTTGCAGACGGACCATCGCGTGATGTCGGTGGGCTGGGCCTTTGTGGAGGAGCCCCGGCCGGGGCGGTTTGACCCCGCGCTCGCGGCGGCGCTGGGCATCGAGGCTGGCCCGAGCTTTGGCCTGCTGCAGCGTGGCACCCCCGTGGCGGGGCGGCAGGGCCTGGTCCAACCTGAGGACGTGATGGGCCCCTCGCGTCCGGGGCGCCGCATCGTGGTGACGGGAGACACCCGGCCGTGTGATGGCGTGCGACGCGCCGCCGAGGGGGCTGACGTGCTGGTCCACGACGCGACCTTCGCTGATGAGACCCTGGACCGGGCGCGGGAGACTTACCACTCAACCGCCCGGGAGGCCGCCACCCTGGCGCTCGAAGCCGGGGTCGGGCTCCTCGCCTTGACCCACATCAGCTTCCGGCACGCGGCACGGGACTTGCTTGCGGAGGCGCGTGCCGTGACGCCCCGCGTGGTGTTGCCGAGCGACCTGGATCGGATCGAGGTGCCGTTCGCGGAGCGGGGAGGCCCCGTGCACGTGGACCATCGGGCCGAGCGGGCGGCCCTGCGAGCCGCCGAGGCGGCCTCGCGGGGCCGGGGCGAGGGCAGGCCCCGCGCTGGAGGGGGCTGACAGCGGCGGTCAGGGCCAGCGACGCTGGCCGGGCTCGGTCGACCGCCGCTATGGGACGGCGCCCTCGGTTGGGGTATGGGAGGGAGGCGCCTGCAGGGGCGTCGTGCTGGAGGCCCGCTGTCCATGGAAGACAAGTGTGCATACCACAGCCACTCGCGGGCCGTGACCCGATGCGTGGGGTGCAAGCAGGCCGTCTGTGCGACGTGTCGCGATGATGGGGGGCGAGGCCTGTGTCACCGCTGCGTCCTGCCGGCAGCCGGGGGTGAGCCAGAACGTGGGGCTGCCCCGCCTGCGAGCGGGGGCGTCGGTCAGGGAGCCTCGGGGCGATCAGGGGCCACCCCGCGGACCGGCGGGATTCCGGGCGCGCCAGGCATCCGTCCCGTGCCGCAAAAGGGGCCCGCTGCTGGCCCTGGCCCTCGGGCCGACGTGGTCTACTGCTTCCGGCACAGCGCCATCCGGGCGGAGGCGAGCTGCTCGGCCTGCAGGCGACCCTGCTGCCCGGCTTGCCTCAACACGGCGGGGTTTTGTGGCCTGTGTGCCCGGCACAACGAGGAGGCCCGGCGCCAGGCCTTTGCGAGCCCCGGCGGCACCGAGGGCGCGCGACGCGACGCCGTGCAGCGCCGCGTCGCCTGGGGCCTCCCCGCCGCCTTGGTCGTCGTGATCGTGGCCGGTGGTGGGTGGTATCTGCACCGCCTGCGCCGCCCCGCGACCGATGGCCCGGACCCTGCCACGGCTGCCCTGCAGCGCCTCAAGGCCTCGGAATTCTCACCCGAGGAGCGCGCCATGATGGCCCGGCTGCAGAGGCAGCGACGCGTCTCGTTGGCCGACCCAGGGCCTGATGCCCCTCGACGGCGAGCACCTGCCGAGCCGGGGAACCACCGGCAGGCGCGCCAGGCCACGCTGGGGCATGCCGCCCCCGCCGGGCCCGTGGCCATTCTTCAGTTGCTGCCCCCTGACGGCACCATCGTGGGGGGCCAGACGCGGATCCAGGTGGTGACGAGCGGCGCCCCCACGCGGATCGTCTGTGAGGTGGATGGCGTGCGCATCGGGGCAGCCACCGGCGCCGCCTTGTCCTTCCTCTGGAACACCCGCGCCTCCGGGAATGGCCCGCACCAGGTCACGGTGACGGCCTCGGGCCCCGGGGGCTCGAGCAGCGCCGCCGTCACCCTCAACGTGATGAACCGCTGAGGCACCCGCTCAGCGGCCGCTCCGGCCACCTCGCCCCCAGCGTGGCGCGCGGTGGTGCCTGGCGGACCTCACGCCAAGGGCCACCAACACCCCAGCGGCAAACCCCCCGAGGTGAGCGAACCAGGCCACACCGCCCCCGGCGGCGGCCTGGTGCGTGCTCAGGGCGGCCAGGCCCTGCACCGCCTGGAGGCCGAACCAGAGGCCCAGGAAGAGGAAGGCCGGGATCCGCGCGCGCGTGATGAAGAACCCGAGGAACAGCAGCGTGACGATGCGGGCGGTCGGGTGCAGCACCATGTATGCCCCGAGCACCCCGCTGACCGCGCCGCTGGCCCCCACGGTGGGCACCGTGCTGGCTGGCCCGGCTGCGACCTGGGCGAGGCTGGCGAGGACCCCGCAGCCCACGTAGAAGGTCAGGTAGCGGCCGGGGCCGAGCTCGTCCTCGATGTTGTCACCAAAGATGTAAAGGAACAGCATGTTGCCCCCGATGTGAAGCCATCCCCCGTGCAGGAACATCGAGGTCAGCAAGGTCGCCACTTCCGGCAGTGAGCCTGGGGCTCCCAGGTGGCGGAGGGCGCCGAGCAGCTCGCACGGGACGACGCCCCATCGCGTCAGGTGGGTCTCGACCAGGCTGGCCGGCAGGGTGATCTGGTGGGCAAACACCAGGACGTTGGCGAGGAGCAAGGCATAGGTCACCCACGGGGTGCCGCGTCGTGGGTTCTCGTCGTGCAGCGGCAGCATGGCCAGGGCCTCCTCTGCCCTCGTGGCCAGGATAGCCCGGGTCAGGGCGCCTGGAAACCTGTTAAGATCAACGCGGTGCCAGCCCAGAGCAAGGAGGTCGTCTGTGGATCCAGTCAGCAACGTGGCCGGCTTGGAACAGGTGGCCGAGCTGTTGCGGTCCCACGACCGCTACTTGATCGTGCCCCACGTCGCCCCCGATCCGGACGCCTTCGGGGCCACCTTGGGCCTGGCGCGGCTGCTCACCAAGCTTGGCAAGGAGGCCGTCGTGTATTCCGACGAGCCGGTGCCAGCCAGCTGCAGCTTCCTGACGCGCTGCTTCCCCGTGAGTCGGGAGCTGCCTGCAGACGCCCGTGACTGGCTGCTGATCTTCCTGGATGGCGGTGAGCGACACCGCCAGATCGCGACGACGCGCGACTGGCCGACGTGGATGAACCTGGACCACCACCTTGACAACGGGCGGTTCGCCGCGTGGATCTATGTCGACACCGAGGCCGCGGCAACCTCGCTCATCGTGGCCCAGCTGCAGCCCCACCTGGGGGTGGAACTCGATGCTGAGGTCGCCACGTGCCTCTTCACGGGCATCCTGTTCGACACCCGGGGGGCCTTCATCACGGATCGCTGCGATGGCGCGCTGTTCCGCACCGTCGCTCGGCTCGTCGAAGCCGGGGCCCGGCCGGACGAGGTCAACCGACACCTGCACGAGCAGGTGGGCCTGCAAGACTTCCAGGTCTACGGGGAGGGCCTTGCTGCGCTGCGGACGGCGGCGGATGGGGCCGTCGTGTATGTCGGCCTGACGCGGGCCATGCTGGCGCGGGCGCGGGATCCCGACCAGCCCACCGAGCTGCTGACGCAGCACCTGCCCAAGCTCCAGGGCGGCGAGGTGTACGTGCTGTTCAAGGAGGCTGCTCGGGGAGGCGTGAAGGTCAGCCTGCGTTCGAAGGGCCGGGTGCCCGTCAACACCATTGCCAAGCAGTTCGGTGGAGGGGGCCACAGGTTTGCCGCCGGCGTCCGCTTGGCGCTGAGTCTTGAAGAGGCCGTGGCGGCCCTGGTGCCATGCTGCGAGGCCGCCGTGCGTGAGGCGCGGGGGGGCGCTTCGTCCCCTGAAGTGCCTGCATGACCCAGGCCACCCCCACCCTGGCGGGCGTGTGTGGCGATCTCCGCAGCGTCGCGGTTGCCGGCACGGCCAAGAACGCGGGCAAGACGACCGCGCTGAACCACCTCATCGCGCACTTCGGCTCGGCAGGTGAGCGCCTCGGGCTCTCCTCCGTCGGGCGGGACGGTGAGGCTGTCGACCAGATCACCAACCGGCCCAAGCCCCGGATCCGTCCCCCGGTCGGAGCCCTCGTCGCCACATCCCACGAGGCCGCGCTGTACTCGCAGGCCACGCTCGAACGCGTCGCGACCACGCCCTTTCGCACCGCGCTGGGGCCCGTTGGGATCTACCGGGTCGTGCACGCAGGCTTCGTGGAGGTCGCAGGCCCGGTGAAGGTGCGTGAGGCCTCGGCGCTGCTCGGCCTGCTCGCTTCGTTGGGCTGCACCAAGGTCCTGCTGGATGGGGCAGCGGACCGCCGGGCGTTCATCTCGGCCGGCGTTGAGGGCTTTGTGCTGGCAACGGGCCTGGTGCTGGCCGAGTCACCGGAGGGGGTCGTCGAGGAGACCCGAGCCGTGCTGTCACGCCTGTCGTTGCCTGCGCCCCGTGCCAGCTGGGCCGACCTGTGCCGGGCCCGGCAGGAACCTGGCGCGATCACCGACCAGGGCTTTCAGCCGTGGGTGGGGCCGTCCTTCATGGCGGGGCTGGAGCAGCTGGGAGCCTGGCTGCCAGACTCGGCGCGTGCGCTGTATGTCCCGGGCGCGCTGGCCGATGGCCTGCTCGAAGCGCTGCTGGCGTTGCGGCGCCCTGTGGACCTGATCGTGCCTGCCGGAACCCACGTGCTCGCTTCCCGTGCCCTCCTCGAACGCCTCGCGCTCCGGGGCCAGGCTTGTTTTGCGTTGAAGCCGCTTCGAGCCGTGGCGCTGACGATCAACCCGACGGCGCCGGACGGCCGCCAGGTCGAACCGGGTGCCCTCCAGGCGATGATGCAGGCCGCGTTTCCCGAACTCCCCGTGATTGACGTCTGCGAGTCCGGGTAGCCCCTCAGCTGAGGGCCTGCCCGGAGGCTGCCTGGTCAAGGGTGGCGATCGCCTCCTCGGCCCACTCCCGGTACACCTCGTACTGCCTGCGCCCGAGCTCCAGCACCAGCCTCATGCCGACGTTGGTCTTGTCTCCGTCCTCGGCCCCGCCCAGGGTCTCCAGCGCCTCGTCTACCTGCCCCAGGCGCTGCGCGAGGTCTCCGCAGAGCACCCTCAGGCGCGGCAGCCCGAGGGTCGGCGGCAGGGCCCCCAGGGCCCAGATGCGCATGAGCAAGGGATCCCGGACGGACCGTCGGTCGGCCTCTGCCTCGATCCACAGGCCCAGGGCGGCTCGGCCTGAAGGCGTCAAGGTGTAAACCTTCTTGTTAGGCTTGGACACCTGGGTGACAACCTCGTAGGTGACCAGGCCCTCCCGGCTCAGCAGCGCCAGTTCGGGGTAGATCTGGCTGTGCTTGGCGGCCCAGAAAAACCCCACCAGGCTCTCAAAGCGCTTCGTGAGGTCGTAGCCGGTCAGCGCTTCCCGGGCAAGCAGGCTGAGAATGGCGTAACGGAGGGACATCGACAACCTGTACCTGATGCAGGGGGGGAGAGCCAGCCGGGGACATGCCGATGTTTCCACGGGCGCTCGCTCGGTGTCAAGTCGGCAATCCTCAGGCCTGCCTGGGGTTTGACCGGACCCGGGGGCTGGCGCCTTTCCAAATGGCTGCCTGGCAGCATAAAATGAAGTCTTGGGCCACTCCGGCTTCCGGCGCGATGTGGCGTCGTCCACCCGGGTTGTGGCGCGGGAGGGAAGCGCATGCACCTGCCCATCGACACGACCTTGGTCGAGGACGCCCGAGGGCTGGCAAGCCGCATCGTTGAACCCGTCATGGGCTTCATTCGCGCCCACTCGACGGTCTCGATCGAGCGGGCGGCCCTCCGCCTGCTCGGGGTCGACGGGGTCGACGTGGAGGGGGTGCCGTGGCCCAACCGCACGGTGGATGCCGTGCAGGCCGCCGGGCTCCTGCCAAAGGGTGTCTGCCATTGGCTTTGTGGCGTGTGCGTCGCGAGGGGCCTGGAGCCGCAGCAGGCTGCGGAGCACATTGCCACCGCACCCGTGGAGGCCTGGGCCGGGCTGGCGGTCAGTCCGGAGGATCGCGATGCCTGGGTGAGGCAGCGCGTCGACGGAGCCCTGGATGCGTTGGCTCACGCCCGCAGGGCGCGAGCGGCCCTGCGCGAGCGCCTGGGGACGGGCCCTGCGCCCCTGCGTTACTTGATTGTGGCCACTGGCAACATCTTCGAGGACGTGCCGCAGGCCGTTGCCGCGGCGAAGCAGGGGGCGGACATCATCGCCGTCATCCGGGCCACCGCCCAGAGCCTGCTTGATTTTGTGCCGTTCGGCACGACCGCGGAAGGCTCGGGAGGCACCTACGCCACGGCCGCCAACTTCCGCCTGCTGCGGGCGGCCCTCGATGAGGTCTCCGAGGAGCTGGGCCGCTACGTGCAGGCCACCAACTACGCGTCTGGCCTGTGCATGCCCGAGATCTCGGTCCTGGCTGCCCAGGAGGGTCTCGACATGCTCCTCAACGATGCGCTGTACGGCATCCTGTTCCGCGACATCAACCTGTACCGCACGCTGACGGATCAGTACTTCTCTCGGATGGTGAATGGCTTCTCTGGGATCCTCATCAACACGGGGGAGGACAACTACCTCACCACGGCGGACGCCATCGAGGCCGGCCACACCGTGCTGGCCAGCCAGTTCATCAACGAGCGTTTCGCCCTCGAGGCGGGGATCCCCACGCACCTGATGGGACTGGGGCACGCCTTCGAGATCGATCCGACGCGGGAGAATGGCTTCCTCGACGAGCTTGCGATGGCCCAGCTCGTGCGACAGGTTTTTCCGGACCATCCGCTCAAGTATATGCCACCCACGAAGCACATCACGGGCAACATCTTTCAGTCATACGCCCACCAGACGATGTACAACCTTGCCACGGTGTGGACCAGGCAGAGCATCTGCCTGCTCGGGATCCTCACAGAGGCAATCCACACGCCTTTTGTGGCCGATCGCTACCTCGCCTTGCGGAACATGGGGTACATCGAAAACTTCGTGCGTGACCTGGTGGGGGAGCTGGATCTGCGACCGGAGGGGCGGATTGCGCGCCGCGCCGAACGCGTGCTTCGGGAGGCCGTTGCCCAGCTGCGGCACATCGATGAGGTGGGCCTGGTGGCGGCCCTCGGGGAGGGGTGCTTTGCCGATGTCAAGCGTCTGCCTGATGGCGGCAAGGGACTCGAGGGCGTCTTCGAGAAGGCGCCTGACTACCACAACCCCTTCTGGACCGAGCTGGAACGCCGCGCCGCCGAGCGGCTCGTGACGACCTGAAGGGTGCAGGAGGCCTCGCCATGAAACTGTCCGCCGGCTCGAGCCCTGGGGGCGCATCCTCCCCCGTCAACCTCCAAGCCGTCAGGGCCTACGGAGACACCCTCGATGACGGGGCGATGCAGTTCAGCTTCTGCCTGCCCGTGCCGGCCGGACGGCAGGCAGAGGAAGCAGCCAAGCTGTTACTCTCAAAGATGGGCTTCGAGGACCCGCTGGTCACCGCCATGGAGAACATGGGGCCTGCCTTGACGTTGTTCGTGGCTTACGCCCGGAGCTCCGTTGCCGTGGACTACGCCTCGATCGATGTCCCGCTCGCCCGGTTTCCAGTGCTGGACATGGACGGTGTGGACGCCATGGTTGAACAGGAGCTTGGTCGCCCCCTCACGGTCATCGGAGCCTGCATCGGCACGGACGCGCACACGGTGGGCATCGACGCCATTATGAACATGAAGGGGTATGGTGGGCACTACGGGCTGGAGCGCTACCGGATGTTCAGGGCCATCAACATGGGCGCTCAGGTGCCAAACGAGGTGCTGGTGGCCCGAGCCCGTGCGGAGGCCGCCGATGCCCTGCTGGTCTCTCAGATCGTCACGCAGAAGAACGCCCACATCACCAACATGACCCAGCTCGTGGAGATGTTGGAGGCCGAAGGGCTGCGAGACACCCTGGTCCTGATTGCGGGTGGCCCCCGCATCTCCCACCAGCTCGCGACCGAGTTGGGCTTCGACGCGGGCTTCGGGCCCGGGACGTTTGCCGAGGATGTCGCAAGCTTCGTCACGTTCGAGTTGATGCGCCGCGCCGGCAAGGGGCCCGCTGTCGGGGCCTGACGCCTGCGTTGCCCCCCCAGATCTGGCCAGGTCGCCTCGTCGAGTTGATGGTTGACAGCAGCCCATCGGGTGTGGCACGATTATTTCCGCGAGGCGAGTTAAGCCTGAGCCAAGGGTTCCCCAAGGAACAGTTAACTCGCGGTTCGAAAAACCAGGACTTTGACAACTGAATAGCCAAGCGAACGCACCAAGCTCTTGTCGATTCAAGAAGAGAGCAAAGAAGA
>JAYKHL010000233.1:0-6272 GCA_035284865.1 Candidatus Sericytochromatia bacterium | reverse complement strand
ATAAAGGCCGGTGATCAGGACAGCGGCCAGCGTCAGGCCTATCCAGGTGTGGATTCGCTCCTCCCGCTCGCACACGTGGGCTGTCACCCAGTACAACCCGATGTAGAGGGTGAAGACGCGCAGCCCGTTGATGCCCGCTGCCACGCTGCCCATCACCGGGTTGACCACCTCCAGCAGGCAGATCCCTACCAGCCCCAGCAGCAGCGCGCGAAGCCACCCCTCCCCGGGCTGCAGGGACGAAGGCCCGGAGAACCGCTGCGCCATCAGATAGCCCAGCACCGCCAGGCCCGTGAGCACGTCGGGCACCAGCAAGATCAGGTCGAAGCGATCGATCCCCGCGTTCGCCGGATCCAGCACGAGCTGCACCCGGCGAAGCCAGGCCACCCAGGGGATGACCACGAACAGCATCATCCAGGCCGCCTGCCAGCGCAGGAGCCCCGGCACGAGGAGTAACATCCCCAGGACGGCCGTCAGGATGCGTCGATCGGGCTTGCCGTCCCGGAGCACCCAGTTCAGCACGGCGCTCGACGCCAGCACCAGCGCGAGCGCCAGGGCGTTTACGACCCAGGGTGGCAGCGGCCTGCCGCGTGGCTGTGAAAACATTCCTGCGTGACCCGAGCCAAGCTTACCCGCGGCGCCGTCGCTCCGCACCGCAGGGCGCATTGACTTGGCCCGCGCTTTGTTCGTTTACTGGACCTGGCGGCCTGCGGCCGGGCCTGCTGGGAGGAAAGATGGCAAAAACTGCGGTTTCGGTTGCAGCGGTGGTGGCGTTGCTGTGCCTCGGGGGCGGATTCCTCTGGGCAGCCTACCAGCTGGGCCGCCTTCTGGAGCGCACCCGCCTCGACCTGCTGCCCCAGCTGACCGAGGCGGTCCGGGGCTTGCAGGCCAACATGGTCCAGCTGGAGGCGCTGACCCGGAGCGCGGACGACACCGTGCAGGGCGCACACGAGGTCGTCGCCGTCGCTCAGAAGGGTGCGAGGGCTGCTGAACACGCCGCGGAGGAGGTGGGCCGGGTCGTGGTCCGGGAGGGCGGTCTTCGCCTGCTGTCCGTGGCTGCGGGCGTCGCTGCAGGCTGGCGCGTGTTGCGGGCCCGGCCGATGCCAGGTGTGACGGGTGATCCCGGGGCGGTGCCTGATGGGGTGAAGGAGGCCCGCCCCATCGCCGCCGCGTCAGACGGGTAGGCAGGTCAACTGGCGGGGGTCGCGTGCTCGGGGGGACGTCCGGGGCCCCGGGCGGGGCGTGCCCAGGCTGCCGGCTGCCGGCCCGTCCAGAACCGCCCTGCTCCCGCAAGGGCCGCAGCGTTGCTCATCAGCAGCCAGTAGGGGAGGGCCGTCAGGGTTGTGGACTGCCCCCGCCGCTCCAGCGCCCAGCCGGCCCCGGCAAGCACCACGACCGCGGCCTCCAGCCAGCCGAGGAACAACGCGACCGGGTGAGGGCACGCTTGCCACGTCAGCCAGCCCACGGTCGGCAACAACGCCGGCGCCACCACCCAACGCGCCACCCGATGGGACCACAGCTGGAACGCGAGCCAGCCGTGCCGGGGGGCCAGCAGCGAGGCGTGCGCCATCAGGGCCTGCCACCCCCCCGCGGCGATGCGAACCCGTCGCTCCCACTCGGCGGCCATCGAGGGCGCCCCCACCTCGGTCGCTACGGCCGCGGGCTCGTAGACGGCGCGATGCCCCTGCCCGAGCAGCGTCAGGGTGAGCCAGAAATCCTCGATCACCACGCCGGCCGGGGGGGGCTGCCAGGCACTGCGTCGAACGGCCAGGATCTCACCCGCCGCACCCAACACGGACGAGACGCGGGAGTCCAGGGCCTTCAGCCACGACTCGTAGCGCCAGTACAGGCCTTCACCCTCGCTGGCGGCCTGGCCGGCGCCCACGACCCGCTTGGCGCCAGCCACCAGCGCCACCTCCGGTGCCTCGAAGTTCCGGACCAGCATCCGCAGCGCATCCGCCCGGTAAAAGGCGTTGGCATCAGAGAGCACGAGGACCTCGCCTCGGGCCTCCGCCACCGCCCGGTTCACGGCGTGGTTCTTGCCACGTCTGACGGGGTCGTGGAGCACGGCCACCCCCCGTTCGGCAAAGGCTGCCGCCACCGTGGGGGTCTCGTCGCGGCTGCCGTCCGTCACCACGACAACCTGGAGCAACTCCGTCGGGTAGTCCAGCGCGAGCGTGTTCTCGAGCTTGGCCTCGAGGATCGGAGCCTCGTCGCACGCTGCAATGATCAGCGTGACGCTTGGCAGTCGCGCCCCGTGCTTGGGGGGCCGCCCGACCACCCGGGCCGCGACAGCCATCACCAGGCCATAGCCCGCGTACACGTAGCCAAGGGCTGCAACTCCTGCAAGAAGCCCCACCAGGTGCCCATTCATCGCGCGCCCTCCTCTGCTTCGTGCATGATGCAGGGGGCTCCGACGCGAGCCCACCCCGCCGTGCACGAAGGGGTTCAGCGACCCCCGACGAAGGAGAACAGGGGGCCGAAGGGATGGCCCTCCCCCGCCAACGATGGGCCAGCCGGGGGCATGGGCGGGTCCGGACCATCCGCACGGCCCGCAGGCAGCGGTTCCGCGGCGTCGGCGGGCTGCCCCCCTCCGAGGGCAACCATGCGAGCGTGGTGAAGCTGTGCGACCCGGCGGAGGTTCTTCCAGTCGGGCTCGTGGCGAGCCACCAGCGCCCAGAACCGGGCTGAGTGGTTCGGTTCGTACAGGTGCGCGAGCTCGTGCAGCACGAGGTACCTCAAGGCCCGATCGGGCATACCGTCAATGGCGAAGCGCGAGAATGTCAGCACCCCCGTTCGCGTGTTGGCCTGCGCCAGGCGCGTGTGGCGGGCCCGGCCGATGCGCACGGCAGCCAGAGGGGCCCGCAGCGTCTCGGCGTTCAGTTGCGCCACGTACGCGCCGAACTCGGCCTCGCCCCATCGCTTGCCGTCCCACGGCTCCGGTGGGGGCAGCGCGCTCGCGCGAGCGACCTGGCGCTCCGCCCACCGCACGAAGCGCGCCAGCACACTTCGCTGATGGGCCTCAGGCCAGTGAGCCGGCATGCGGACGCGCAGCACCCCTTCCACGAGCCTGGCTCGGGCGGTGCGCGCGGCGACGAACTCGATGCGGGTCTCGAACGCGCTGGCCATTGCTGTTCCTGGCGGCTGACGGACCCTTGCATCATAGCGCACCCCGCTGAGGCGCACCGGTGCCTGGCATCACCTTGCAGGCCCGGCAGCCGCGCCAGAAGCCGCGATTGCGGCTCTCAGAGGCTGCATGGTACGATCGGCCGTGCCGACGAGGGCGTCGGCGCCTCCCCCGCGAGTGGTGCGGGTGCGTCGACGAGGTTTCCGATGCTGCTGACCGAATCCAAGGCCGAGTCTCCCCTGCAGGGCGCCCGCCAGCAACTGGCGAAGGTCATCGACCTGATGGGCCTCGGCCAGAGCGTGTTCAATCGCCTCGCTCACCCGGATCGGATCGTGACCGTGCACTCCCCTGTGCGAATGGACGACGCCAGCATCCGCGTCTTCACGGGCTACCGCGTTCAGCACAACAACGCCTTGGGGCCCTACAAGGGAGGCCTTCGGTTCCATCACCACGCCGAGATGGACGAGTTCACGGCGCTCGCCATGCTGATGACCTGGAAGTGTGCGCTGGTGGGGCTGCCTTTCGGTGGCGCCAAGGGCGGCATCACGGTCGATCCGCGGGAACTTTCCCTGGGAGAGCTCGAGCGCCTGACGCGGCGTTTTACCTCTGACCTCATTCCCATCATCGACCCCAACAAAGACATCCCGGCGCCGGACGTGAACACGGGGCCGCGGGAGATGGGCTGGATCATGGACACCTTCAGCGTCAACAAAGGCTACGCGGTTCCCGGGGTCGTCACGGGCAAGCCGATCTGCATCGGCGGCTCCCTCGGCCGCAATGAGGCCACTGGCCGGGGCGTCACCATCGTGCTCGATGAGACCCTGCGTCACGCCGGCCGCAAGGTGTCGGGCACCCGGGTGGCGATCCAGGGGTTCGGCAACGTGGGGGGCGTCACGGCCTCCCTGTTGCACCAGATGGGGGCCAAGGTCGTGGCGGTGAGCGACTGGCGCGGTGGCGTCCAGAACGAGGACGGCCTGGAGGTCCCGGTTGTTCTCGCCTACTACAAGCAACACGGCACGCTCGAGGGCTGCCCTGGCGCGGCTCCGATCAGCAACGCCGACCTGCTGGTGATGCCCTGTGAGGTGCTCATCCCTGCCGCTTTGGAGAGCGTCATCACGGCCGAGAATGCCGATCGCGTGAAGGCCGAGTTCATCGTGGAGGCGGCCAATGCGCCGCTGACGCCTGCGGGCGAAGCGGTCCTGGAGCAACGCGGGGTGGTGGTGGTGCCCGACATCCTGGCCAACGCGGGAGGCGTTGTCGTCAGTTACTTCGAGTGGGTGCAGGGCATGAGCCAGCTGTTCTGGACCGAGGAGGAAGTCAATGAGCGGCTGCGCAGGGTGCTGACGCGCGCCTTCTCGCAGGTGGCCCAGCTGGTTGATCAGCGAAAACTCTCGTTCCGGATGGCTGCCTACTCCGTTGGGGTCGGCGCCGTGGCTGAGGCAACCCGCGTTCGCGGGCTGTATCCCTGATGTGGCTGGCGCTGGCCTCGTTCCTGGGGGCAGGCGCGACCATCCTGGCCCTGCTATCCCGCTGGGCCCAGGTCCGGCGCCTCGATCGAGGCTATCTGCCGCGGTTCTTGCTGGTGCAAGGGCTGGCGATCAATGCCGCACTGCTCGGCGTGGGGACCTGGACCGTGGCGCAGTTCGGGGTCCTCGAGCGATTGGGCCCTGCCCTGTTGACGGGTGCTTACGGCGGGCTGTTTTTCTTCTACAGCTTGTCTAACATCGATTGGACCATCAAGAAGTTTCATGACGAGCCGCGCTGACCGTCTGGGCACGCTGGTGCTCGTTGGCGTGATGGGGTGCTGGACCCCGGCGACCGCCGTCGCTGCGCCCCTGGGGAATCGCCCCCTCGGCGCCGACAGCGATGCGGCCCGCTCCGTGGGGCCAGGTGGCTGGATCGTCGAGGTCGGGGCCTCACAGCCACGCATTGACGCGGCCAGCACGCCGGCCGACGCCGACGAGCAGGCCATCCTGGGGCGTTATGAGGAACTGCCAGCCTGGCCTGCCGTGCGGCTACAACATGGGTTGCCCGACGGCAACGAGGTGCTCGCTCGCCTCGGCACGGCCGTGATGGCTGGCTACCGGCGACCGTTCCTGCGCGCCGATGCGCCGTGGGGGGGCGAGTACCTGCAGGCCCTGCTTCAGGCCAGCGTCGGCTACCACCTGGTCAGCCGTCGCCCCGTGGTGCAGGTCATGGCCCCAGGGATCTATGAGGCTGGTCCGTTCACCCTGCATGTCTCGGGCGGGGGATACTACTTGTTCAACGACCAGCCCGTCGTGGACGGCAACGCCGGGGTGGAGTTGCGGCCCTGGTCCTGGCTCAGCCTGGGCGTGAACGCTCATCTGCGGATGGATGCCAAGAAGATGACGCCCACCGACGGGTCCTGGAGCTACGGAGGCGGCCTGCGGGTGCAACCCCACGAAGCTGTGTCGCTGCAGGTCGAGCTCGGGCAGGACGTGGGCCCCCCCGACCCGGCGGGCGGAACGCCGGCCCGCCCCCGCATCGAGTGGCCGATGCAGCCAGTCCGGGCCTCGGCCACCTTCGCCTTCTGAACGAGAGCTACTGGCTGGACAAGGAGACGTTGTTGCGGTTCAGGTAGGTCCGCAGCTGGCGGTTCGCCGCCAGCGTCAGGGGGCGTTGCCACACCATGTACCGCCCGCTGTCTTCGTAGATGCCGATGAGGTGGAACGAGCCTGCTGGCAGGGCCTGAAACTTGAAGCGGCCGAAGCGGTCGGATTCAATGCCGCTGACAATCTTGCCGGTGCGGATCAGATCCCAGATTCGCGCCCGGTGCCTGAGCTTGATCACCTCCCACTGAGCACGCGGCACCTGCCTTCCACCAGCCCGCAGCGTGGCGTCGAGGGGCTCGGCCGCGACATAGAACTGCACACCGTGCAGGTACTGGATGTCTCCGGCGTCGGTGCGGAAGTAGGAGACCAGCCCCACCACGGACGCCGAGCCGGACTTCCCGATCATGGCGGAGACCGGAGGAAGCGCGCGTGCCTTCAGGGCAGCCCGTGGGCTGGGGGTCGGGGTGGGTCGTGGCTTGGGGGTTGGCGTGGGTCGCGGCGTGGGGGTTGGGGTGGGTCGCGGCGTGGGGGTTGGCGTGGGCCGCGGCGTGGGGGTTGGCGTGGGCCGCGGCGTG
>JAYKHL010000232.1:0-14881 GCA_035284865.1 Candidatus Sericytochromatia bacterium | reverse complement strand
TGGCGCTCGATGGCGTCCCACTCTCGGGCCGTGGCCTCGAACACCGCAGTGGGGGTCTCACAACACCCGCTGCAGCCCCGCTGACAACGGCTGCCTGGGTGGAGGGCGCGCACCGCAGCCGTGACCTCATCGATCACGGCGTACAGGTCCCCCGCGGTGCTCGGGTCACCGATGGTCCTCGCCTCGGCCAGGCGTTCCCTGTGCGCCGCCAGGCATCGCTCGAGCGCGTCGGACGGCGCGTCTGCGTCGGGTAGGAGGCCGGTGGCGGCCTCGGCCAGGGCTTGCTCGAACGGGGTTGGGGGCATCGCGTCTGAGGCTGGCGCACCGATCAAGTCGTGAGCGCGAGTGGATGGCGACGGGCTGGCGTCCAGGGGCCAGGACCGACGGGGGCGCGGCCCCGGAGGCACGTGACCGAGGCGTGACGACGTCCCTGGGCGTCAGAACGAGCCAGCCGCCGGGTGAAGACTTGATTGATGCTCCAGGTACAACCAGTTATACCGTGTCAGCGGCCTTGGGGTGTAGTCAACGGCCACGGGGGTGTGGGCAGGGGCCGAGGTGGGGCGCTGGCGGGGAAGCGGCCTGCTGTGTCAGAATGATGGGCTACGGGGTTGCGCCGGGCTCCTGCCCCCCCGTTCCCGTCACTGACGTCGGCGCGCGGAGCCGTCACACTGAGCTTCGCCCCCTGCGTTATCTCGGCAATGAACCCAGCTTATGGACGAACACAACCCCCAACGCTGGCAGTGGTCGCTGCGTCGCATCGACGCCCCACCTGCCTGGAGCATCACCCGCTCGCACCGAGATGTCGTGGTTGCAGTGGTCGACACAGGGGTCGATCCGGATCACCCGGAACTGGCGGGCCGCGTCCTTCGCGGCTTCAACGTTGCCTCGCCGCGGCGGCCTTCGGCTGACGACAACGGCCATGGCACGGCGGTGGCCGGGCTGATCGCGGCCCGCGGAAACAACGGCCGGGGCTTCTCCGGGGTGGCGCCGGAGTGCCGCATCCTGCCCGTCAAGGTCAACGACCCCGGCACCGGCGCCGTATCCGCCGAGCACATCGCGCAGGGAATCCGCTGGGCCGTGCGGGAAGGAGCGAGCGTCATCAACGCCAGCGTGGGGGTGGTGCAATGGGAGCACGGGCTCACAGAAGACTCGCTCGAGGACCTGGCGGATGCCATCCGGCTGGCCCTCCGGCACAACGTGGTGGTGGTTTGTGCGGCTGGCCCCGCCCTGAGCCCGCCTCCCTTCCCCGGCACGTGGAGCGTGCTGTGGGACTTCCGAGGCCTGATCGCTGCGGGTGGGACGGACCGCCACGACCGCCGTGCGGCCTGCTCGCCGACGGGCAGCTTCATCTCGGTCACGGCCCCCTCTGACGGGGTGATGACCACCTTCCCTCGTGCCCAAGGTCGCCTCTACGGCACCTTCGGGGGCACGAGCGCGGCGGCGCCTCACGTGTCCGGCCTTGCCGCCCTCGTGCTGGCGCTCCGGCCAGAGCTGCGGCCCCACGAGGTCAAGGCGGTGATCCGGGCCTCCGCAGACCGTCTCGGCGGGGGCGACTTCCACCCTGACTACGGCTTTGGGCGGATCAACGTGGCGCGCACCGTGAGGTCGGTGGAGGCCCTGCCGGTCGGGGGCGTGCCCGACCTCGCTGAGGGGGCCTGAGCGGGCGGGTTGCCCAGCAACTGCTCGACCGCCGCCCGGGCCGCCTGGGCGGCCTCCGCGACGAGCGCGGTGGGGTCCCCGAGCCTCTGACGCGCAGCCGCGCCCTGCAGCCGCCCGAGCTCCGGCTCGAGCCGGAGGAAGCGGGCCCTTTGGACCAGATAACGGTCCGGGCCTCGGCCGGCCACGGCTGCTGTCAGGCCGGCCCAGCCTGCGTAGGTTGGGCCGTCCAGCCCAAGGGGGCCGAGCAACACGCCCTGCACCGCTGCCCCGGCCGCCCCCCCCGCGTGGCGCCAGGCCGAGACCGCCAGGGTCTGCAGGTGCTGGCTGGCGCCCGGCAACAGGGCCGCCTCCAGACACAGGTCCCGCTCGGCGATGCCCGGGAACCCTGGGGCCGGGACGTCCGCCCGGGCGTCCGTCCCAAGGTGCGCCGCCCACCCCAGCACGAAGGCCCGGCCCGTCGGGTCCTGCGCGGCCTGCCACAGCGTCGCCAGCAGGCTCGGGTCGTGGGTGCGCGTGTGGTTCAGGTGGCGGGCCCCCGACGCCTCGTGGAGATCAGGCGCGACCCCACCCCACAGGAAGGCATCTCGAAAGGGCGCAAGCCACGGCTGTCGAGGCACGACCTGGGCGAAGGCGCGGTCCGCGACGACGGCGTGCATCAGGGGCCCATAGGCCTGCGCAGGCGCCGCTGCGACCAGCACAAGGGCGGCGCCCAGGCAGGCGCCGCCCCCGCCACCGGCCTGGACCGGTGGCTGCATTCAGCGGATTTCGAGCAGCTCGACGTCGAACACCAGGGTCGAGTTCGGCGGAATCTGACCGCCGCCTGCGCCCCGCTCGCCATAGCCGAGCTCGGCGGGGATCACGAGCTTGCGCTTCTCGCCCACGCGCATCCCGGCCACGCCCTCATCCCAGCCCTTGATGACCATGCCCTGGCCGAGCCGGAAGTCGAAGGGCTGGTTCCGGTCGTGGGAAGAGTCGAACTTCGTGCCGTTGGTCAGCCAACCGGTGTAGTGCACGACCACCGTGTCGCCCGACTTGGCGACCGAGGCCCCCTTCTTGCCTTCCAGCAGCACGGTGTATCCCAGCCCACTCGGGGTCTTGACCTTGGCTTGCGTGCTGATGGCCTCGCCCTTGTCCGAGGTGTCCGCCGTCGCCGACGGGGAGGGGGCGGGGGACGGGGCCTGGGCCTCGTCGACGTCGGGAGAAGGGCTGCTCGTCGCCTCCTGGTTACCACCCGGGCAGCCCGCCAGGGTCAGCCCGAGGACCGTGATGATGAGTGCCTTGCGCACCATGCGTGTACTCCTCTCAAAATCGTGGAGCCACAGCATACCACACCCGCCGACCTGGCCTGGCTCAGGGTCCCTGGTGCCAGGGAAATACCCGGCGGCAAACCGCGAGACGCTGGCGCACCCGGTACGCATGATGCGCTGCTTCGCCTCCCTGGTTCTGGAGGTAGGCTGCCTCGTCCATGATCTGCACCTCGAAGGGGATGAAGGCCCGGTACACGCCCCCGTCGCGTGGCACGCGGACCAGGGCCCGGGCGGTGAACTGCATCGTCTGGTAGGCCGCGGAGCTGTGCGGGTTGCGTCCGTGCTCTCGCTGTGAGGGCTCCCCCAGCTGATGCACGGCCCCCGTGAACTCGCGGAACGTGAGTTCGCCCTGGTGGTAAGCCTCCTCGAGTTCGTCGAACCGGCCACGGAACGCTGCCAGATCCACCAGGGTGTTCACGGAGCGGCTCGGCTTGACGTTCGGGTAGGCGAAGACATTGTTCGACCGGAGGAACTTCAACAGCAGCAGGGCGTAAGTCTTGTCGGGGGTGACGAACCGCACGCCCAGGTGGTCGTAGACCTCCTGCGCGACGCTGTCCACCTTGTGCAGCAGCTTGAGGACCAGGCTCTCCCAGGGCTTGTGAGGCTTGAAATCACAGCGCACGAGCGGGATGCTCACCTCGCCGTCCGTCACGATGAGCCGTGCGTGGCCTGCCCGGATGTACACCGAGAAGCGCTCGAAAATCTGGGCGCGGGCGGCCTCGAGCAGGGTGGGATCCTGAGTGAACCGGGCGTGGGCCACGGCGTGGCTGACCTTGAGGAAGGAGCACGCCCAGTCGCGCAGCGGGTGGTCCGGGGTGGAAGCCAGCAGCAGCAGTTCCGGGTAGGTGGCAGGCAGCTCGGGCGGCACCGACGCGAGGCCCTCCCACGGCAGCAGCACTTCCTCGATGAAATGCCGCGCCTGGCCAGCGATGGTTTCCAGTTCGGCCTCGTCGAGGGGATCCGTCGGATCCAGGCCGTAGACGCGCAGGAACTCGACCGCGGCCTCCCGTCTGCTGACCCGGAGCCCGGTGAGATCGATGGCCGAGCGGCCTTCGACAATCGCTTCCAGCGTCTGCCACGGAAAGCGGTAGAAGGGATCGGTGATGGGGGCGCCGGCGAGGTCGTCGAGTTGGCTCACGGGGTGGTTCTGGCTTGGGGGACCCCTGTTATGTACCCCGAACGCGCCGGCGTCTTGCAGGCCTGCACCGGCCGCGCCTACAATCGCCCCCGATGCGACGCGTTTTGCTCCCCTGCGCACCAGCCCGCTTGCAGGCCTGGTACCGACGGGTCTCCCCGGGCTGTCGCCTGGGGGCCTGGCTGGCCTGCGTGGGGGTGGCCTGGCTGGCGTGGGGGGGGGCGTTGGGGGCAGCCGGCGTGCCGCTCGAGGCCCTGTGGCATCCCGACCGTCACCCGTGGGGCCAGCGCCTGTTCCTGGCGGGGGCGTACGCTGCGTTGCTGGGCACCACGGCGTGGTGCTGGGGGGGGCTGCAGGGGCGCCCGCTCGTTGCCTTGACGGGCCCGCTGGAGGGGGGAGCGGGGCAGGCCGCCCGCTGGTTCCTGGTGGGCCTGGGCAGCCTTGCCCTCGTGGAGGGCCTCACGCTGGCGCTCGGGCTTGCCAGGTGGCGGGGCCCGGCGCAGAGCCTGGCGGCGTGGACCGTCTGGGGGGAGGCAGTGCTGGCGGCCTGGCTGTTCGCGGCCTCGGAGGAGCTGGTGTTCCGGGGCTTCGTGCTGCACACCTTGGGTGACACGGGTGCCTGGGGGAGGGCCGTCTGGGGCAGCGCGGTCAGCTACGCGTCCGTCCACTTTCTGCGGCTCAACGTCGACCTCCGGGCCGTTGCCCTGCCGTGGCTGGGGCTGGTGCTGGCCGGTGGGCTGTTTGGTTGGCTGACGCGACGGACCGGGTCCTTGTGGGCCGCTCTGGGGCTCCACGCCGGGTGGGTGGCGCTGTTCCTCGCCTGTGACAGGCTGCGATGCCTGGACCCGGTACCGGCCGGCAGGCTGTGGTCGGGAGGCGGCTACCCGCTGGGGGGAGGGCTCGGAATGGCGGCCGTGCTCGCGTTGTGGGGGCTCACGGCCTGGGCCTGGCGCCGCCCCGGTCCCGGGTGACGAGGCGGGCAGCCACCCCCGCCCGCCCCGTCGTGGTCAGCCCAGGAGCCGACTGACCTCTCCCGCTTCGGGGAAGCGCTGGGCGGTTCGCTTGTCGAACACCACCCGGTCATCGAGGCGCACCTCGAAGACCCCACCGCTGCCCCGGATGAGCTCCACCTCGAGGCCCAGCTGGGTCCTCACCTCGGCGGCCACACGGGTCGCCACAGGCTCGTAGTTTCAGACGCCACAGTAGGTGATTCTGACCATCACGGGCACCTCCATCGTGCTGGGCGGCAGGCCGCCGGGGGGAGCCCCCTCGCGGGGCCTCCTCATGGTGCGGGGGGCCAGCCCGGGTGTCCAGCGGTTTGGAAATCGGCCTCATGTTTTTTACTATTTTGACTTTATTCTTACAAAATACCTTCTGGCTGCTGTAAGGGGCTCGGCTGGGTCTCAAGGTAGGCAATATTGCGCTTGGTAAGACAAAATGATAAAAAGTAAGCCATGGAAGGCCAGGGCGGGGTGCTGACCCCCATCAAGATCAGCTCCAAATTTCAGCTTGTGCTGCCGAAGGGGCTGCGGGAGCAGCTCGACCTTCAGCCCGGAGACGAGCTGGTCGGCACGGTCGAGGGCCAGACCATCAAGCTCTTTCGGAGGCCCGCCAGCTATGCCCGACACCTCTACGGCCGCTGGGCAAGGGGGGGCGATCCGTGAAGGGCCTGGAGGCCTTTGTGCGTCAGCTCGCAGGTCGTCGCAGCGTGGCGCTCGATGCCGGCGTTTTCGCTGCCTACCTGGCCGCGGAGCCGCGGCGGGGGCCGTTGGGGCTCGCGCTGTTCGAGCACGTGGAGCGGGGTCGCCTTCGCGCTGTGACCTCGGTCGTGACCATGATGGACCTGCTGGACGGGCCCCTCCGGCGGCGTGACTCGGAGGCGGCCTCCGAGCTCGCCTTCCTGCTACCCACCTTCCCGAACCTGGAGCTGGTGCCCCTCACGCTGCAGATTGCCGAGCGAGCCTCCCAGTACCGGGCGTCGCACGGCGTGTCCGATGCCGGTGCGATTCAGGCCGCCACCGCGCGGGTCAGCGGGGTGGACGCCTTGCTGGCCACCGAGCCAGCCCTGCGGGCCTTCGCTGGAGAGCTGGAGGTGGTGATGCTGGACGATTTCCTGGCCTGAGGTTTTTTTATCCGCTGCGGGCGAAAAAGTTCCTCAGCGGGGTTCCATTTTTGATCTGCTGTTGTATGCTATGCGAGAACTTTCAAAGGCCGAATGCCCCGGGGGCGAGCCCTTGACCCGTGATCGCTGGGAATCGTGGAAGGAAGCCCATCAAACCATGAACAGACAAGCGGGGGGACGGCCGGCGAAGAGCGGGGCGCGGCGGGAAGTCAAGAGCTTCCGGCTGGTGCCAGAGGCCATCGCACGCCTCGAGCGGTTGCGACTGGACCGCGGGGGCTCGACCAGCGACGTGCTGAATGACGTGCTCCTCGGCTGGCGTCACAGCGAGATGCCAGAGCCCGCTTCGGCGCCGCGCCTGGGGGTTCTCGCCGGTCACGGGGAGGGAGAGGCGCCGCGGCTGGCCTCGATCGCACGGCTCCGGGTGGTGCCTGGCCGGTCGCCCGAGGCGGTCGAGGACACGAAGAGCCGCGTTGGCCACGAGCTCGAGCGACTCCGGGACGGGCTCGGCGGCGTGCTCGGGGAGCTCGAGGGCCTGATGGCGGAACAGCTCGCGGAGGGCGTCGAGGCGCCCGGCCGGAAGGGCGGCCGCGCCCTCGATGCCTACGGGCAGGGCTTTCGTGACGGCATGCTCGAGGCCCTCGAGACGGCCTACGCGTTGCTGCAGGCCGAGTTGCTCATCTCGGAGGGGTTCACCCTCACCTGACGGCCGGCCACCTTCACCGGAAGGCCAGCCTGAGCACCTCGCGGGCGGCGGAGGCCGCCTCGCCCCCTCCCTGCATCTGGGCAACCGCCGTGCTTACGGCATCCAGCTCGGCCGCCACGGCTGCCCGCTCAAGGGGGCTCGCAGCCTGGGCGTGCTGACGGGTTGCCCGGTTCGCGGTCTGCACGATCAGGGCGGCGTCGCCGCTGGGCAAGCCCTGAGCCAGGCGCCTCCACCCTTCCACGGCGGGGCTGGCTGGTGACGGTCCCGCGGACCAGGGTTTGATGCCTGCGGCGCCTCGGTGAGGGCCATCCGCCAGCAGCATCTGGTCCACGGGGAGGCGAGCGCCCGCTCCCGCCTCACCGGGCCCTGGGGCCCCCAGGGCACGCTCCACCCCGAGCAGGGCGCGATACGCCGGATGCAGCACGGAGCGTCCGGACGGGCCCGCCGCGCGCAACGTGGAGGTGGCTTCGAGGGCAGCCTGCAGCTGACCGTCCAGCGCCAGCAAGGCCTCCGGGGAGGCCGCACGTTGCAGGCCGGCGCGGAGGGCGGTCAGGATGGCCTGCAGCCGGTCGGCGGCGGGGGTCTCTGCCAGCGCCGCGAGGTTGGCCTGCAGCCGTTCGAGCCTGCCCCCCAGCACCTCCTTCAGGCGCGTGGCCTGCCCCAGGGCTCCTGCGAGCGCGTTGGCTCCTGCGATGGCGCCCTCGAGGTCACCCTCGGCCGCCTGCCTGAGGGTGGCGTCCACGGTGGCCCGCAGCCCCTCCGAGGCCTCCGGCCCAAGCGGCCGGGCGGCGCGCAGGACCTCGGTCAGGGCCCGGTCGAGCGTGTCGAGCTTCGCGAGGGCGAACGTGTCACGGGTGGCTCCCCGCAGCGTCTCGAGGGCGGCATCGACCCGGGCACCCTCGTCCTGCTGCCACATGATGGCGTCGGCCGTCATCCGGGGTTGTCCCGTTGTGTCGAGCCCGCGCGCCATGGCGGCCAGCTCGTCCGTGATCCCGCCCAGCTCAGCCAGGATCAGCTGGTATTCCCGGGTCCCTGGCGCCAGGCCCTCCAGGCGGCGCATCGCGTCCCGGGCCTGGTCCGTGAGGCGCAGCAGCGTGCGCAGGGCCTCGGGTGAGGTGGCGGCCCCGAGCATCGCCTCGGCCATGTCGGCAATGGTCTGGAGGGCCTTGCCCGCCTTGCCTCGCACCCCCACGGCGTTGCCGAGGGCCGTCAGGTTGCGCCGGACCTGGTCCACCAGCGCCTCGCCCTCGTTGGCGAGGGCCACGAGGGCCTCGGCCGCGACCAGGGCCCCCTCCGGGTTGTTCGCGTCCAGCTTGGCCATCACCTCGGCCGCTCGCTGCTCCAGCATGCCGCGCATGCCACTGCTGCGAATCGTGCCGGCCACGGATGCGACCCGCTGCAAGGCTTTGCGCAGCTCCTCAAGCTGGCGCCGCCGCTCCTCGTCCTCGGTTGTCGAGGCCAGGCTAGCCAGCCGGCCCACGGCGCCGGAGATGCTGGTGCGCGCAGGGCCCGGCACCACGGGCGCGGGCACATAGACGTAGCGATAGATGGTCTTGATGCGCACGGACTCCCCCGCCAGCCGTGTGGGCCCGGGGTTGAATATCTCCGTTGCCCTGGCTGACGATGCGCCTTTTAAAAAACTTTTAACAAGGGGGCCGCGTCAGAGGCGCGCGAGATCCCCCTGCAGGGCCCGGCGCAAAGCGAGCCGGTCCACGGTGGTGGCTCCGGTGGCTGCCGCCGCGGCCAGCAGCCGTGCCACCTCGAGCTCGGCCACCTCGACGGTGGCTGCCGGGGTGTCGGGGGCCGGGCCCGGCCGGGCGGGCGCCTGCAGGGCGCGCTGCACCCGCCGCTCGGCCTCCCGCACCGTCAGGCCCTTGCGCTCGATCTCCGCAATGAGGGCCTGCCGTGCCGCAGCGTCCTGCAGCTGGACCACCGCCCGGGCGTGGCCCGGGCCGAACGTGGCACCCTCCGGGTCCGGCCGCCGCGTCAGCGCCGTCCGCACCTCCTCAGGGTACCTGAGGAGCCGCACGCGCTGCTCGACGTAGGCCTTGGACTTGCCGATGCGCTCGCCCACCTCTCGGTGGGACAGCCCGGTCTCGTCGAGGATCTGCTTCAGCACGACGGCTTCCTCGAGCGGTGTGATGTTTTCCCGCTGAAGGTTCTCGATCAAGGCGGCCTGGCGCGCCGTTGCGTCGTCGAGCTGCCGGATCACCACCGGCACGGCCTCCAGGCCAGCAAGCCGGCAGGCATGGAACCGCCGCTCGCCAGCGACAATCTCGTACCGCCCGTTGCCCAGGTGGGGGTGTGGGCGCACCAGGATCGGCTGCAGCAGCCCGTGCACGCGAATGCTGGCGGCCAGTTCCTCGATGGAGCCTGTGGGGAACTGGGTCCGGGGCTGCTGCGGGTTTGGCTCCAGCTGGCTCAGCCGGAGTTGCCGGGGCGCCACGTCGTGCGAGAGGGACCGGCTCGCCTCATACAGGGCAGCGAAGGAGCCGCGGGTCGGGGGGGGCGTCGTCGTCACGCGTCGATCTCCGCGATGGCCTGCTCGACAAGCTCTCGGCCGATGGTGGGGAGGCCCTCGAAGCTCGCGAGGGTGAAGGCCGAGAGGCAGATCTTGTTGACCTCTCGGGGGACCCCGCCGCTCGCCTCGTACACCCGGGTGATCGCGGCGGGCTCGAAGACCGTCGGGGGGAAGCCCGCCACCTGCAGCCGGAAGCGGATCATGCCCTCGGTGTCGGCGAGGTCGAGCGGCTCGAGCGTCGAGCGGGTCACGATGCGGGAGCAGAGCGCCTTCTTGGGCTTCAGCTTGGCGCGCAGCTCGTTCTGCCCGAACAGCACGATCTGGACGAGCTTGTGATCGTCGGTCTCGAAGTTCAACAACTGCCGCAGCAGCTCGAACTGAGCCCCCTTGAGCAGCTGGGCCTCGTCGATCAGCAGCACCGCCAGCCGGCCAGCCTGGTAGGCATCCGTGAAGAAGGCGTTGAGCCGCGCGAGCGTTGCCTGCTTGCTGCGCGCAGGTGCGATCCCGAACTCGGCACAGATGGCCACGAGCAGCTGATGTTCGGAGGGGTAGGACGGGTTCGGCATGTATGCCACCTGGAACTTCTCCGGGTAGTCGAGGAAGTGGTGCAGGAGGTGGCGACCGACCGTGGTCTTGCCCATCCCGACGTCCCCGAAGATCACCGTGAGGCCCTGCCGGTGCTCCACCAGGTAGAGGCTCTTGGCGATCGCCGACCGGTGCTGGGTGCCCACGTAGAGGTAGCGGGGGTTCGGCGTGAGGCTGAAGGGCATCTCCGCGTACACGGCGAGGGGATGCGGCTCGGAGGTGCGTGGCTCCGCAAAGGTGGTGACGCCCGGCCGCGGGGCGCGGGTCGGGGCTGGGACGCCAGGGGTACCCCCCTGAGGGGCCTTGGCTTGGCTGGTGGGCATGGGGATGTCCTCGTTGCGGGGGGAGACGAGCGCTCCGGGGGCCCGGAATTGGCCGTGATTCTTGCCCCATGGTCCCGAAATCGGGGCCCACGGTCGGCGACGTCCGTCACAGGCTCCCGGGCGTGCCGGCCGCGGCCGGCCCTCAGGGGTGAGCGCGGGCCACCACGGCGAGCCCCCCGGGTTGACCGCCGATGCGGTGCTCCCGGACCACTCGCCTGCCGTCCACGTCCACCTCCGCCACACATGCCCCTCCGGTGCAGGCGACGAACAGGCGTCGGCTGGTGGCATCCCAGGCGAGGGCAGCGGGGTTCGCGGGGACCGCAAGGCGACCGAGGGGACGTCCCGTGCGGCGCTCCAGCAGCTCCACCGCGCCCGGTGCCGTGTTCAGGCAGGCGACCGCCAGGGTCTCATCATCGAGCAGCGTCAGGGCCGTGGGCCCCGGAGGCACGGGGTGGCTGCGCAGGAGGCGCAAGGGGGAGGTGCCCAGCACGGCGACCCGATCGGCCCCCCGACAGGCCAGGTACAGCTCGGCACCGTCGCGCGAGAACACCCCGCCGTGGGCTCCCGCGAAGGGGAGCTCGACCCTCCCCTTCACGGCATCCAGGCGGGGGTCGAAGGCCATCACGTTGCTGGTCCCGATCGAGCCAGCGTGCTCAGGATCGAGGCTGATACGCAGCCCCGTGTCACCCACGCCCCCCATCCCCGGCGTCTCACCCCGGTAGCTCCGGGAGGCCACGAACATGTCGCCGCTCTTGGGATGGACGAGCACCTGGGTGGGGGTGGTGTCCCCACCGAGCAGCCCCAGCTGGTCCCCGGTCTCGAGCGTGGCAGCATCCAGCCTGGTGATCCGCCTGGGGCGCAGCTCCGTCACCCACAGCGCCCGCTCATCCCGGCTCAAGGCAAGGCTGCCGGGGAGGGTCCCGAGGACCTGGGCGTGGTGGCAGGCCTTGCAGCTGCGGGCCTCGCGGATGGCCGTCTCCCCCACTGCCCGGTGGGCCAGCAGGTTGGGAAGCTCCCCCACGGGGCGCTGGGCGATCACGGCGTCGGTCCGGGTGTCGATGACGCTGACGCTCTGCGAGCCGGTTTCGAGCACATACAGGCGGTCCTGGCGCCCTCGCAGCACCTGGTGGGGAAGGCGCCCCACCTCAAGGACCTTGCGAACCTTGCCCGTGTCCAGGTCGAACACCAGCACCTTGTCTTGCAAGGGGTCCGTGACGTACAGCCGGCTTGCTGAGGCCCGCGGCAGCAGGTGCCGCCAGTGCCAGAGCGCCGCCGCCAGGCTGCCGACGATCAGCAGCAGGCCCAGCGCCACGGGCGCCACCCGACCTGGTCGGCTCACGGCGTGCCAGCGGGCCGCTGGCGCACGGCCTCGTACATCAGCACGGCGCCGGCGGCGGAGGCGTTGAGGCTCTCCAGTTCCCCGGCCAGAGGCAGCCGCACGCGGTGGTCGCAGCGGCTTGCGAGGAGTCGGGAGAGGCCCTTGCCCTCGGCCCCGAGCACGAGCACCAGGGGCCGCCGGAGGTCCAGCTCCCAGGGCAGCGCCTCGCCGTCCGCGTCGGCCCCGACGAGCCAGAACCCCTTCGCCTTCAACGCCTCCGCTGCCTGGGAGAGGTTGCCCGTGCGGGCCACGGGGACACGGTCGACGGCCCCTGCCGAGACCTTTGCCACCACCGGCGTCAGCCCCACGGCCCGGCGGTTGGGGATGATGACGCCCTGAAAGCCTGCGCCCTCCGCCGTCCGGATCAGGGCGCCCAGGTTTTGAGGATCCTCGATGCCATCCAGCAGCAGCAGCGCCGGGTGGGCGCTGGCGAGGGCACGCGCCATCAGGTCCTCGAGATCCACGTAGCTGGCCGCCGCCAGCGAGACCACCAGGCCCTGGTGGTTGGCGTCGAGGGTCAAGGCGTCCAGCTTGGCGCGCTCGACGAGCTGGACAGTGGCGCCTTTCTCGCGGGCGAGCTGCCTCACCTCCGCCACGAGGGCCTGGTTCTGGAGGTCCCGCAGGATCCACACCTTGTTCACGGCACGCTCCCCCTGCAGGGCTGCCAGCACCGGGTGGCGACCGTAGACGATGTCTCCGCCCGAGGAGGCGCCGCTGCCCGCCACCTCTTGCGGCGCGTGCTGCGGCAGGCGGGCCGGCGGCGTGTCCCGGCCCGCCTGCCGGGGCTGTCCTGCTACAGGGGGGCGCGGCTCCCCGGGGCGAGCCTTGGCCCGGGGGACGCCGCGCGTGGCGGGGCCGTGCGCGCCCGCGCGCTCCCCGGGGATCCTGGCCCTGCCCTGGGAGGCGTTACCCGCGCCGCGGCCTGCTGACGCCGCCCCCTGGTGGTGAGGCGCCTCCTCGGCCCTCCCCCGACCACCGGCACCGCGCTTGCCGGGCGACCCCGGCCGCTCGCTCCGGGCACGGGCTTCGCTGGCACGCGGAGGGCGACCGGGTTTGGGGGGGGGCTGCTGGCTGCGGGGGGCTCGGTCACGGGGCATCGGGGGCATCCTCCATCAGGTCGTCGGTCAAGGCCAGCAGCGTCGCGAGGCGCGCCCCGTCTTGCTTGAGGTACACGTACCCCAGCACGGCCTCGAAGGCCGTGCTGAGGCGATAGTCACGCGCCGAGGCCCGCCGAGGCCCGCTGGCGCCCTTGTGGTTCCTGGCGCGCCGGAAGATGGCGGCCTCGTCGGCCGCCAGTTGCGGGAGCAGGCGCTGTGCCAGCAGGGCCTGGGAGGGGGCGCTGACGCGCGCCACGGTGGCCCGGTGCAGCGCGTCCACCTGGGCGGCCGCTGCCCGCACGGCCCGCTCACGCACGTGGAGTTCGTACACGACGTCTCCCATGTACGCCAGGGCTCGGACGGGAGCCAGTGCCCAGTCCGTCGCGGGCGTCACGACACGGGCACCTTCGGGGCCACCACCCACGTGGTCGAGCCATCTTTCTGGTCAACGAGCCGGATGTCCAGCTCGGCGAGGCGGGTGCGCACGAGGTCCGCCAGGCCCCAGTTTTTCTGGGCTTTGGCCTCCCGGCGCACGTCGATCAGCAACGCCAGCAGCGCCTCCGTCTGGCCATCCAGGGTTCCCGCAGCTTCGGGGGGCCCCAGCTCCAGCCCGAGGACCTCCGCGGCCAGGCGGCGAATGGCGGCCACCGCGGGCCGCAAGGAGACCGGGGGGGCCTCTCCGCGCCCTTGCTCCGCCAGCGACCGCCGCAGCTCGTGGGTCGCCGCGTTCAAAGCTGCGAGGGCGGCGGCGGTGTTCAGGTCCTGGTCCATGGCCTCCTCGAAGGCCCCCGAAACCCTTGCCGCGAGGGCTTCCGCGGCTGCCTCGTCACCCGCGGTGCTGCTGTCCCGCTCCAGCCTTGCCAGCGTGTCTCGCCAGTTGGCGAGGCCCGTGGCGGCTGCTCGCACGGCTTCCTCGCTGAAATCCATGTCGCTCCGGTAGATGGTCTGGAGCAGGAAGTACCGCACGGCCTGCGCACCGAACGCGGCCACCACGTCCCGGGCCGTCCGGGTGTTGCCGAGCGACTTGCTCATCTTCTCGCTGCCCAGGTTCAGAAAACCCGTGTGCATCCAGTACCGCACGAACGGCTTGCCCGTCAGGCCCTCGGACTGGGCCAGCTCGTTTTCGTGGTGGGGAAACTTGAGATCCTTGGCGCCTGCGTGGATGTCGATGGTGTCGCCCAGGAGGTGGCGAGCCATCGCAGAGCACTCGATGTGCCAGCCCGGCCTGCCGGGGCCCCACGGGCTGTCCCACGCGGGCTCACCCGGCTTGGCGGCCTTCCAGAGGGCGAAGTCCTCGGGGGCCTGCTTGCGAGCATCCACCTCCACGCGGGCTCCCGCCTCGTTGTCGTCCGTGGTGCGCCCCGACAGCCGGCCATAGGCCGGGAAGCCCGCGACCCGGAAGTACACGTCGCCGTCCACGGCGTAGGCCAGCCCCCGGGCCATCAGGCCCTCGATGTGGGCGATCATCTCGTCCACCGTCTCGGTCGCCTTGGGGTAGAAGGTCGCACGGCGGACGCCGAGGGCGTCCATATCTGCGAAGTAGGCGTCCGTGTAGCGGCTGGCGACGGCCTCAGCCGTCTCCCCCGCTTCGAGGGCCCGCGCGATGATCTTGTCGTCGATGTCCGTGAAGTTCTGCACGTAGGTCACGACGTAGCCCTGGTGCTCGAGGTAACGCCGCGCGACGTCCCAGAACAGAATGGTCCGCGCATTCCCGATGTGCAGCAGGCCATACACGGTGGGTCCGCAAACGTACATCGTCACGCGGCCCGGCGTCAGGGGCTCGAAGGGCTCAAGGTGCCTGGTCAGGCTGTTGTAGACGCGCAGCATGGAGCTCCCGATGGGGCAGATGGGACGAAGCCATTATATCAGGCGCTGCCCGGCCCTCGGGGCCCTTCAGGTGCCGCGGCGCAGCTCGCGGTTCTCTTGTCGAAGCCGGTCCACCTCGACCTCGAGTTCCGTCAGCCTGTCTTGCATCGCGGCCACCACCCCCATGATGGGGTCTGGCAGGCTTTCTTGAAGGTCTGGCGTTGGCGCCACCTTCTCCCCGTGGA
>JAYKHL010000231.1:0-12815 GCA_035284865.1 Candidatus Sericytochromatia bacterium | reverse complement strand
GCCACGCCCACCCCCACGCCCAGCGGCGCCACGCCCACCCCCACGCCCACTCCCACGCCGACGCCCACGCCGACGCCCACGCCGACGCCCACGCCGACGCCCACCCCGACGCCCAGCGTCGCCCCTCCGACGCCGACGCCCACACCAGACGGCACCGCCACCGTGGGCGGGCCGAGCCTCACCGGAGCCGTGAGCTTGCTGGCCGGCTCGGCTGGCCTTCCGGGCCTGACGGACGCCACGGGCGACGCCGCCGAGTTCCACTTCCCCGCGGCCGTGGCCGTGGCCCCCGACGGCACCATGGTGGTGGCGGATTCCGGGAACCACGCCATCCGGCGGGTCACAGGAGCCGGGGCGGTGACGCTGCTGGCCGGCGGCACCTTGGGGGCCAGTGAGGGCAGCGGTGCCAACGCCCAGTTCAGCGCGCCCGAAGGCGTGGCCGTCGATCCGGCGGGAAACGTGTTCATCGCCGACACGGGCAACAACAAGGTGCGGCGGATCTCCAGTGGGCAGACCACCACGTCCACCGTCGCCACCAGCGCCAACGGCGTGACCATGAGCTTCCCCTCGGCCCTGTGCGCTGACCGGCAGGGAAACATCCTCGTGGCCGACCGCGGGAACTTCCGGGTGCTGCGCCTCGCCGCGGGGAGCAACACAGCCGTCGTGCTGGCGGGCGGTGCCGTTGGCACGGCCGATGGCACGGGCACAGCAGCCTCCTTCCAGAGCCTCGCCAGCATCACCTGCGACTTTTCTGGCAACGTCTACGTGGGAGACGGCGGTCTCCTCCGGCGGATCACCCCCGCCGGGGACGTCACCACCCCCCGGTTGACGCTGGCCGGGGCTGACACCACCTTCCAATCGCTTCAGGTCGCGTGTGACCGCAACGCAGACGGCTCGGTCCTGTTCGCGTCGGACGACCTGCTGCACCAGGTGTACAGGTTGGAACGGGACGCCGACGGCAACTATGACGCCACGGTCGTGGCTGGCACCGCCACACCCGGGTCCCAGAACGGCACGGGCACGGCCGCCCGCTTCCGGGGTCCACGCGCCCCCGCCGTGCGCAACGGCACCTCCCTGGTCGTGCCCGACCACGAGAACCACACCCTGCGCGAGGTGCAGTGAAGCCTCAAGGCCTGTAGGTGTCCCGCGAGAGCAGCACCGACCGGCCCCCGTCTTGCCGGTAGACCTGCACCACCTGCTCGCCGCGCCGCGGCCCGGGAAAGTAGGCGAAGCGCAGGGCCCGCTGCTGGCCGGGCGCCGCGCGACCCCACAGCTCGACCCGGCAAGCCACCGCGTCGACGCGGGCCCGGACCTTCACCGGGCAGGCCCAGGCATTCTCGACCACCAGGTCTGTCTGGCCGTACCACACCGTGGCGTCCCGTCCTGGCGGCACCGCCAAGGAGCGGCGTGGGTGGGCGACGCGCTGGAGCACCCGCCAGGGCGTCGGCTGGATGGCCGCGTACAGGGTGGACGCCACCAGGCACACCCCTCCACCGACGCTGGCAATGCGCGCGCCGTCGAGAAACGCCGGCGCCTCGACGAAGCCCCGGTCGCGCGTGCGGGGGCCCACGGCGGCGTTGAACGAGAGCCGCTCCCCCGGCCCCACGATGCAGCCATCCAGCCGGCGGGCGGCCTGCCGCACGTTGCGCAGCTGGGCCTCGCTCAGCCGCGTGACGGAGGTGGCGTGCTGCGTCAGCACCTCACGGAAGGGACGCTGCTGGTGCGTCCAGGCCAGCACCGCCAGCAACCCCAGGGCCACCGGGGCCAGCACGAGCCCCCAGTCCTGCCTCGAGAAGCGAAGTCGCGTCACGGCCCGCCCCCGACGCTCACGTCGGCCATCGCCCCGCGCGCCCGGATCTCCGGGTCGTACATCGCCCACGCCTGTGGCGGCAAGGCCCGGAATCGTCCGGGCGTGGCAGGACGCACCAGGTGGTGGATCACCCGCTCCCCGGGCTTCAGCTCCGTGAAGAAGAAGACAGCCTCCTCATCCCGCAGCTCCTGGTGTTCCCACCAGTAAGCCCCCCCCCCATCGGAGGGCTCGGGGACGGCCTCCACCCCGGCGGGCAGGGGATCGCGCAGACACATCCAGCGACGCGCGCGGGCCGTCTCGAGGCGAAGCTCGACCAGGATGTTCTCGCCGAGCTTCGCCTCGCCCCGCCACTCGGGCAGCCCTGCCAGGACCTGGGGCTCGAAGGCCAGCCCACGACCGCGTCCGCGCGCCGCGGCCAGCACGCCTGCCGGCAGCCGCAGGTAGCGACGCCGCACCCGCAGGCCCTCGGGGCCATCGCGCGGCGCGAGGCCCATCGCGTCTTGCAGGAACGACAGGCCCCCCAGCAGGCCGGGCGCAGGCGGGGCCTCCCCGGCGAGCTGCAGGCTCAAGCGATGGCTCCCTGGGGTCACCGGCACGTCCCAGCGAGGCGGCACCACGTCGGCCCCTCCCGGATGCTCCCAGCTCGCGACCGCGCGGCCATCCACGCTCACCGTGGCAGCCCAGCGGGAGGCCGGGCCGGGCGGGTGAAGCCTCAGCCAATCGGCCAGGGCCCAGGCCGCCGCGGCCGTGTCGCGCGTGTTGCTCCACCAGCCCCGGGCGTTGCGAGACATCAGCCAGCGCGCCACCTTGGGCGCCAGGGGGTCCTGCGGCGCCACGGCCACCAGGGCGCGAAGCCCCCAGGCAGTGGCCTCGGTGGCGCTACCGAGCCAGCTGGCCTGGTCAGCCTGCTGCGCCCAGAAGGCCTGCGTCTCCGACACGGAAGCCTGGCCGCGCAGGCGCCTGATCGCCTCCCGGGCAAGGTCAGGGCGTCCGGAGGCCTGCAACGCCAGAGCCAGGCGGGCCAGCCCCTGCGGCGACAGGGCCTCCCGGTCTGCCCAGAGGCGCTCCAGCTCGGCCCCGGGGGCGGCCTTCCAGGCGGCCAGCGCGTGCAACAGCTGGGCCCGGACGTCGGGACCGCGCCCCAGCGCGACGGTGTCTGCCTCGTGGGCGTGCCGCCCCGTCGCGGCCAGGTCTGCGTGCATCCGCGCCAGCGCCCGACGCACGGCGAGCCCCGGCACGGGCACCCCGACCTCCGGCAGGACAGCCAGGGTGCCCATGACCTGAGCCGTGAGTGCCGGGCGGCTCACGTCATGGGACCACCAGCCCCACCCCCCGTCCCCGTGCTGGGCAGCCAGGAGCCGCTGCAGCCCCTGACGCAAGGAGCGGGCAGGCGCAGCCAGCCCGAGCTCACCCTCCGCGAGGCCAGCCTCCCGCCAGCGCGGCCACACCACCGCGGCCGGCACCAGCCGGCTGGCCTCCTGCTCGGCGCAGCCATAGGGATACCCCTGCAAGTAGCCCACCGACGTCCGCAAGGCCCCGGCGACGGAGCCCGGCAGCGAGACCTCCAGCCGGGCGGGCCCCAGGCCGTCAGGCACTTGGAAGGCTGCGGCCGCCGCCCCCGGCTCGAGCACGACCGGCTGGAACTCAGGCAGCCCGAAGGGGCGGGCCGGCAGCGTCACGGCCATCGCGTCACCCTCCGCCCCCGCGGCGCGCGCCACGACCTTGACGCCCAGCGCGCCCGCCTCCGGTGCCCGCACCGTCCAGGCCGCACGGCCAGAGCCTCCGGCGGCGACGGTGGTGACCACAGGCGCTGGCTGGGCGGGCTCGAGCCCCGTCGTCTCCAGCGCCAGCTCGACGGAAAGCTCGCCTGGCGTGTAGTTGTGCGCCACGGCCACCAGCTGGACCTCGTCCCCAACATGGACGAAGCGCGGGGCCTCGAGGCGCACGAGCAGGTCCTTGGTCGCGACAAGCCGGTGGCTGGCGGAGCCCACCTGCGTGGCTGGCGTGATGGCCCGGGCCGTCGCCACCCACGTCGTGAGGTTGTCGGGCAACTCGACCTCGACGCGGGCCCGGCCATCGGGGCCCGTCTGGAGGCTCGGGAACCAGGCAGCGGTATCCTCGAAGCGGGCCCGCACCCTCGGGTCCGGCCCGAACTTGTCGAGGCCCCCCGAGTAGTCCTCCGCGAAGGAGTAGGCGGTGGACACCGCGTTCCAGCGCGGGCCGTGGAAGAAGTGGCGGATCTCGGGGGTGCGGTCGGGCTCGATGGCGTAGATGGCCTCGTCGACCACCCCGAGCGCCACCTCCGCCGGCACGGGACGGTCTTGCCAGTCGCGGGTGGTCACGGTCCAGGCGACGCGCTGACCAGGCCGCGCCCGCGCCACATCGGCCTCGAGGGCCACCTTCAGAAAGCGCGCCTCCGGCAGGACATTCAGGGACCGCGCTGCCGGGATGTACTCCAGCCCGTTGACGATCACGGCGGACACGTGGACGTTGGGCGTCATGGCCTCGGACACCGGCAGGTCGAGGCGCCCGCTGGTGCCCCGCAGCCGCAGCACGCGAGGGGCCTCCACCCGGCGCCCCTCGATGGTCACCAGGACGTGAGCATCGGGGATGGGGGAGACAACCAGCACCCGGGCCACGTCCCCCGGGCGGTACACGGCCCGATCGAAGGCCAGCTGGAGGCTGCCGTAGTGGTAGGTGGAGGGCGCCTCGTCGTCGGCAGCCACCCATGTCCAGGCCAGGTCCCGCGCCGCCCGCCCGCGCTCGTCCACGACCTCGGCCTCGATCTCGTAGCTGCCCGGCCCCGAAGCGGGGAACACCGCCCGGCCCCGCCCCCGCGCGTCGGTGCGGGTCTCGACGCTGCCCACGGGCACGCGGAGCGTCTCCAGATACACGTCCCCCCCTGCCGTCTGCCGCTGTTCCGTCTCGAGCCGCACCAGCCGCACGCGCACGGGCAAGGCCCGGGGGCGGCCCTCGTGATCCTCCGTTCGCAGCCGGAGCCCGAGCTCGCGCCGGCCCTCGTAGAGCTCCTGCTCAGCCTCGACGTGCACCCGCACCGCTGCCTGCACCACCTGGAAGGCTGCCTGAGCCTTCACCGGCCGCCCTGTGGCGTCGGCCCCCTCGACCACCACCGTGAACCGGCGATCGCCCTCGCGCGCGGCGGCCTCGGCATCCGCCGGCGTCGCGAGCGGCACCGACAGGCGCGCGTTGCCGGTCGCGTCGGCCACGAGCTCCGTGGTCTGAACCACGTCGCCAAGGCCCCACGCTGGCTCGAACCCCTCGCCGAGGAAGCCCGCGAAGAACTGCTCGCCAGCGGGCGGAGAGCCCACGTCCGGGGCCGAGTAGACCGTGGCCTGCAGCCGGGCTCCGGGCACGGGGGCGCCGAAGTAGTAGCTCGCGACGAGCCCCACCTCGGCCGTCTCTCCGCGGATCCACCGCGTCCGGGTCGGCGTGAGCTCGACCTTCAGCTCCGGCTTGCGGTAGTCGGCCACCTGGAACGCAACGCTCTCGGCATAGTCGCTGCCGACGCGACAGTCGATGCGCCACTCACCGAGCGACGCGGCCTCCGGCAGCGCCACATCGGCCTCGAAGGCGCTGCCAGGCCCCAGGGTGCGCGTCAGGCGCGTGACCTCCTCGCCCCGGCCGTCCAGCACGGTCAGCCGCACGGGCCGGCCCGCCGCAAGCGCGAAGCCCCGCGGCAGCCGACGCCGCACGAAGCCCTTCAGGTGCACGGTGTGGCCAGGCCGATACACGGGGCGATCGGTGAAGGCATAGACGTCATGCACCTGGCCACTTCCCCACCAGCCGGCCTGGGCAAGCGCGATGGCCCCCCCCTGCTCGGCGGAGACGGTGACGGACTCCGGCACGGTGGTCACCGGCAGCCGCACGAGGCCATCCGCATCCGTGCGCCACACCCGCCCCGCGAGCCGCGCCCCATGGACCCGCACGGCCGCGCCGGGCACGGGCCGACGCCGGACGGCATCGGTCACCCAGGCCACCAGGCCGTCCTCGCCGCGCTTGCAGACAAGGGCGAGCGGCCCCACCGTGAAGTACCAGGCATCCTGCACGGCTGCGCGAGGCCGGCCGTGCCGGTCAGGACCAGGCTGGCCCCTCACCTCGACCATGTAGGCCCCCGGCGCAAGGTCCGACACCTCGATCGGCTGATGGAACCAGTCCTCATCCTCGCGGTTGTGCCGGGCCACGGGCACCCGCCAGTGCCGGAGCCGTTGCAGGCGGCCAGCACGCGCCAGCGCGGCCATGTTGGGCTCCCCACGGAGGCTCTCGAGCCGGGGGTCGGCCGCCACCACCGCCGCCAGGTCGAGCCGGTGCAGCGTGACGGCGAGGGCGTCGAGCTGGTTGCCGCGAGCCATCACCCGGAGGGGCCTGGTCGGGAGCACCACGCGCTGGACGTTGGTGATCGCCACGGAGGGGGTGGTCCGCGTGAGGCGGAAGGCGACATCCGCAACGCGCTGGCCCTCGCGAAGCGTGAGGGCGTCCTCCAGGTGCGCAGGCTCGTGGCCCGGCGCCTTGGCCGAGACCAGGTACTCCCCCACCGGCAGGTGCCAGAAGGTGTACGAGCCATCGGCGAGGGCGGTCGTCACGCGCGTGACGGCCCCGCTCGCCACCACCCGGGCACGGCCGAGCGGGCGTCCCTCGGTGTCCCGCACCTGCCCGGCCACGGTGCCGGTGGGAGGCTCGAGCGCGATCGCCCCGGCCCCGAGGCCAGCCAGCGCCACCAGCACAGCCAGCGCGACGAGCAGGGCGCGCCACGAGCTGCGGGCACGGTCGGGTGCGGCGGTCAAGGCGCCCTCCTTTCGGGCCCGAGGGCGATGGGGCCTATCACCACCGTCTCGAACCGGAACATGCGCGTACGTACCCGGCCATCGAGACCAGCCTTCCGCCGACACACGGCCGCCGCCCAGGCCGGCGTGGCGGCCTCACCGGGCAACACGAGCGCCCCCCGCCCCTCCGCCCTGAGGAGCAGGCCCTGGCGCCGGGGGTCCAGGGCGCGAAGCACCGGCAGGGGCTCCAGCGGCCCCAGCACGGAGACATGGGCCACCAGCGTCCGCAGCTCCGCGCGCTGGATGGGCCGCGTGCGGCGATCCCATGTCAGCGCCCGCGGGGCGATGGCAGCCAGCTCTGCCGCCAGGCTGGCCTCCCGGGCGGTGGCCGTGCCCCAGCAGCCCCGGGTCACGCCTCCCCGGCTGAGCGTCACGAACACCCCTGCCGGTGCGCGGAGCACGGGCGGCAGGGACGGCAGCGTCGCGGGCTCCCCCAGCAAGGCCCTGCGCGTCAGGGTGGCGATCGCAGTTCGCACCTCAGGCGCCTCGTAGCGCCGCAGCTCCATCGCCGCCGCCGGGGAGGGCGCCAGGCACCCGGCAGCCAGAGCCCCCACCAACCCCCAGCTACGCACGCGCCCCCTCCTTCCGCAGGGCCGCCTGCAGGGCGCTCAGGTTGTGGCGGTTGAGCACCAGCGCAGCGACGCGCCTGGCCAGCATCGGGCAGCCACGGTCAAGCAGCCAGCGAAGCAGCGGCTCGACGCGACGCTCATCAAGCCACCCACCAAGCCGCACGAGCCAGTCGAGCCCGCGGTGCAGGGGCGTGAGCTGGATCATCAGGCGCACCTCCCAGGTCGGGTGCAGCCGAAAGAACCGGGCCGCCATGCGCCCTCGTTCCTCCTCTGTCCGACGCATCGTCGGCAGATCGGCGAGGCTGAAGCGGGGGTGCCAGTGAAACCCCCGCGCGGCCCGCGAGCGAACGATCCCGACGCCGTGAGCCCGCAGGCGCAGCCCGAGCTCGAGGTCCTCCCAGCCATACTCCACAAACCCCTCGTCGAAGCCGCCCACCGCCAGCAGGCAGGCCCGGGGGACGGAGACGTTGTTGGTCGCAAAGCACGCCGCCGAGACATCCAGCGGGCCCACGGGGGTCTCGGTGGGATGCGCGAAGTCATCGGTGTCGACGGCGAGGCCCTGCACGTAGACCGGTCGCTCCCCGGCCCGCCGGTGCAGCGCCAGGTGGTCTGCCAGGAAGGTCGGCACCACCACCATGTCGCTGTCGATGAAGACGATGATCTCGCCCTGGGCGAGGGCCACCCCCACGTTGCGTGCCCGGCTGCGGCCGCCGTTCGGCTGGCGGTGGTAGGTCCAGGCCGGCACAGCCGTGCGCAGCCGAGCCACCCGCTCGGGCGTGTCGTCCGTGGAGCCGTCGTCGACGATGACCAGCTCGTAGGCCTCCGCCGACAAGGTCTGGGTCAGCAGCGCCCGCAGGCACTGCTCCAGGATGGGCCCCCGGTTGTAGGTGGCGATCACCACCGAAAGCATCGGCGCAGCCGTCAAGGGGTCTCTCCCGGCGGCCCGGCGCCCGGGCCAGGCGGGGCCAGGCGCAGCTCCGGGGGGCGATCGGCCCTGGCCATCCGCCGGGCCGCCTCCACGCCGCCGAGCAGCAAGAAAAAGGCCATCGCGTTGCGTCCCTCCGAGAGCGTGTAGTCGAACATGTTGGTCACGAGGTAGCCCGCCATCGTACACCCTGTGGCGGCCACCGGCAGGTGGTACTGGGTCTGGCGCGTCTCGCGCAAGCCTCGCCAGAGCACCGCCGCAATGATGGCCGTCAGCGTGACGATGACGGGGATCCCGAACTCCGCCGCCACGTGCAAGAAGTAGTTGTGGGCGTGCGGGAGGTGGACCGTCTCCTCCGGCAGCCGGAAGGGCGGGTAGGCCACCTCCCACGTGCCCGGCCCCCACCCGGTCAGGGGCCGGGCCGCGACCATGTCGCGCGCCGAGATCCAGCCCATCAACCGATACCTGTCGAAGGCCGGGTTGTCCCAGGCCAGCGCTGCGAGGCGGGCCACGACCATCTGGGGAAACACCGCCACGGCACAAGCAGCCCCGCCAACCAGCACCAGCAGCCACCTGCGGTCGACCAGCAGGCCGAACAGCGAGAGCAGCACGCCGGCGCCGATCCAGCCAGCCCGCGAAGCCGTGAGCACCAGGGCCAGCCCGACCAGGACCAGCCCCACGGCGATCGCCGCCTTGCGCGGCCTGGAGGCCATCTGGTGAAACAGGCCCAGCCCGGCGCCCATCGCGAGCACGAGGAAGCCTGCGAACAGGTTCGGGTGGTACATCACGGAGTTCACGCGTCGATCAGCGGTGCCGATGACGACCTCGAGTTCCGGGGAGAGGTGCCAGCGCCAGTGAAGGTCGGCCGCATACACGGCCAGCCCGAAGACGGCCATGGCCACGGCCACCTGGAACAGGGCCTTGTGGAGCTGCTTCAAGCGGCCAGGCGTGACGATCGTCCAGGTGGCGACGGTGAAGGTGATCGCGTAGCCAAGGCCTCCCAGCCAGCCGAACAGGCTCTCGAGCGGCCGCAGCGAGCGCGCAGTCGAGCCAAGCCCGAGCAGCAACAGGAGCAGCCAGGCTCGCCCGATCGTCGTGCGTGGCCACACCCCCACCTCGCGGGCCTGCAGCCTCAGCAACGCCTCACGCCAGAACGCCCCCATCAGGCTCACGGCCGTCGCCGCAAAGCTCAGGGGCATCAGCCAGACCCCGGCGGTGATCCAGCTGAACGAGGGACGCGTCACGATCACGCCGCCCCTCCCGCCGGGACACCGCCGGGCGCTCGCAGCGGCCCCACCGGCGGCCGTCTCAGCTCAGGCTCACGGGCCCAGCGGTCGTGCACCCAGAGCCAATGGTCGGGATGCTCGCGGATCCAGCGCTCGTAGCAGGCGTACAGACGCTGCATGTCGGCCTCGTCATCCCCACTGGGGGCCAGAGGGGGCTCGACGTGGAGCCAGTGCCTGCCGTCGGGTCCCCGGACCACCCGCATCGGCAGCACCACCGCCCCCGTCCGGCGGGCCAGCGAGAAGACGCCTGTGGGCGCCGAAACCGGCCGGCCGAACAGCCGCACGATCGCCTCCTGGGCCTCCCCGTGCTGATCCGCGAGCAACCCCAGCGCCTCGCCAGCCCGCAAGGCCCGCAGCACAGGCCGCAGCGCGACGCGCCCTCCGTTGGACCAGGTGCGCACGCCCACGGCGTCTCGCAGCTCCACGAAGAGGTGCGCAAAGGCCGCCTGGCTGGGGGGCTGGACGAGGACATGAAGCACCAACCCGCGCGCAGCAAGCTCGGCCCCGAGCACCTCCCAGTTGCCGTAGTGGGCCGTGGCGACGATCACGCCCCGGCCGGCCGCGCGGGCCTCCTCCACGTGCTCCCACCCCGTGGCACCTGCCACCACCGCCCCACGCTCGACCGGAAACAAGGGCAAGCGCAGCAACTCGACGATGTTGCGTGCCAGCTCGCGGACGTGAGACCGAGCCACGCGGCCCACCTCCGCAGCCGTCTCCTCGACGCCCCAAGCGCCTCGCAACACGCGGTGAAGGTGTCCCCGCCAGGGCGTCAGGCGGAACAGGCACCAGGCCCATGCTGCCACGCCGTCGGCGCCCCTCAGCGCCACGGGGCGTGGGAGCCGCCGGGCCAGGGTCGCGAGGGCGCGGCACGCGAGTTGAAGGGCAGCCTGAGCGGACATGGCATTCCCATTATAGCGGCCTGTCACCCGGGCGGGCGCTGGCTCCCTGCAGCCCCGCTCGCCGCTCCGCCAGCCAGGCGGCCAGCAGGGCGAGCAGCAGGGGGTCGGTGGCGAAGCGGAAGCGGTTGTTCTCCCCCTGCTCGATGAAGCCGAGGGCCCAGACGAACACGACGCAGCCGACGGCGAGCCCCAGGGTGGCCCCACGGGGCGTGCCAGGGCCAGCCCGCCGCAGGGCCCACAGCACCAGGAGCGGCGTGGCGACCACAAGCCACCAGGCCGCCCGGCGCACGGCCCGCTCCCCCAAGCCTGCCTCTCGGGCCGCCGGGCCCAGCCAGGGGCGCCAGCAGCCACCGAAGGCCGCCTCGTAGAACTCGGCCCAGGGCCTCAGCAGGCGGGGGTTCGCGCCGGGGAACGGGAAGTCGGAGGCGGGCTGAAAGTAGACGGCCTGTGCCAGCGCCACGGAGCGAACCCAGCGGCCGGGCTCCAGCGCAAGGGCGCGGGGAACCTCCGCCTGGAACGCCCGCGCGATGGGCACCACGTCCCGGTGGTTCATGTTGGGAGCGCCGGAGGCCTTCCGGCAGGCATCCAGGGCTGGAACCCCGGTCGGAGGCGTCGGCTCGTACAGCCCGGCATACGCCTCGACTCCCTCAAACGCCGGCTTGAGGGCCACGGGCCCGAGGCGTCCCGCCGCCACATAGGCCTCCCGGCGGGCCAGCGGAATCTCTCGAAGGGTGACCCGCGAGAGGTTCATCCCCAACCAGCTGCTGGGCCCGAACACCCCGAACAGCAGCAGGTTCTTCAGATACCAACCAGCCACCAGGGCGGCCGGTAGGCCGAACGCCAGCCGGACTCCCCATCCCTCAAGGCCCTGTCGTCGCGCCGCAAGGAGCCCCCACCAGGAAACGGCAAGCAGCCAGAGCAGGTGAAACGCCGCCATGGTCAGGGAGGCCGCAGCGAAGCTGGCCCCCGACAGCCAGGCGAGGCCAACCCGGCCCGTCTGGAGCCAGCGGTGGAAGGCCCACGTCCCCGCCACCAGCAGCAGCGTCACGGGGTACGTGTAGAACAGCCAGTGCTCGTACAGCAGGCACGCCGGGCTGAGCATGAACAAGGCCGTCAGCCCCGCCGCCGACCAGGCCCCCAGCCCGAGCCCCCGCAACAAGGCCAGCAGGGCCACCGTGAGCAGCCCCCCCAAGGCCCAGAAGGCCGGCGCGAGGGCCGCCGGGCCAGCCACCTTGAGCACGACCCCGATCCCAAGGTTCAGCAAGGGCGGCGTCGCGTGGAGGTGCCAGACGCTCCTCAGCAGATCCGCCGTCAACCACGCCGGCTCCAGAAGGTGCCAGCCATGGAGCAGGTTGGTGACGTCCAGCCGCACCCCCAACCACCAGCAGCCCAAGCGGGAGGCCAGCACCAGGAGGAGCAAAGGCCCCACCGCCCCCCCCGCTGCGAGGGAGCGAGGGCCGCGAGTCCGCGATGGCGAAGGGGGACGCGACACGCTGCCCATGATACCCGACCGTCCCAGCGACCGGTTGACGATGACCTATAATGGGCGCATGAAGCCCGAGGCCATTGCCCACCATCAACACGGCGTGCAACTCCAGCAAGCGGGGCACCTGCATGAGGCGGTGGCAGCCTACGAGGCAGCCCTGGCCATTGACCCCGGCCTCGAGCTGACGCGGGGCAACGTGGCGCAGGCCCTGCACCAGCTTGGCGAGTCGGAGGCCGCCATCCAGCAGTACCAGCAGCTGCTGGCGTCCCACCCCCTGAACGTGAAGGCCCGTTTCAACCTTGGCGTGGTCTATGCCTCCGTGGGTCAGCTCGATCGCGCCATGGGCGAGCTTCGCCACGTGCTGTCGCTGGAGCCCGAGCACGCCATGGCCCTGAGCACGCTGGCCTGGCTGCTGACCCAGCAGCAGCGCCATGGCGAGGCCCTCGAGGTGCTGCAACGCCTGCGGGCCCTGACGCCAGAAGATGCCACCGTCCTGAACCAGATCGGCACCCTCCACCGGCAGCTTGGCGAGTTCGATCAGGCCGAGGCAACATGGCAAGCCGTGGTCCAGCGAGACCCCCGGCACCTCGGGGCGTTGCTCGCGCTCGCCGACCTGGCACGGTCCCGGGAGGACCCACCGGCCACGTTGCGCTGGGCCCAGGGAGCCCTCGAGGTGGATCCCCAGCAACCGGCCGCGCAGATCATGGCGGCCAGGGCCCACATGACCCTGCTGGAGCACAGCCAAGCCGCCGAACGCCTCCTGGCACTGGCCGAACGGCTGCCCCAGAACGCCGAGGTGCGGTACCACCTCGGACGGCTGGCCCACGAGAGGCAAGACCTCACGGCCGCACGACAGCAACTTGCCGAGGCTTGCCGCCTTGCACCGGAGTGGCTGGAGCCACACTGCGAGCTGGGGGCCGTGCTCTACCGGCTGGGACTGTACGACGACGCCATCGACCACTACCGCGCGGCCGAGGGCTTGGCTCCGGACGATCCCGTCAT